>NZ_CP141048.1:2502500-2830625 GCF_034627025.1 Microvirga lotononidis | reverse complement strand
CGCCGGTATAGCTGTCCGCCGGGTTGAACTGCAGCCCCGCCAGCCAGGTGTTGACCTGGGTCAGGGTGCCCGTGAAGCTGTAGATCTTGGTGGTCGCGTCGCCCCCGGCCGTCTGGCCCTGGAACGCGCCGTTGCCCGCCGGGAACGACACCTCCACCGTCAGCTGGTCGGTGGTGTTGCCGTAGCTCACCGACAGGTTGCCGTTGAACGGCGTCGCATAGACCGTGCCCGTCGATTCCGCATTCACCGTCGCCGCCGTCGCCGTGATCGTCGGCAGCGCCACGTCGTCTACCGGGTTATTAGTAACGAAGACCTTCATAGCCTTTGTGAAGGTCTGGTTTCCGGCATCCGTCGTCTTGACACCCACGATGTAGTAACGCGTCGTACCGCCATCATCCGACCTGAGTTTGCTGCCCGGCTGGCCATAACTGTCCCAGTCCAGCTGATTGCTCGCGCTCAGGACATAGACACCGTCAGCGTTCTGCGCGATTGAGAACAACTCATTCGCGTTGTTGGCGACCGTGTTGTCCAGTTGGAAGGTATTGCTGTAGCCTTGGTTTCCGCCCTCGTCCTGATCAACGCCGAACATGCCGGCGAGAGCGCCGGCCTGACCTTCCTGAATCGTCATTGATGCCGGCTGATCATAGCCGTCACTTGGCACAACCGTGAGAATGTCCGTCGACGGTTCGGCCACGTCCGTGAGATTGATCGTGAACTGACCGAGATCGATGACTGCTCCGGAGCCGTTCACACCCTCGATCTGAATACTGTGAAAGGGAAACTGACCATCGTAGTCAAACATGGCTGGGCCGCCTGAGGCGACATAGATCTTGATTTGACCATTCTCAATTGCGAACCGGTAACGGCCACCCTGATTCTGATCGACACCGCCGACCTTCTTCCAACGGTAGGTCAGCGTAGAGTCATAGGTCGTGACGGTACCGATAAGAACATCGGTTTGCTGGTTCTCGGGGAAGATAACGATTTTGTTGTTCGTGGGACTGTTATTGGTGCCGCCAGGCCCCGCGTTCCAATTCAGAATTGCCATTGTTCTTCTCCCGAGTCCAAGGATGAGTTTAAAAAGATGGGTTTTTTGTAACGTAATCTCGTAACGAAGGTCAAGCGCTGGACAACTGTTGACGGGAACCGGGCAACTGCTCCGCAGAACACGCTCGCTCCGTAAAAGACGAGCCGTCCGATACCGGGGCGAACTCACGGCAGTACGCCCCGGCGATGCCTATGGGATGATCAGGAAGTGATCCTTGGTCAGATTTAGTTGGGGAGACAGCTGAGCGATTTGGATCGCCGGTCGGAACAGGCTTCCATCAGGATCGTACCAGAGTGCTCCGGTAATCTTGTTGTAGATGATCCGGTCGAACCTGTCGGCGGCCTTGGAGCCAATGGCGAACTCCGACACATCCAAGGCACCTCCTATCGCACTGGCTGTCAAGCCAGCAAAGACGCCCTTCGACAACCAGATCATATCCGAGGAGGGGCCGGTGACGGTGAAGTCCCTGATCGTGTCCTTGTTGGTCTGCGTGTTCGGATTCGTGTCGAAGACGAACACGTCGTGGCCAGCACCACCTTGCAAGATGTCGTTGCCGTTTCCGCCATAGAGCGTGTCATCCCCCAGGCCACCGGCGAGGTTGTCATTCTCGTTTCCGGCGATGATCAGATCATTGCCGCCTGATCCAGCTGTGATCTCGAGAATCTGATTCACCACAGCAATCGTGAATGTCGCCGCCTCCGACAGCACAGTTCCGTCACTTGCCTTGATGCTAATGTCGAAAGTGTTGGGACTCTGCTCAAAATCGAGAAGCTGAACTCCCTGCTTAAGTGCGACCTTAAATCCGCTTGCTACATCTCCTACGATTTCGAACAAGCCGCTTGGATCGGTGAGTTCGAAACCCACCGCTCCGGGTGAAGACAGATCACCGATCAGCGTTCCTCCGTCGGACATTTCATCGATAAAGATATTGGATAGTGTTGGCGCCAACGGCGTGCCGGTGCCTGCTGGCGACACCGTCACGGTCTGCACCTCAGATACCGCCTGAAGCTCGGGATGAGCTGCGTCGTAAGCCACGATTCTGAACGTGTGGGTCGTGTTCGCATCCGTGTCGACGAGCGCACGGGTCAAACGCACTTGTCCGGAGACCTCATCGATCTCGAACAGACCGTCCGCGCTCGTCAGGCTCAGGTTACCATTCACCAGGAACTTGTAGTGATTGATCCGGAACTGATCGTTCAGCACGTCAGGATCGTTGGATCCGACGAGTACGAGACCCATGTCGTCCGAATCACCGACCCGGAGCGGCGTAAACGCCCCGAAGGTCACTTCCGTCGGCGCCTCGTTCACGTCCTGCAGGTTGAGCGTGATGTCCACATGGGCGGATTCAAGTCCGCTCGCCTGACCGTTACGGTCCTTCGTCCAAACGGTGACGGTCCAGCTGTGTTGAGCCAGCGCCTCGTAGTCGAGGCCTGCACGGAGGGCAATCCGGCCCGTCGCCTGGTCGATGTCGAACAGGCCGCTCTGATCGTCCATGAAGTAGACGAGATCGCCCGGGTTACCATCGTCATGGGCGACGATCTGCGCCACGAATCCGCCGCCCAGGACCGATTCGTCGAAGCCGATTGTCGTGACCGCCGGTCCGGCGCCATTGTTGACGCCGTCGACAACGGGCGCCTGGTTGCTGCCCGTGTCCGTGATCGCGATGTGGATTGTCGTCTCGGTGAAGGCCCCGCGGCTGTCCACAGCCCGGACCAGATATGGAAGATCGGGTATATCCGCATCGACGGAGGCATCGAGTACTTTGACAACACCACCGACGATCTGGAACCGGTTGTCCTGGCTCACCTGATGCAAGGCGTTATCATACCAGAAGCCCACCATCACGTCATCGCCGTCCTGGTCAATGACGCGCAGGGTACCCACCTCGGAGCCGACGACAGCCGTCTCGTCAATTGCCTTCGATACGGCATCGTCCGACCAGCCGGGAACGGCCGGCGCATGATTCACGTCCTCGGCTCCTCCATCGGCCGTGTTCACCGTAGCGGAGGTGATGACCGGATCATGATATTGATCCTGGACCGAGATCGTGAACACGTGCGGGCCGATCAGGCCGTCGATCGGATTGGCGGGATCGTAGTGAGCCGGGTTGTAGAGGAGAACCTGGAGGATGCCGTCCAGCGCATCCGCCGTCCCTGCGAAAGTGATCGTCACGATACCGCCCGAGGTCCGGACCTGCACGCTGGGATCATTTGCGTCGTAGCCGGTCAGCTCTCCCAGGGCACCGTTGAAGGAGATCTTGACGATCAGAGTATCGCCGTCCGTGTCCGTCAGATCGATGCCGCGGAACGGCGCAACGGCAGGTCCATCATCGGTGGCCGCCGTGACCTGCGTTCCAGGGAAGAACGTCACGCTCGGCTCGGCGTTCGGAACCGGATCAGTGCCATGGGTGGTGAACACGGTTACCTGCTTGGAAACCGGCTCGTGGGTCGCGTCCTGAACCGAGATCTCGAAGACCGTGTCCACGCTTGTCGGCGCATTCGCAGCCGAGTCGTCGGTCGGATTGAACGACAGGTTGTGCAACAGCTCGTCCAGACTGTCGGCATAACCGCTCACGGTGTAGGTCCGAATGCCGTTCACGAGCGACGATGTGACCTGCCACCCGTTGAAGCCGGAGAGCTCGCCGGCCGCATCGCTGACCCTGATGGTGAGGACGAGAACATCGTTGTCCACGTCCGAGATGTCGAACCCGCGGAACGGGTAGACGGCGGCGCCATTATCCGTGGCCCACGTGGTCTCAGAGCCCTGGGCGACATCGATGGACGGCGCAGCGTTCGCGGCCCCCGTGCCGCCAGGAGCTGTCACGACAGAGACCTGACCGAACGCTGGGGTATGCGTCGCGTCCTGGACCGTCATCGTGAATGCGGTCGTGATTGAATCCGTTCCCGTCAAGCCATCCGTTGGATCGAACGACAAGCCCTGCAGAATGGCATCCAGTTGGTCCGCCGTGCCCGTGAGAACATAGGTCCGGATCCCATTCGTCTGCGTCCATGCCGTGGGCAGATTGTCTCCCGCCAATGTCCCCGTTGCTGCTTCGAACGAGATCGTCAGAACAAGCACGTCGTTCTCATGATCCGAGATGTCGACGCCGCGGAAGGGATAGACGACAGGCCCGTCGCTGGTTGCATCGGTTGTTTCCGTCCCCGGGAAGATGTCGATGGAAGGCCACCCGTTTCCGGTATCGTCGCCGTTCTGCGTGTGCACGGTCACATGATCGATCACGGGCAGATGCGAGAGATCGCTCACACTGATCGTGAAGACAGTGTCAACCGCTCCGTTGTCGGCAGATCCATTCTCAGGATTGAAAGACAAGTAGTGCAGAACTTCTTTAAGGTAGCTCGCCTTGCCCCTGAAGGTGAAGGAGACAGTGCCGTCCGCATTCGGGACTCCGGTGACCGACCCGGTGCCCTGAAGCTGATCCGCCGCACCTCGGAAGGCGACCGTCAGGACCAGATCGTCGTCCTCGGCATCCGCCAGGTCCACGCCCCGGAACGGATGGACGGCCATACCGTCGTCCGTTGCATCGGTCGTTCTCGTATCCGGCGCGATGAACAGAACGGGGCGTCCGTTCGTGCTCGATTCCGTCACCACCGTCACCGCCTCCGGTGCGTTGGCGAGAGGATGGAGACCGTCGGTCAGAGCGAAGCTGAACGTCGTCGTGACGATCCCGCCGGCGGCCGAGTCATTGGATGCGTCGAATGTGACGCTGCCGAGGAAGGCTTCGAGGTCGCTCTGCCGGCCCTTGAAGGAATAGGCCACGAACTCTGCGTTAGGGTCGGAGACCCAGACATCCACCACACCAGGAACCGAGGTGACGTCCCCGAGGGTTCCATTCGCGGCACGGAATGTGACCGTCAAGACGATCACATCGTTCTCGCTGTCTCCGAGATCGAGGCCAATGAAGGGATTGACGGCGCCGGCACTGCCCTGACCGTTGTCCGAAACCACGAAGTGCTCGGCATTGTCGTCGATTGTCAGTGTCGGCGCCACGTTTGCCGGCGTATCTCGGACGAAGACGGTCAGCGTTTGAGAAGTTGCCTCTCCCTCCTCGTCGAATACGTTGACGGTGAAGTCCGTCGTCCGGTTCGGAGAGCCAACATACTGATCCTTCGGATTGAAGGTCAGCTGCCGAATAATCTGGTTCACCAGATTAATCGATCCCGTGACGATGAAGCTATAAGGATCGTTCTCCGGATCATAGATGTAATCGATTCCTGGCCGTCCCAAGGCGCTTGTAAGAGTGCCGTTGTTGCCGTCAAAGCTGATGACGACCGTAATGTTGCTGTCGGGTCCGGCATCATCCTGGAAGGACACGTTCTGGAACAGCTGGACCGTCGAGGTATCCGGAATGGGGCCCCAGTCGGTCGTACCGCCATCGTCCACGATGATGATCGGGGGAGCATTCCCTGACGCAATGGTGAACGTCACGGCCTGAACGATGGTGTTGGCATCGGGACCGGTACTGTCCGTGATCCTGACCCAGAGCGTCTTCGTACCGGCCGTCAGCGCCCCGTTCACGACGATGTTGCCGCCGGCGTCCACCCTGAAATCAGTTCCCGCATAGACCGTCGTGCCTGAGGCGTCGGTCACGAGTTGGTAGTGGAAGTCGCGGAACTCCGGACGTTCGTCCGGATCCTGAATTGCGATGCTCGCTGCGACCGTATCGGGCTGCGTCCCGACATTGATTCCGCCAACGGGCGTATAGGTCGCCGTCGGCGCCTCGTTCACGTCCGTCACGTAGATCCTCAGAATTTGTGGCTCGGAGGTCAGGTTATGATTGTCGATTGTCGTGACACTGATTTCATACCATCTGGTCTCCACACCGGTATCTGGATCGATCCATCGATGGAGACGCGGGTCGTTACTGTCGTAATCGAGCGGACCGGTAGCTATGACACGCCATGCGCCGTCGCTGTAGCCGAGCGTGAACAGACCTCCGGCGTCGTCGAACATATCAAAACCCTCGGCCGTGTCGCCGAGATCGGGATCAATGGCCGACAGAGTGCCGACAATCGCGCCGGGCTCGATGTCCTCCCGAACGGTGTTGTCCGTAATACTGGCAATAGGCGCAAGATTGCCAACATCGTTGATATCGATCCAGATCGTTGTCCTGGACGTTGCGCCATGCTGGTCCTTGACGATGATCACGTACTCGCGGCTCTCGCCGTTAGGAGCGACCTGGATCGGCGCGTTGGTCCGGATAATCTGATTATTCTCGATGCGGAACGCCCCGTCCGCGCTGGTATCCGATTGACCTGCCCCGACCTCGAAGAAGAACGTGATGGCGTCGTTCTCTGGATCCTCTGCCAGTAGCTCGGCAACATAGCTGCCCCCCGGGATCGTTTCGTCGATGATGCCGCCGTGCATCCCCCAGAGGTTGGGAGCCTCGTTCACATCGTCGACGTAGACCTTGATCTCTTTCCAACCCGATGTGTTGCCAGTATCGGATTCCTTGGCCCTGACCTTGACCAAGAAGAACTTGGCCTCGTTGGGCTGACCTGCGTTCTCAACCGCAAGCCCAGAGGTCTGCGACTCATAGTTAATAGATCCCTTGAAGTAGATCTTGCCTGAGCTTGGGTTTACGTAGAACAACATGCCATAGTCGTTTTCAATCTCGTACGTCAGAGCCCCCCCAATCCATCGTCATCGGAATAAGCTTGGGCAACCTCGACGCCAAAACCTTCAGTATACGCTTGGTCGTCGATCAAATGCAGAACTCCACTGTCACCGCCGACGACTATCGGATCCTCAGGCGGCGTATTTGTCACTTCACTGTCGACCTGGATCGCCACGGCCTGAACGATGGTGTTGGCATCGGGACCGGTACCGTCCGTGATCCTGACCCAGAGCGTCTTCGTGCCGGCCGTCAGCGCCCCGTTCACGACGATGTTGCCGCCGGCGTCCACCCTGAAATCAGTTCCCGCATAGACCGTCGTGCCTGAGGCGTCGGCCACGAGCTGGTAATGAAAGTCGCGGAAGGTCGGACGGGTATCCGGATCGCTGATCGTGACGGTTGCAACGACGGTATCGATCTGAGTGCCCACGGCGATTCCGCCGACTGGCGCATACGTCGCGGTCGGAGCCTCGTTCACGTCGTTCACATAGACCTTCACCGTCGTCGGAACACTGGTGAGGCTCGTATCATCCGTTGCCGTGACCTGGAGCAGGTAATAACGCTTTCCCGTCGCATCGGGTTCGTAAAGATAAGGATCCTCACGTTCGGATTCGTGATTGATCAAACCGCCGTTCCGGACAGTGATCATGCCGGAGAACTCATCGATCGCGAACCGCCCGCCGAGATCGTCAATCAGATTGTACCGGATCGTGGACCGACCGGCATCCGGATCTGTCGCGGACATGGTCGCGACAACCGGATTGTCCTGCACGTTCTCGTTGACCGAATTGACCGTACCGCCGACGATGATCGGCGCATTCGGTGCCTCCGGCCGATCCTCGACCTGGAAGCTGATCGTCAGAACCTGCGATGACAAGCGGCCGTCGGACACCTTAACTTGAAGCGTGTAGGACCGGCGCCCTTGAGCGTCAGGCGGCGAGAGATAAGGATCGTTGGTTGCCTCATAATCGATGAGGTGGGCCGCATCCACAATGATATCACCGGTCAATGCATTGATCTTGAAGCGCCCGCCCAGGGTGTCGAGCAACGAATAGGTCAAGGGCTGGTTGGCGAAGATATCAGGATCTGTCCCGGTGACCTTTGCAATGAGATCGCCCGGCGCCGGGTTTTCCAGGATGCTGGAAACCGGCGCTTGCGAGAAGGATATCGAAGGAGCTTCGTTGACATCGTCCAGATCGATCCGGACCGTCGTAATATCCGATGTCAGGTTGCCGTCGCTTGCCCTGACCTGAACCTCATACCAGCGCGTCGTGACTCCGTTCGAGTCGGTATGTTTCTGAAGAAAGGGGTCGCTGGCAGTATCCGCCTCGAAATTGAAGCTCTTATTCCCCACAGCGTAGATGTTGCCGCTCGCGTCGATCGTAAAACGTCCCCCGAGTGTGCTGACCAGAGAGTATGTTATCGTCTGAGCCGGGTTCGCGTAAATGTCGGGATCAGTCGACTTGACGGCCGCCACAATTCTGTTTGCGGTCAGGTTCTCCTCAAAATGCTGTGTGCTTCCCGGTTGCACTGAGGGCGCGAACGGCTTCTCATTCACATCATCCAGCTCAACCTGAACGGTTGTGATATTCGAGCTTAGATTACCAGCGCCGTTGTCCGTTGCTTTGACCTGGACATAATAGAAGCGTTTCGTGACACCATTGATCGTCTGGATATTGAGATAAGGATCGCTGACAGAATTCGCCTCGAAGTTAAAGCTTCCGCTTGCAAGAGCGATGATGTTTCCGCTCCCGTCGACTGTAAAACGCCCACCGAGACTATCCACGAGCGAGTAGGTCAAGGTCTGGGGCGGAGTTGCGTAGATATCCGGATCCGTCGACTTGACCGTGGCGACGATCGCATTGGTCGCCAGATTCTCGGAGAAATGAAGGAGACTTCCCGCCTGGACGACAGGGGCGGTCGGCTTTTCGTTAATGTCAGTCAGGTAGATGACGACCTTGAGCGGATCCGATGTCATCGTGTTCGTCGCGTCGTCCTTGGCCCGGACGTAGAGTTCATAATAGCGCACGCCACCGGGCGTGCCCTTCAGATAAGGATCTGCCGCCGAACTGGCTTCGTAATCGAGAAGGCCGCCCGACTTGACAGTGATCAACCCATCGCTCGACCTGATTGCAAACCGGCCGCCGAGATCGTCCACTAGCTCGTAAGTAAGAGTTTGGCGCTGAGCATAGGCGTTATCCGGATCCGTGGCGGTGACTTGCGCCACATAAGATCCTGTACCGTAGTTCTCAGAAATTGACCCGACTGAGCTCACTAAGGTGGGAACGTTCGGCTTTTCGTTGAGGTCTTCCAACTCAATTTTGATGCTTGAGACCCCGGACGACAAGACTGGGGAGCCATTGTCCGTTGCCTTGACCTGAAGCGTGTAGTAACGCTTGCCATTCGCATCCGGCGCAGACAAGTTGGGATCTACTGCTGCAAGCGCTTCGAAGTCGAAACGGTTGCCCGTACCACCGCGGGCCATGATCTCGCCCGTTTGCGCATTGATCGTAAAGCGTCCGTCCATATCATTCAGCAGCGAGTAGGTTGTAGTCTGACGCTGCGAGATGGCGTTATCGGGATCGAGCGATTGGACGGTCGCGACAGCATAGTCGCCCGCAAGGTTTTCCGTGAGTTTCAGCGGACCGGATGCAACGGAGGGATTGGTTGGAGCTTCGTTGATATCCCTCACGTTGATGGTGAAGGTCTGATCGGTATAGGTCGATCCAAAACCATCGCTCCCCGCCGTCGTCGCGCGAACAATGATCGTATAGGGCGTCGACACTTCATAATTGAGCTTGGTCCGGTCCGCAACGTAGACCCAGCCAGAGCTGTCGACCCCGATCGCCCCCGTGTGGCTGGAACCAATCAGACTCCAAACAACGTTCGTACCTTCATTCGACGTTGCGCGCAGGTTACCGATCGTCGTATTGTTTGGCGAATTCTCGTCAACGGACCCACCATTAAACCATTGAAGATTACTCGGCGCTTCCAGAACGTTCTTGACAGTGAAGTTGAACGTTGTGGATGTGGTTGCGGGCTCACCCCCCGTCCCTCCGATAGGATCAAAGGCTTCGATCTGAACGCTCACCCTCCAGTTCTGAGACGCCAGCGCCTCGTAGTTCAAATTGGTAGCGTAAAGCTGATTGCCATTCCTGACTTCGAAGGAGGCTGAGTTGGCGCTCCATGTAAGCTGACCTTTAGCACCGCTTGTCGCCAGATTGCCGATATACAAGGCAGATTGATCGTAAGCGACCTCGTTCGTGATCCGGTCGACAGCGGTCGATCCACTCAGAGAAATCGCCCCCAACGCGAGCGTGCCAAAATCTTCTGTAGACGAGTCAGACATCGAGCCGGTCATTGCCATGCGCCCAGTGCTCGTCCCAGGCTCAGCAGCCTCCGACATCACTGAACTCGCTTTGATCGGCTGCTGTGCGGGCTCAACCTTCCGCGCCTGCAGCGCCGCAGGAGCAGATTCTGCTATGAAGGGCGCCGGCGGCAGCTGAACTTGTGTCTTCATGGCGAGCGGCGCAAAAGCGGGATAATGGTCTGCCTTCTGCGAAGCCTCTCCGCTAGAGTGGATTGATGAGACAATTGACGAGAGGTTTGGGAATTCGGAGCGATAATCAAGGACTCTGCCGCTCCCGATTGGAACCTCAGCGGCAACGTCCGACGAGTCAGCTTCCGAGACGACATCGGACGATGCGCTCGCTCCTCTTGCGGCAACGAGCGCCTGCCCCACCCCTTCGGCCCGCTTGTCCCCTTGCTGCGTATCCTCCTCTTCGACGAGAACATCCAGCACGCCATCCACGAAGGTCTCGTCGATCACATCGCCGACATTGATGGCCTCGCCGGCGACTTGGTCGAAAACGGGCTTATTCATGGTGACGTCCCCTTCTGTCCGCTTGCAGACGCCTGAACCCTCAGGGAGATCAGGCGAATGTTACAATATTATTGACATCTAAGGACAATCCGGCCTGGCTGACAGCTCTCCGTTCGGGGAGGATAACGAGAGGGAATGCCGGGTTCGGAATTATTTTCCGAAGCTAAAGGATAATAGGGATCAACAGCAAAACTGCGTCATTCCGCTAAGCAATCCAAGATAACTTAATCAATAAAGCCAACATAAGCGCGTCATGAATCTTATTCAGGCAGTTTATCTGAATTTTAAACTGTATAATAAGCGCACATAGGCTGGTTTTATAAGTCTATACTACGATTATTATGCATCAAGACGAAAATTGTCGCCCACTCCCATGCGCAGCCACAAACTATTTTTGCGCAGATGCAAATTCGAAGACGTTAACTTTGTATTCATTTTTTGGGTCGAAACCGCCCAGCTGCAACCATAAGTCGGAACAAACTACCTTTGATAGTACCACCCTCAAGTCGTGCAAAAGTGCAAAGCTGTAGGCCACTTTCACCTGCCTATCAGCGCGTGCGATGATTGCATCCTGCGCAACGCAAGACCTCCAGCCCGAACCTGACGCAACCGCCGCCATCGATCGATATGCGCTTCCTTCGGTCCAAGGGAGGTTCCGAGACGGAGGTTGTGTCGTCCCATGACAGCATCTTCATTGATGTCGAGGCGACGAACAAACCCATGGCGGGAAGCCGACCGGCTCGAGAACTCGGTTGTGTGCCAGGAGGTGCGACGTCCCTCCAGGTCGCAAAACTCTCCACGACCCGACCTTGAGAACCGGAATTCGGATATTCCTGATGGGACGCGAGCCAAACCGTTCCTGGCAAATAACCGAGCACGATCCGTTCTCGGGAAGCACGACGCAATATTGCTTTCGACGCCGGCTCAGCTCATTCAGCGGATATGAGCACCGCCCGCTGAGCCCGGGATGAGCCCCTGCGAGACCTCAGAAACGCAGCTCGACATTGGATGCGAGACCGAAGGCGCAACTGAGCACTATCGAATGGAAGAGGAGGACGCCCGAAGGCACGACCGTTGTCGTTAATCGCGTTGCGCCGAACCATCTCACGCTCCCCTCAACAGGAGGATCTGCTGCAAAGGATGGAGACTCACAGTACGCGAAGGAATTCAGTCAGCGACTCGGGTGAATAGGGTCAACCCGAAACAGTGGCGCTTGACGGTGGTCACCACAGCTTGGCGGGGATCCAACCTGTGAGGCTTAAGCCTTTGATTTTGAAGTGGTACAGCCGCCCCGGCTCGAACGGGGGACCCCCAGATCCACAATCTGGTGCTCTAACCAACTGAGCTACGGCTGCACGTGAGGCAGGGTGTAATCGCCCGGGCGGGCAATTTCAAGCCCTGTTCGAGATTTCGAAATCTGAAATGAGAATGGCGGGCCCGGGAGCCCGCCATTCTATGGCTCAAGCTTGGGAAAGCTTACTCGGCCGTGGCGCCGGCGGCCTTGAGGACCGGGGTCCAGCGGGCCACTTCGCTCTCGACGAGCTTCTGTAGGGCTTCCGGGGTCCGCTCGGCGTTGCTCGGGATCACGCCGCCGAGGTCGAGGAGGCGTTTCTTGGTGTTCTCGTCGTCGAGGGACTTCATGAGCGCATCGCTGAGCTTCTTGACCACGTCCGGCGGGGTCGCCTTGGGGGCGAAGACCGCGTTCCAGGCACTGACCTCATAGCCCTCGAGGCCGGCCTCCTTGGTGGTCGGAACGTTCGGCAGCACCGGGGAGCGCTCAGGGGTCGCGATCGCGAAGGCCTTGATGTTGTTGCCCTGGATCTGCGGCGCCACGTTGACGATCTGGTCGGTCATGAAGTCGACCGTGTTGGCCATCAGGTCGTTCAGGGCCGGGCCCGTGCCGCGATAGGCGACCATGGTCGGCTTCACCTTGATGACCGAGTTGAAGAAGATGCCCGTGGAGTGCGAGACGGAGCCCACGCCCGCATGGGCCATGTTCACCTTGTCGCTGTTGGTCTTCAGGTACTCGAGGAAGCCCTTCAGGTCGTTGGCCGGAAAGTCCTTCTTGGCCACGATGACGATCGGCGTGCCGGCGGCGAGGCCGATGGGGGCGAAATCCTTGGTCGGATCGTATTTCAGGTTCGGGTACAGGGCGGGCGCGGCGCCGTGGGTGCCCATATGACCCATCATGATGGTGTAGCCGTCTGCTTGAGACTGGGCCGCACGGGTGATGCCCGTGGTGCCGCCGGCGCCGGCCACGTTCTCGATCACGATCTGCTGGCCGAGGGTGCGGCTCATGTGATCCGTGACGATGCGGGCGATCACGTCCGTCGGGCCACCAGCCGCAAAGGGCACGATCATGGTGATCGGCCGGGTGGGATAGCCTTGGGCCTGAGCACCCGTTGCGGCCAAGCCGGCGACAGCGGCAAGGGCCAGTGCGATCGTCTTCATCAGTTTCCTCCCTGGTTTAGGTTATGGTCTTACATGGACAAGGTGGGGTCGAAGGCAAGCTATTCCGTGAACACCTCGTCGCGGCCTTTGCGGATGGAAGGCAGCAGGGCGATCACAAGAAGGATGGCCGCGACGGCGAGCAGGCCGGCGCTGATCGGATGATTGACGAAGGTTTCCAGCGACCCGCGCGAGATGATGAGCGCGCGCCGCAAGTTCTCCTCCATCAGCTTGCCGAGCACGAAGCCCAGCAGCATCGGGGCCGGCTCGAAGCCGAGCTTGATCAGCACGTAGCCCACGAACCCGAACAGCCCGATGAACATCACGTCGGTGGGCAGCGAGTTGATCGAGTAGATGCCGATGGCGCAGAACATCAGGATCGCCGGGAACATCAGCCGGTACGGCACCTTCAACAAGCGCACCCACATCCCCACCATCGGCAGGTTGATCACCAGCAGCATCAGGTTGCCCACCCACATCGACGCGATCATGCCCCAGAACAGGTTCGGGTTCTTGGTCATCACCTGCGGGCCCGGGATGATGCCGTGGATCGTCATCGCGCCGACCATCAGGGCCATCACGGCATTCGGCGGAATGCCGAGCGTCAGCAGCGGGATGAACGAGGTCTGCGCGCCGGCGTTGTTGGCGCTCTCCGGCCCGGCCACGCCCTCGATGGCGCCGCGCCCGAAGCGGCGCGGATCCTTGGCGAGCTTCTTCTCCAGGGTGTAGGAGGCGAACGGCCCGAGCACCGCGCCGTTGCCGGGCAGGATGCCCAGGATCGCGCCGAGGATGGTGCCGCGCACCACCGGCTTGTAGGATTGCCGGAAGTCGTCGCGGTTCGGCAGCAGCCGGCCGATGGCCTGGCGCACCACGTCGCGGTGCTCGGTGTGGTCGAGGTTGCGCATGATCTCGGCGATGCCGAAGATGCCCATGGCCAGCACGGCGAAGTCGATGCCGTCGGACAGGAACGGCAGCCCGAAGGTCATGCGCTCCTCGCCGGTCTCGAGATCGGTGCCGACGGTGGACAGCAGCACCCCGACCAGGATCATGGCGATGGCCTTCAGGATCGAGCCCCGCGCCAGCACCACGGCGAAGACCAGGCCCATGACCATGAGCGAGAAGTACTCGGTCGGGCCGAACACCAGGGCGAGGCCGGTGAGCGGCGCGCCGAGCGCGGCGATGACCAGCGTCGCCACCGTGCCGGCGAAGAACGACCCGATGGCCGCGATGCCGAGCGCCACGCCGGCGCGGCCCTGCTTGGCCATCTCGTGACCGTCGAGCGCGGTGACCACGGAGGTGGCCTCGCCGGGGATGTTGACCAGGATCGCCGTGGTCGAGCCGCCGTACTGGGCGCCGTAATAGATGCCGGCCAGCATGATCAGCGCCCCGGTGGGATCGAGCCCGAAGGTGATCGGCAGCAGCATGGCGATGGTGGCGATCGGCCCGACGCCGGGCAGCACGCCGATCAGGGTGCCGACGAGGCAGCCGAGGAAGGCGAGCCCGAGGTTCTGCAGGCTGAGCGCGACGCCGAAGCCGAGGCTCAGGTTGGCGAAGAAGTCCCCCATCAGATCCTCCCGGAGTGGTCGGCCACGTCCACGGGGCCTGGGTGTCGGTTGCGCGTGGCGAGGAAGATCACGATGGCGCCGGCCGTCATGAGCGCCGCGCAGGCGCGCAGCACCGCCTTCTGCGACCAGTCGGCGGGAAAGAGGCTGGTCAGGGCCTGCGGGAAGACCGGGATCGGCAGGTTGAGCAGGTCGCCGAACAGCACCATGCAGAACGGCGTCAGGCTGAGCGCCAGGATGACGAGCTCGCGCAGGCGCGCCTCGGGGGTGGCATAGCCGCCGAGGATGATGCCGAGCGGCCCGGCCACCAGCAGGCCGAGGCCCGGAAGGGCGAAGGCCCCGAAGGAATAGCCGCGGATGGTCAGGGCGAAGGCGAGGATCGAGCCGATCACGAAGACCGGCCCGCGCAGGCTCCACCGCTCCAGAAAATCGCCGTCCTTGAGGAAGGCGGCGGCGAGCAGCGCCAGACCCGAGAGCCCGACGCCGATGGCGAGCCAGCGGGGCAGCATGGCCGGCCCCATGGCGTTGAGCGTGCCCTGGTCGAGATCGCGCGTCAGCAGCAAGGCAAGGGCTGCAAGGGCGACCAGGAGCAAGCCTCCCGCGAGACTTTGCGGCGCGCGCACCGGCCCACGATGACGCGGCGGCTCGGAGCCTTCGTGAAGAACAGACATGGACGACCTCCCGGCAGGCGCACCAGCGCCCAAGGTTATTGCTACCGATATGGCCCGAGGCCGCACGCTGGATCAAGCTTCTGTTGTCCCGCAGAGAAAGCTTCTCAACAAGACCTGACTGAATGAACAATCCTTAGGGAAAAGGTCTATTAAACTATAGGACAGTCACCCGAACCCTGCAGGAGGTGACTTGATCCCCGGCCTCGACTTGTCTAGATGGAACCTTGTAGCCAGGCCGGGCCCCTCTGGTCGCTCCTTGAGAACAGGAGCGGCGATGTCGGACTGGATGAAAACCAGGGCGGCCTGGGTTCGTTCAAAAAGACGGTTTTGCCTTGCATTTCGGCTCGCGGCCCGAGGAATTCCGGTCCCGACCGGGCACAGATGCGTCTTTTTGAGCGTTTCGCATGCGCTGTCCCTCAACCGACATATGAGGCACTGCATGTTTGATTTCTCACAGCTTTTGGGTCCCGAGGTCATCGCTTTCCTGATGGTGATCGGCATCGATCTGGCGCTCGCCGGCGACAATGCCATCGTCATCGGCATGGCCGCGGCCGGCCTTCCCAAGGAACAGCGCAACAAGGCGATCCTCCTCGGCGTCCTCGCCGCCACCGTCCTGCGCATCGCATTCGCGCTGGTCACGACCCAGCTTCTCCAGATCGTCGGCCTGCTTCTCGCCGGCGGCATCCTGCTGCTCTGGGTCTGCTGGAAGATGTGGCGCGAATTGCGCACGACCCATGAGGAAGAAGAGGCGGCCGAGGAGGCTCTGGAGGGCGCGGACCTCGACAAGGACGGCACCATCGCCGGCAAGGCTCCCCGCAAGACCTTCGCGCAGGCGGCCTGGCAGATCGTCATCGCCGACGTGTCCATGTCCCTCGACAACGTCCTCGCCGTGGCTGGCGCCGCGCGCGAGCATCCCTACATCCTCGCCTTCGGCCTGCTTCTGTCGATCGCCCTCATGGGCATTGCGGCTTCGTATATCGCCCGCCTGCTCCAGCGCTTCCGCTGGATCGCCTATGTCGGCCTCGCGATCATCCTCTACGTGTCGCTCAAGATGATCTACGAAGGCTTCCTCGAGGTCTATCCGCTGATGAACGGCGCCGTCGGCTAAATCGACGGACCCTGGTTCAATCTCGGATTGACGGCGGGGATGCGGGAAGGCAGAGAGCGTGACGCTCATGTCTCCCGCTCTCCGCCCTCATTTTTCCACTGCCGGCCTGCGCCATGGCGCCCGTGCGGCGCTGCCCGCGTTTCCCGGCTTCATCATGTTCGCCGTGGCCTTCGGCACGGCGGCAGCCCAGAAGGGATTGTCGCTCGGCGAAACGCTGGGCCTCTCCGCCTTCGTCTATGCGGGTGCGTCCCAGATGGTCGGGCTCGAGATCTGGCAACAGGCCTGGACGCCTTCGACGGTCCTCACGATCATGACCGTCACGGCCGTCGTGAACGCGCGCATGATCCTCTTGGGCGCAACCCTGCAGCCCTGGCTCAAGAATGAGCCGCTCGCCCGCACGGCCCTCAACCTGTTTCTCATCACGGAAGCCGGCTGGCTGGTCGGCACCCGCTATCATAGCGAAGGCGGCCGCGACGTCGGCGTGCTCCTGGGATGCGGGATCATTCTCTGGGTGGTCTGGCTCCTCGCAACGCTCAGCGGATTCTTCGCGGGAGCCCTCGTGCCGGAGCCAAGGCGTTTCGGCCTCGATCTCGTCATGCCGATCTTCTTCGGCGTCATGCTTGTGCCCTTGTGGAAAGGCGCGAAGGTCGCCCTGCCCTGGCTCGTGGCCGGACTTGTCTCCCTCATCGTCCATGCCCTCGTGCCCGGTTACGTGTTCATCATCGCCGGCGCTCTCGCGGGAGTCGCGGCCGGGATGCTGATCGAATGAACACCGCCGGAGCGATCATTGCGAGCCCGTGGGGCTCCGTTCTCGCCATCGGCGCCATGGCCCTGGTGACGTTCCTGTGCCGCATCGCAGGCGTCGTCCTGATGAGTCGGGTGCGGCTCACGCCGCGCATCGAACGGGGACTTCGCGCCCTGCCCGGCTCCATCATCCTGGCGACGATCCTGCCGGTGGCGATCGACAATGGACTACCGGCGATCATGGCCCTGACGGTCGCCATCGTGGCGATGATCGTCACGCGTATCGACATCGTCGGCCTTCTCGCGGGCCTAGGCACCCTCGCGGTCATCAGGGCTTTTGGTTGAGCCCTGCTTGAGCCGCAGGCGGATGCGGTACATCAATCCGTCGCGAATGTTGCGATAGGCATCGAGCACCTGCTCGCGGGAGCCCTGGGTGATGGTCGGATCGGGCGTGGGCCAGTATTCCACTTCGGCCGCGATGGTCCGCGTCAGTTCGAGCGCCGCGTGATGCGCTTCCGGCGAGAGGGAGATGATGAGGTCGAAATTCAGCCCCTCCCATTCCTCCAGCTCCTGCAGCGTGCGCGGCTTGTGCTTCGATGCGTCGATGCCGATCTCGGACAGGATCGACGCCGTGAACCCGTCCGCGTCGCTTTTGCGGACACCGGCGGATTGCACGTAGATCGATTGGCCGAAGTAATGCCGCGCGATGGCTTCGGCCATGACGGAACGCACCGCATTCATGGCGCAGACGAACAGAACCGAATGGATCCGTTTCGAGCGGGGCTCGTCCAAGCGTCAGCCCTTCCAGTGAAGCGCGAAGATCAATGTAAAGATGCGGCGCGCCGTATCGAAATCGAGGATCAGCTTGCCGTCCAGGCGCTTCATCAGGAGTTCGGCCGCCTCGTTGTGCAATCCGCGCCGACCCATGTCGATGGCCTCGATCTGCGCCGGCGACGCTGAGCGGATGGCCTGATAGTAGCTGTCGCAGATCAGCTCGTAGTCGCGGATCGCTTTGCGGAACGGCGTCAGGGACAGGTGATGGGAGACGAGATGCGCGCCGTCCTGTGCCGTGACCTCGAAGCAGAGCTTCTTCTCGACCAGTGAAATGCGAAGGGCGTAAGGCCCCCCCTCGTAGTTCGGCAGGGCGAAGTGGTTCGCCTCGATGATGTCGTAGATGGCGATGGCCCGCTCATGCTCCTGATCGGGATTGCCGCGGCCGATCGAGGCCTCGTCGAGGGTGACGGCGACCAGCCGGCTCCGCTCCTGCGCTTCGCTCGCCATCCGCCTCCCCTTTTTCCTTAAAGGTTCAGGCGGATCGCAACCGACCGCGCATGCCCCTCCAGCCCCTCCGAGCGCCCGAGCGTGATCGCCGCGGGGCCGAGCGCACGCAGCGCGTCCGCGTCGCATTTCAGGATTGAGGTTCGCTTCATGAAGTCAAGCACGCCGAGACCCGAGGAGAATCGGGCGGACCGGGCGGTGGGCAGGACGTGGTTCGGGCCGCCGACGTAATCGCCGATGGCTTCCGGCGTGTGGCTTCCGAGGAAGATCGAGCCCGCATTGCGGACTTTGGCCGCGAGTTCCTCGGCATTCTCCGTCTCGATTTCGAGGTGCTCGGGAGCAAGCCGGTCCACGAGGGGAATGGCATTCTCGAGCCGGTCGATCAGGATGATCGCGCCGTAATCGCGCCAGCTTGCGCGGGCGATCTCCGCCTTGGGCAAGGTTTCGAGCTGGCGCTCGACGGCCTTCTCCACGGCGTCCGCGAGAGCCGGAGAATCCGTCACGAGGATCGACTGCGAGGCCGGGTCGTGCTCGGCCTGGGCCAAGAGGTCCGCGGCGATCCAATCGGGATTGCCATGCCGGTCCGCCAGGATCAGCACCTCGGAGGGGCCGGCGATCATGTCGATCCCGACCTGGCCGAAGACACGGCGCTTGGCGGCCGCCACATAGGCATTGCCGGGACCGACGATCTTGGCGACCGGCTGCACCGATTCCGTCCCATAGGCCAGGGCTGCCACCGCCTGCGCACCGCCGATGCGGAAGACCTCGTCGACACCGGCGAGGCGCGCGGCCGCAAGGACGAGCGGGTTCGTCTCGCCCTTCGGGGTCGGCACCACCATAGCGATGCGCGGAACGCCAGCGACCTTCGCCGGAACGGCATTCATGAGGACAGAGGACGGATAGCTCGCACGTCCGCCGGGCACGTACAGGCCGACGGATTCGATTGCGGTCCAGCGCCAGCCCAGGGTGACGCCGAGCGGATCCGTGGACATGGAATCCTGCGGGCGCTGGGCCCGATGATAGGTCTCGATGCGCTCCTTGGCCAAGGCCAGGGCTTCCAGCGCCTCCTTGGGGCACTGGCCCTCGGCAGCGTCGATCTCGGCATCCGAAATGCGCAGGGTCTCGGGCTGGAGGGCCAACCCGTCGAAACGGTAGGTGAAGTCGATCAGGGCTTCGTCGCCTCGGGCGACCACATCCTCGATGATGGCCCGGACGGCCTGATCGACATCCTCCGACACCTCCCGCTTGGCCGTGAGGAGAGCGGCGAAAGCCAGCGGGAAGGACGGCTCCCGCGCATCGAGCCTCTGCACCATTACGGGCGCCCCGCCGGCTGCAGCTGCTCTTCGTGCGTGGGGCGGCTTTCGGCGGCCCAGACCGGGCCGGTATCTTTCATCTGCATTTCGATGCACTCCAGGTCCACCTGGATGGCTCCGCCGTCGGCAAAGATCAAGGTGGCAGTGCCCGATGGGGCATTGGTCTCCTCGAACGCAATGGCGAGAAGGTTAAGAACCGCATCCTTGTTGGTCTGGTCGATGCCACGGACGCGCACGCCCGTGACGTTCTCGAAATGCATGCAGGTCAACCGGCGCTGGGGCCTGTCGGCCTCCCAGTCGTAGCGGCGCGTCTGAATGGCGAAACGCCGTTCCTTGGGCAGATAGGCGATATCGCCCACCCGCAGCAGGGAGTCCTGCAGATGAGCGGAGATGACGGCAAGATCTTCCGGATCGAAAGCGACAAGTCTCAGGAGGTCCATGGGCCACCAACCTATTGTTGAACTTTAAGGTTTAGGTAGAGATCCCTCTGCCCCGCTGCAACCTTTCCAGGCGGCTTCTTCTTCATGGTCCGGAAAAGAAAGGGCCGGCAATGGAGCCGGCCCGATCATTCTAGCCTCTCAGGCGCTCGATCTGAGCGCCGCAGCGGGCGAGCTTGGCTTCGAGGGCCTCGAAGCCGCGATCCAGGTGGTAGACCCGGTTGATGGTGGTTTCGCCTTCGGCCACGAGACCTGCGATGACGAGGGACACCGACGCCCGCAGATCGGTCGCCATGACGGGCGCTCCCTTGAGGCCAGCCACGCCATCCACATAGGCGCTGTCACCGTCGAGGCGGATCTGCGCGCCGAGCCGGGCGAGTTCCTGCACGTGCATGAAGCGGTTCTCGAAGATCGTCTCGCGGATGCGGGACGTGCCGTTCGCCCGGGTCATGAGCGCCATGAACTGGGCCTGCAGGTCGGTCGGGAAGCCTGGGAACGGGTCTGTGGTAACATCTACCGGTTGGATGCCATTGCCGTTGCGCCGGATCCTGATGCCCCCATGGGTCGGAGACACATCGGCCCCGGCTTGGCCCAGGACGTCGAGAGCGGCCTGGAGATATTCGGGCCGGGTGTTGTCCAGAACGATGTCGCCGCCCGTCATGGCGACCGCCATGGCATAGGTGCCGGTCTCGATCCGGTCCGGCATGACGTCGTGGGATGTCCCGCCGAGGCTGGTCACGCCTTCCACCACGATCTCCGAGGTGCCGGCGCCCTGGATCTTGGCTCCCATCTTGATGAGGCACTCGGCCAGATCCACCACCTCGGGCTCACGGGCGGCGTTGCGAATGACGGTGGTTCCCCGCGCAAGCGTCGCGGCCATCAGGGCCACGTGGGTGCCGCCTACCGTCACCTTCGGGAAGTCGATCTCGGATCCGATCAGGCCCTTGGGAGCCGTCGCCACCACGTAGCCGGCTTCGATCTCGATGGCCGCGCCGAGCTTGGCGAGCGCCATGATGAGCAGGTCGACCGGCCGGGTGCCGATGGCGCAGCCGCCGGGCATGGACACCTTGGCATGGCCGAACCGGGCCACCAGGGGAGCGATGACCCAGAAGCTCGCCCGCATGGTCGAGACCAGCTCGTAGGGGGCCGTGGTGTCGATGACGCTCTTGGCCGCCAGGCGAATGGTCTGTCCCGTCTCCGAGGACTGGCCGGGCCGGCGGCCGGCGATCGAGTGATCGACACCGAAATTGCTCATGATCCGCAGCAGGGAGGAGATGTCCGCGAGGCGCGGGACATTGCCCAGCTCCAGGGTCTCTTCCGTGAGAAGGCTGGCGATCATGAGAGGCAGGGCCGCATTCTTGGCACCTGAAATCGGAATCAAGCCGTTGAGAGGCGCGCCGCCCCGGATGCGAATGCGATCCATCGAATTCCCCTTACACTGTTTTTAGCGAGCCAAGCGCTATGCGCGTCTCGAGCCCATCCGGCTAGTCGGACGGCTTGTCGCGCTCGTCCGTAACGCTCAAGCTCCCGGTTTCGGTTCCAGGCGCCTTCACGGCTTGCCGTCCACGAGCTTGAGCCTTGCGACGCTTAAGATTCTCTTTCAAGGCCGCCTTCAGCCGGTCAGCTTTCTCTTGCGATTTCACGTCAGTCATGGTTCACGCGACCCATCGTCGCCTTTATCAAATAGAGGCTTCGCAAGCGGCTCTCAACCGCAATATCACGGTTCAGGACTTTGACCCGGATCAATGCGATCTGGCATAATGGGTCCAGGATCCCCGGGCATTGCAGTGCCCACCCGGTGAGATGATGGATTATCAAAACTTCTTCACGTCAGCCCTCGATCGCCTCCAGGCCGAGCGGCGCTACCGCGTTTTTGCCGATATCGAGCGTCTGGCCGGCCGTTATCCCCAGGCAATCTGGCACTCTCATGAAGGTCCGCGCCCCATCACCGTCTGGTGCTCCAACGATTATCTCGGCATGGGCCAGAACCGCGACGTGACCCGCGCCATGGTCGAGGCCGCCTGGCGGCTAGGAACCGGCGCCGGCGGCACCCGCAACATCTCCGGCAACAGCAACCCCATCGTGGCGCTCGAAGCCGAGCTCGCCGACCTGCACGGCAAGGAGGCGGCCCTCGTCTTCACCTCGGGCTACGTCTCGAACCAGACCGGCATCTCGACGCTGGCCAAGCTGATCCCGAACTGCCTGATCCTCTCGGATGCGCTCAACCACAACTCGATGATCGAGGGCGTGCGCCAGTCCGGCTGCGACAAGGCGATCTTCCGCCACAACGACCTCGATCACCTGGAAGAGCTGCTTCGCGCGGCGGGCGACCGGCCCAAGCTGATCGTGTTCGAGAGCGTCTATTCCATGGACGGCGACATCTCTCCGATCCATGCCATCTGCGACCTCGCCGAGCGCTACGGCGCCATGACCTATATCGACGAGGTCCATGCGGTCGGCATGTACGGCCCGCGCGGCGCCGGCATCGCCGAGCGCGAGGGGGCCATGCACCGAATCGACGTGATCGAGGGCACCCTGGGCAAGGCCTTCGGCGTCATGGGCGGGTATCTGACCGGCACGAAGGCCGTGATGGATGCGATCCGCAGCTTCTCGCCGGGCTTCATCTTCACCACCGCCCTGCCCCCGGCGGTCGCAGCGGCGGCCACGGCCTCGATCCGGCACCTCAAGACCTCTTCAGCCGAGCGCCAGCAGCAGCAGCGCCAGGTGGCCCGCACCAAGGCGGTCCTGAGTGGCGTCGGACTGCCTGTCCTCGACACCGTCACGCATATCGTGCCGGTGATGGTAGGCGACGCGGAAGCCTGCAAGGCGGCATCCGACCGGCTGCTGGACAAGCACGGCATCTACATCCAGCCGATCAACTACCCCACCGTGCCCCGCGGCACGGAGCGGCTGCGCATCACGCCCGGGCCGTTCCACTCGAATGCCCATATCGACGCCCTGGCGGCCGCTCTCGTGGAAGTCTGGACGGCGCTGCGGCTTCCGCTGGAGCCAAAAGTCCAGGCGGCCGAATAAAGATCATTTTCAAGCTTGCATGGAGGGCTGCCCTGTGGCAGTAAGCGGCCCTCCCCGTTGGCGCGCTGCCGTAGCTCAGTGGTAGAGCACTCCCTTGGTAAGGGAGAGGTCGAGAGTTCGATCCTCTCTGGCAGCACCAGCCAAAATGCCTTTTAGTTCAAAGGCTTCGTCGCAGGTTCGACCCCACCACGAGGGCGAACAAAGCGGCAGTTCGCGGCAGAACGCGACGGGAACATGCCGCTTCAATCCGTGGAAAATCCGTGGAGCCACCTGGGCCACCGTAGCAACGGCTCAGTTTGATTCGTCCATCCCCGAAAACATGAGTCGGCTGAATCCTGTAGCCACGGTGGAACCGTGGTTCGCGCGTCGCGGTTTAGTCAGTCCATCCGATGAGGTCTGCGCTTATCTGGTGGAACGGGGTTGGGCTCGGCTCGTCCATGGGGCGTCCGGGCCCAATCACTTTGATCGACCGCGTCAGCGATGAGCAGCCGTAAGGCCGAAGACCCGGAGGGGCTGAGCCTGCAAGGTGCCAGCGCGGTGGCGAAGCCAGACGCCCTGCCCTAAACTCCATCCCATGACAGACGATCCCTCCATAGACCCCATCGAAGCCTTCATCTGGTTGCTTGGCGGATTAGGCCGTGATGAGACGGACAGATCCGCCAGGATCGCCAAGCGCATTCATACGGCGATAGGCTCGGATGATATTCATGTGATTGACCGGGCTTGCCGGGAGGCGCTTAAGACTTATCAGAGGCGGTTGATGGGGACGGATCGGCCGAAAGACTAGGCCGGTCATCCTTCCCGATCCCGCGTATTTCATAGGCTGCCAGGAAGAGAAGGCCGCAGATCGCGTGAAGGAGATGGGAGCGCCCGCTTTCCGGGTCTGCTCTCTCCCCCATCCAGAAGGCGATGAGATGCCGCTGGGTGGAGTTGTAATACCGGGACCAGTCGGCGCCGGCACACCAGTTGTCAGGGCCGTATTTATCAGCTCCGAAGCCGAGGATATGGACGACGCCTAAGAGCACGTCCCACGGCAGGAGGCTCCAGCGGGGCTTGCCGGCATCGTCTTTCTTGAATGCCGCAACCTGCATTCGGCCGACCTGCATTGTCCAATGGTCCTCAGGGACACGCTTTGTGGTGACGCTCACTCTTCGCCCCCTTCCTCATCAGGGCTCACGTACCGTTCCTCCGGCGGGACGTAGTAGGCACCCATGATCTCCTCCATGGACTTGGACGGAGGTGGCAGGCGCCAGAGCGTCACTTCATGGGCCGGCACCGTCTTTCCCTCGCGGATCGTCCAGGCCCCGTCTTTCCATTGGACGGAGTAGAGGCCGTAGGTCGGACGCCAAATTTCGATACGGGTTCCGTCTGTTGGCGCGGTCGCGATGGGCTGCATGTCGTCGGGAGGAACTTGGCTCATGCGTAACGCTCCTGCAATGTCTTCATCGAAACACGCGCAAAGTCATCAATGCGCCCATTCCGAATAATAACATCATGTACGCCATACCACCAAGAGGTTTGTGATAGTTTTGCGTAAGGTTCGACGTGTCCGTGTGGAAGACTAGTTCCCACATCGATCAAAGTAACGCCCTGCCCTTCACCTATCTTTGCAAACGTCTGATACGTTGCGCGATGGCTATGGCCTTTAATCAAATCATGCGCTAGATTATTCCCCATGATGTTCGGGCTGCTGTGAGGCTTGCCGATTACATTGAGGGGAACATGGACAAACCCGACGCCACCGATGAACGTGACCTTGCCAAAGTCGTAAGTCTTCCACCGAAATTGAGCGAAGTCCTGAAGGACATCGATCCAAAGGCTGTCTTCAAGCTCAGAGCGGAGGTCTTGGTAACGGCGAACTCGGTCTTCGTGGTTTCCGAGTGTTATAATTCTGGGAATGGTGCTCGGGCCAAGCTCACTGTCGAACAGTTTGAGGCTCTCGCGGAGGCACTCCATGTCGTGCCGCAACGAGGGGCGGCTCTTAGCTTTGACGGAACCGATTGGATCATGGGTCGAGACACTATCAAATGATGCCCAATCCCCAATCTGAACGATATGATCGGGTTGGGTCTCCCCGATATGCCGGGCAATCCACTTCAGCCGGGAGAGATCCTGACCGGGGGCAACGTGCAGATCGCCTATCACGCAAACCCGAATAGCCTCGGCCTCTTCCTTCAGCACCGGAGGAGTCTCAACCGCCCTCAGGTAAGGCACACGGACGCGAGGCTTCTCATTCGAGTTCGCCGCACTACTGGCAGCCAGTACACGTTCAAGCCGGTTGGCGACTGTGCTTCTGGTGAGCCCAAGATCACGGGCGATAGCAGCTTTGTTGCCGCCATGCCGGGCTACAGCCGCCTTGGTCTCTTCGATCTGTTCAGGGGTCAGCCGCATTAAACGTCCCATTGCTGAGAGAGCGCCTCATCACGGATGAAGCAGGGCATCCACGCCCCTTGGTAGGGACAGGTCTTTTCAAGCTTGGAGGGATGGAGTTGGCGCTTGGGTTGCGCGTGTGTCTCCCAGCCCAAGGCCAGGAGGCACAGCAAGCCGACCAGCACCGCAACGACGCGGCCTGTCATGGGAGGCTCCAGTTGTGGAAGGGTCAGCGCGGGAGAAACGGCAGGTATTTGGCGGCTATGCCGGCCGTGAAGCCGCCGATGGCAATGAGGATGCCGAGAAGCCAACGAGCCCCTTTGGCCTGCAAGAGAAGGTCGCGAAGCTCGGTCACGACGTCGTTGGTCTTGTCAAGAGTTTCGGCCAGGTGCTTCACCTGAACCTCCAGGGCGGCGATGCGCTCACGGGTATCGTCGCTCATTTGGCGGCCAGCGGCTTGGCCGCCCAACGACCATAGATGGTCCCGAACCCGCCAAGCACGGACAGCGCCGCCGTCCCGAGCATCTCAGGGTTATAATCGCCATTCGCCAGAGCCGTGGCGATTGTTCCGACACCACCAAAGATCGCACCGATGGCGCCCCACGTTACGCGGGACTTGTACCAAGGCTCGCCATTCGTCAGATGCTCGATGACCGGCACCAGCTCTTTACGGATGGCCGGGGCATCCGATGGGGTCACGGGGTTGGCAGGGTCTTTGACAATGCGGTCAACAAGCGCATCGATGATCTTGGGGGCGGCCGTCTGAGCCACCTGACCCAGGATGATGGGGATAAGAGCCGGGATCATGCGGCATTCCTTTTGAAGAGGCCGGCCAGGAGAGTGGCAAGCCAGGAGGTTTTCGGAGGTTCAGAGATCGGCTCTACGTCAGGGATCGGTGCGGCGGCCATGCTCAAAGCTTCCCGTTCGACCTTCTGAACGCGCTTGGTCCAACCCTTTCCATATTTCGGCCAGGTCGAGATCTTGCGGAGGAACGTCAGGCGCTCGCCGCACAGTTTGGTGATCAACGTTGCCGGGTTCTGCCGATTGACGGCCGCCAGCGTGAGAGGCCCGACATGCCCGTCATCAGCGACACCCACGCATTTCTGAAGCGCCATGGCCGCACGGGCGGGGCCGGAGTTGACGGCGAAGTCAAACACTGCGTGATCAACGCCAGCCGGAAGAGCATCGCCCCTCACCTTCGCCCAATAGTCTCTACGGTAGATGGAAGCCGCCGCTTCCAAGGTCAGGTTCTTGATGTCAAGGGTCGGGTACGCCATCGCACTGATGCCGTACTTCGTCCCCTTCAATTGCCCCTGACCGACGACGCCGCTGGTCCAGTTGCCTCGGTCGGCGCGGTCCATGCTAAGACCGCCTTCGTGGCCGAAGACAAGCGCCAGCGACCGCTCAAGTGTCGGTGCTGCCATTGTTCAATTGTCCTGAAATAAAAAGACCGCCTCTGGGGCGGTGTCCGGTTGCCGTCATTCAGCCGGGGCAACTTCGGCATCTATATATTACGGTAGCAGAAGACCCATCTAAACGCTAGATCTTGCTCGCCTGAACGAACAACTCGTCCATCTGCTCGTCGGTCAATCCGATCTCTACGCCAAGTGCTTGGACATAAGGATTGCCGCGTTCCCAATTGTTCGCATCGGCAAACCAAATCCGCACGATTTCATACGGGTGTGCAGCAACAACGGCCTTCACCTGATCGAGCAGCCCGCCATTGAACAATGCAATCTTTGCCTGTGCGGCCGTCACGACAGACGGGAACGGAGGCTCGGGCGTCGGAGGGGAATAGGGAACCACGCCCCCGTTCTCCCAACGCCTAAAGCCGCCGTTAGAAATGAACTCAAGCCACTGCTCATCGGTGATCTGAATGGCTGCATCTGGAATGTCGGAGCCATTGATCTCGGGCGCATAGAAGGCAGCAGGGAACCCTTCGGCATCGAAAACTGCATATTTCATCTTACTGTCCAATCGCCAGCCAATTAATACGGAACCCGGCACCCGAGCCTGGATTGGGGCGGACTGAGACGGCAAAGCTGGTGGTGGTTGTAACGCTGTTGATAACCCCAATCGACTGTGCGCCTAGGGTGATAACCTCCTGGTCGCCGTTCACCGGGATGACCGTGCGGACGGCTGTCGGGAATGCGATTGGGAAGGTAATTACAAAATTGCCGTTCGCGTTCGTTGTGCCGACCGTCGTTCCCCATTGCAGGATAAGCCCATTGGGGAGCTTCTGATACCCAGTGCCGGCAAGGCTGTTGGCAAAGTCTCCCTTGATGACGGCCATCAAAGCCCGCATGGAGTCGTTCAGCGAGGACGGGGCTTGGCCTTCGGAGAAGATAATTCCCGACGCGCTGTCGGCCGTGGCATTGGCGCTGGCCGTGGTGGACCAACTGGTAACTGGCATATGAAACCTCACAAAAGAAAAAGCCCCGGCTGTTGACCGAGGCTGCTGATGCGCTAAGTTGTTGCGTTAGTTAAAGAATACCCTGCGGATTATTGTCGTTGTACCCACTGAACTCGGAATACGATCCGTCGCCCACGCGGGCTCCGCTCTCGCGTCCCGTGTTTCGCGTCGGCTCTCGATCCGTCCAGTTGCCGTCCAGACCGAACGCCGCAAAATCGTCCGGCGTCAGGTTGGAATAGGCGTTCGCGTAACGGTCGAAGGCATTGGAGAACATGCCGCCAATGTCGAGCCCGCTATACAGCCCATTGGTCACCGCGCCGAACGGACCACCTGTGAGAAAGCCCATCGCCGCGCCTGTCGTCGCCTTGCCGAGCCTCGTATCGAGGAAGCCGGGAGACCAGCCCTGTGCGATCTGCGGATTAGCCATGGCGTCCATGAAGGACGTTTTTTCAATCGGGTCCATCAGGCCCAACGTTGAGCCGATACCCCGCAAGGACGGAGACGGCAGCGACGGCAAGCCGAGATCGAACGACGGGAGGTCGAAGTCCTTCGCCACCTGCTGCTGTGTGCGCGTCGGGCTGGGAGCCGGAGCGGACGGCAGCGAGACCGGAGCGGACTGAGGCGCGGCCCGTGTCACAGCCTGAGGGGCTGACTGCGGTGTCGCAGACGGGAAGTTCGGCCCAAACTCGTCGGGGATATCGCCCATCGGAGCCGTTGACGAAACCGAGGGGGCCTGCGTCACCGAAGCCACGGGAGCCGGAGCCATGGCCGGCGTCTGTGGCGCGATCTCGTTCATCAGGCTTTGTGCGATGGCCTCGTTCGTCAAATCCGGCGCCGTGGTGTTGCGCACCTGCATGGCGCCGTTGAAACGGTCCATGGCGTTGCGGGCTTCCAGCGAGGGAGCGGAGAAGTCAGGCGTTGCACCCCATGGCCCTTCGCCCAAGCCCGCCGAGAAGCCGGAAGGCTGCGGACCTGTCGGAACATCGGAAAGATTGACCGGCGCCGTATCCACGGGCGCAAAGCTCTCCATCGGGCTGGAGTACATATCCGCCGTGATGTCGGGATAGGTGCCGAGTTCCACATCCGAGAAATTCGGAGCGGCCGGCGCCGAAGGGCTGATGCTTGTCAGGGGGTCGAACGCCGTTCCCGCCGTGATGCTGGAGAAGTCCGCCCAAGGATCACCGAGGTACTGCGCCTCTTGGGCCTTGTGTAGTTGCTCCGCATAGGCCGTTGCCGCCTCTGGGGTGTCGAACAACCCGAGGTGTTGGCCCGTTGCCCTGAACTGGTCGATAGCCTCTTCATCGGACAGAAGGCGCCCATCGTCGCTCACAGTCGGGACCAGAGCTTCCACCCCATCCACGTTGATGGACATGGAACGAACCGTGCTGATTGTCCCATCCGGGTTCTCGACCATCGGCCTGTTATCGAGGTCGATATTGCCCGGCGAGAGCAGCCCAGAGGAGACATCAGAGTATGGCGTGATGCCGGAATATCCCGCGAACCCCGCAGGCCCAATTGGGCTATAGGTGCCGAAGTCCGGTTGCCACCCCTCCAAAGAAAAACCCGCCTCGCGGGCGGGTGTCAAATCGGGGATCGAGGAAACGTCTATTCGGTTGACGGGAACCCCTATGTCCCCGAGGAAGGCATCGGCCACGGGGATGCTGGCGGTGGCATTCCCGACAACCTTGTTCTGGAAGGTCTTGTTGGCCTGGATGATATCGACCACGCCACCGAGCTTGCGGCCGTAGTTGCGGTCGGTCGCGTAGCCGGACTTGCCAATGGAGGCGATCTGCTGGTCAACCGTTTGGTTCTTGCCGATATGGCCGTAGCGGCTGTTCCCCATCAGGTCGCCGTAATCCATGAAGGAGTCGAGCGGGTTGCTGTAGGCGCGGAAGCTGTCCGTAACCTTCGTCATCCCCACGCCGGGAATGTCCTCGTGGGTGACGACGGACTGGCCGGCACCCTTGATGCCGAACATATTGTTGCCGGCAACCGACTTGCCCCAGCCGCTCTCTAACGCAGCTTGTCCGAGAACGACCTCGGGAGCCATACCGGTGACTTCGGCCACATCAAGTGCGAAGTCTGTGTAGGCGTCGATGAACTTGTCTTGCGGGCTAACTGCCGAACGCGCCGATTGTGATCTTTTCGCCATTTAGCGTCCTGCGGGTAATGGGGGGAGCCTCTCGGGGAGGCCGTACTTCTCTTGGAGGTGTTTCGGGATCGGCTTATCCCCAACGAAGCGCCGCCACATCCAAATCCTCATCTCTTGCTGTGACGGCTCGGCATCTTGGTCTCGGAACCCGCCCTCTTGGTTAGGGACCTGTCGGAACGGATCAAACTCAGGCGTCTCTTTGGGAGCGGCCATAACAGCGCCTCCGATGATAATTAGAACTGCGATGAAAACGAAACGAGCCATGGCAACCTCCGAACGGGCTATCATGGCTCCAGATCCCTAAAATGGAAATGGCGGCCCTAAGACCGCCATCTCACCCCTGCCTTGCCTGGGCTCGCCTTGCATCGCCTAGCCGTATCTAGCCGCGCCAGACCATGCCCCGCCTCGCCTAGCGGTGCCACGCCGGGCCTCGCCAAGCCGGGCCTGGGATTATACGGCTTGCGCCATGAAGCGTCCGAACTTAGGGCGCCAATCGCCGATACCGACAACGGTACCCGCCGTGCGGACCATTTCCTCGACCTCCGACCGGTTCAACTGCCCCGGAAGAAAATCGATGGAAATCTCACATGACCAGTCTCGGAAGATTGGTCGAGTTCGCATGACCTTGTTCCGCTGGACCTTAACGCCAACTGTCAGCCTGAACCGGTCATCAGCCCACAATTCATTTACCGTTCGCGGGCCTTCATATTCAATCGGGAAGTTACCGACCGACAAAATGCCGGCCTTGGCTTGCTGCCCCTTCTTCTGCTTGCGGGCTGCCTCCACCAAAGCGGCCTCGACAATCTCGCCAGGGATGACGGGCTCGCCATTATCGAGGTACAGGCCACCAAAGAACTCAAGCCGCGCCAACTCCTCAAAGTCTGCGTCAGTCTTTGCCCGCTTGCTGGAAACCTTCTTCATCTCCTTGGCAATGCTGTTCAGCGGGTCCGCGAGTTGTCCATTGTGGCAGATCAGGGGTGATACGCCGGTAAGACGGAATTTCAAGTTTTGATACTGCATGTGCGGTCTCCACGCGCCCCGGAGTTATCCGCTCCACATCACTCACTGCATGAGTGCGGGAAGCGTACCGGCGGCGGCGAATAAGGGTTGTCAGGGCATGGTGGCAGCCATCAGAGCCACCACACAATGTCGTCAGATCATCAACGGTTTCAGTACCCAACACAGCTGGGTAGCAACGGTGGTGAACCTCAAGGTTCTCCGTCGTATTGCACCCACGGCAACGGAACCCATCGCGAGCCAGGGCCTCCTTGCGGAGAGCAGCCCATTTTGGCGATGCGATGTATTCCTCGTAGGTCACGCCCCCATCCTTTGCTCTTCACTGAGCAGCTTCATGCGGGAGTCGATGGACTCAGCCACACTGGCTAGATGGCGAATTAACTCGTTGATCTCCGCGACAACCTTCTGCGCACGAGGATCAAGCTCCTGCCGAACGTTGAACCGGTTGGCTGGAGCCTTCGGAAATGCTATGATGTTTGTAGCTTGAGCCATGACTAGACCTCATTGGCTGAGTTAGAGCCGGGATTAAGAGCACCACCTCTTGCCCGGCTTGTTTATTTATGGCACCATTAAATCATGAAGTCAATTGATGGTACCAAAAAATCTAGGCGAGGTAGACCTTTTGCTGATACGGAGGCCGTAAACCTCCGTCTCTCCAGAAAAATGGTCGATGCTCTTGAGGCTTTCCGACGAGACCAAGAGAAGATCCCGACGAGGCCAGAAGCCATTCGGATGATTATATCCAACTGGTTCGAGAACCACGGCTATTACAACAGATAGTCTAGTTGCGCGTTTGGGTTGCCCCCGCCATATTCACAGCGGGAGCACCATCCATGAGCCAATTGTCCAAGGGGCAATGGGGAGCCATCATCGGCACCGCCGTTGCCATTACCCTGAGCAAATACGACAAACTACCAACTGTTTACGCCGGCGATATCGTCGCAATTTGTATCATCGGCGCCCTGCTATTCTGGTTCCTTCGCCCTCGCGCTGATAGGAGCGGTGGCCAAGTAGTAGGACAGAGCCCGAGCGATAGTCTCGCGTTCAGAGTCGGCAAGAACCTGAAGCGCGTTTGGGGCGGCACGGGTCGCTGACGCATCGCCACCCGCCCGGATGATCCTGGACAGCTTCTCGACATTGGCCGGCGTTGCCCGGTCAGCGAGAAACTTGGCCCCAGCACCCGCCCCGGAGACAGCCAGAGCAGCCGGCCCGAACGCCGCCGCGCCACCAAGCCCCAACATCGCCATCAGGCCGTTGCCCTGTGGGGACAATTTGCCGATAAGACGGGCGATGTTTTGGGCCGTCGAACCCCTAACGATTGCCTCCAGAGCCAGCCTCTCGTCCTTAGTGAAGCCCCGCGCCTTCTTGGGATCGTCCAAGATGCGGCGGAGGTTCTGGCGGATGGCGTTATCCACGTTGCCGCCTGAGCCAGTGGAGTCGGCCCGACGCTGTGCCTTGGCCTTTAGATCATCAACCATTTCGGTCTTCTTGATCCGGGTCCACAGTTCGCGGGCTTCCTTCAGGGCCTTTACGCCCTCTCGGACATCGCCCATGACGACATCACCATACCCGAGATCCCCAACGAAGCCGTCAATCTCGCCGATGATCTTCTTCGCGATTGCTCGCTCAGAGGCGTCCGCGCTGGATGCCGCGTTAGAGGCCACGCGGCGGAACAGGTCCATCCCCTTGAGAGTGATGGGCTGCCCCTGGATGCGGTCCAACTCCTGGAGAGCAGCCCCGATGCGAGGGTGCAGCGCCGGAAGGTAGCCGCGCTCCGCGAGCTGGGTCTCGACCTTGCCCTTGAGGGTTTCTAGTCCCTTTGGCGCGATGACAATTCCAGCATCGTCCGCCTTCTGATATGCCGCTTCGGCCGCCTCTTTGAGTTCCTGACTGGTTGCGATCTTCGGGGCTGCGCTGAATGCGCCGGCCGCCTTGCCGACAGCCTTCGCGATGCCTTCGCCAGCGACGTTGCCAACAGCACCGCCGATGGCACCATAGAGGGCACCATCGCCCACGTCAGTGTCATGACCGGTGGCACTCAGAGCACCGAGGGCGGCACCATCAGCCGCCATAGCAGCCGAGCGGGCTGCTAGTCCCTTTGCCCCCTTGGCGGCGACTCCGGGAACCACGCGAGCGGCTGTGATGCCCGCCTTCGCCAGCCCCACGCCTGGAACGATAGTCGCACCGATATCAGTAGCAAGGCCGGCAGAACCCGCACGGTCGCGGGCTGCCTGCGTCTTGGCCCTTTCTGCGTCCGTACCTTCTCCGCCCAGATAGCCCGCCAGCTTATCGGCATAGCCGAACGTCAGGCCATCAGCCGCGATACGCACGATGTCATCGGCCGCTTCGCCTGCCTTCTTATACCAAGGCCGATTGTCCTCAGTGGGGGCGGTTTGCTCCGCCCCCTTCACACCAATGCTGGAGGCGATCTCCTCAACGGTGGCGTTCTGCTCCTCGGGCGATAGGGATAAGAAAGAGTCATCTACTGTGACTTTCTTATCCCCAATTGTGAGAGTTGCCATTTATTGAGCGCTCCACGACACGCCTGATTTTGTCTTGCCGGTGACAGCGCCTTGAGCACTCTGCCCTCGAACACTGCCTTCGTCATCCGTTGAGCCAGGACCGTGAATGATCTCATTGTAGATCTTCTTCACGCGCTTGAGGTTGCGGGTGAACTGTTCCTCGGTTTGAGACTGCTCAAGGCTTCCGATGGCTGCTCCAAGAAGCTTGTTTTCCGTGTCGGAGACGGCACCCAGAGCCGCGCCAGTGGGAGACGATGCCCGCATCTGCTGAAGCTTGTCGAAGGTAGCATTCGCCTTGATCGTATCGACCAGCCCCGAAACGTCGTGGGCCTGCGTACCGCCCACGTTGGAAAGAACCTGCCCTGTTTTTCCGGTCACGAGGCTGCTACCAAAGATCGGATCACGGGCGTTCTTGGTGATATCAAGAGCCCGGTCGATATCCTGAACTACGATGTCAGCGGCTTGGGCCCGCTGCTGTTGGGCCTGCGCCGCTTTCGAGGCTCCAGTGCCGAAGCCTTGGACGGGGCGGGTTTCAGCAGTCCGGGGATTGAAGTACACTGGCGTCTCAGACCCGTCAGTGTTCTTGACGGTCTTCAGCTCCCATTTGTCTTGGTCTTTGTTCAGACCGAGGAGAGCATTGGTTGCGGCCCCCCTCTGGTCTTCCGGTAGAGAGTTGAACAACCGTTCCTGGAACGACGCATCCTTGCTCTTGTACTTATCCAGAGCCAGCGAGTTCAGCACTTCCGGCATACCTGCAAGCTCGGGGCGGCCAAGCGATTGAGCAAGCTGCTGGTAGGCAACTCGCTGCTGCTGTTTTTCAGCCTCGGCCTGTTTGAGTAGGCGGGTGCGTTGGTCTTGGACCGCGCCCTGAGAATAGCCCTGCAAGCCAGCGGCGAACCCATCACCCGACATGAGCCCGGCAGCCATCCCCAAGAGAGACGCTTGGTTGTTCCGGGCGTAATCCTCAAAGCCCCCGAGGATGCCGTTCCCCTGCGGGAGCCCCATTCCAAGAATTCCGCCACTCATAGGAATGCCCCCATACCTGCACCAAGAATTCCGCCCCAGCCTGCACCAAGGCCGGGGATATTGGCGCCCATTGTTGCGCCCCCAAGAGCACCGCCAAGGATACTAGAGGCCGCGCTAGGTCCGGGCTTGCGCTCAATGGTTGTTGAACCCTGGCCGCCCATGCCGCCAAGGATACCGGTGTACCAGTTCAAGTTCTCTTTCGGGAAGTTTGCCTTTTGATCGATACGAGCCTGATCCCGGCTTTGGATGAAATCACCGATACCCGCGAGGCGAGAGGCACCATCGTAGCGGAGGTTGTTCAACTCCGAAGCGAGGCTGCCCCAACCGAGCTGGTTCTGCGCTCCAGCCGTTGCCAGCGAGCCCAACTGGCCCGCCGCCTGAAGCTGCCGGTTGCGGGAATTCTCGTTGCTCTGCAACATCAGGTCGTTGCTTGCGTTGCCGAGGGACTCGCCCATCTTGGCCCCGATGCCGGCAGAGCCGTACCGACCACCGCCCATAAGGGTTGCGGTCGAAAGTGCGGCACGGTTTTCGCGGTCAGCAATCGCCTGCTTCAGTCGCGGGTCTTCCTGATACGAGCCATTGGCGAAGTTCGTCAGGTAGCCGGCCGCGTCCTGCATGCCCTGCGTCATGCCGCCGTTCCCGAGAATGCCCGACTGAACGCCATAAAGCTGATCGAGGTTCGGAACGCCCTGCCCGGCAAGGTTCCTCGTCATGTCGAACGAGCCGAGGATGTCGCTGTTCAGCGGCGCCTGGCCCGGAAGCTTGGCGTTCTTGTAGACCTTGGCGGCCTGTCCAAGGGCGTTGTTCCACCCCTGCTCCAGGGCCGGGAACATCTGATTGGTAGAGGTGGAGGTCTTTGTAGAACTCCCGAATAGGGTAGCCATTCTTAAGGGTGCTCCAAAAGAAATGCCCGCACGGTGGCGGGCTGAAATCAGGTGATGTGCGAAGGGCACTAAGCGGGGTTGACGACCACGTAAGAGAAGGTGCGCGTCAGGGTTGAAGCTGAGTGAGCAACCGTGAATGATCCCGCTGCCGGAGTGATGCCAGTAATGCCGGCATCGATGGACCAGCCGCCCGCATCACTCGCCACCGGAAGGATAGTGGAGGAGGCGGTCACGTTGGCATCCGCTTTAACCGTTGAGGTGGCCGGGCTGACCGCGAGAGACACCGAGCCGAGGAAAATCGACGGCGTGGCCTCAAGAGCGGCAACCCGCTCCTCAAGGCTCCCGATCTCTTTGACCTTTCGCTTCAGGTCCGTGATGTCGCGGCCCCTTTGGTCGGTTGACCCGAAAGGATTTCCGCCGCTCATTGCTGACCATCCGGTTGTTCAGTCGTCGCCAAGCCCTGAGCGAACTTCCAGGAGGTCTGCGCTGGAATGACGACGCGGAAGGTGTGAAGTCGGGATGAGGCCCGAAGATGCGTCACGCCTGTTCTGGGATGCCGAGAGAATGGCCCCGTCCACACCACCTCGTCGCCGCTGTATTCCTGCTTGCCGACATAGATTGCAGGCGCCGCATCGCCCCAGACCCCTTTGAGGTCAGCCTGCGTGACGATAGCCCGCCCATTCGGGTTGAGTTGCAGCGGGGACACCTCAAGGGTTGCCTGCATCGCCGGTCCCGTGAGCAGCGCCAGCCTGCCGTCCGAGCCGACAGCCGCAACGGTCGGGCGACCGCCCTGGAACTGGCGAGAGTCGAGAGACACGTCCATTCCATCAATCGACGGATAGTTTGCGTCCAACTGCTCCAGGGTCATTCCTGGGACGGCTACGGGCTGCCAGTACTTCGCCGTGACTTCGACAAAGAACAGCCGGTCCAACTCGTAATCATAGCCGAGAAGGCGGTCATATGAGCTTGCCGCCGCGCTGGAGTAATACGCCCAATAGATGCGGGGCGAGTACGGGTCGGCAAAGCCCTGGATCTGTTCTAGGCGGGCCGTATCGCAGTTGGCGAGGAACTCCTTGGCGACGCGGTGCGAGCCAATCGCCCTGTTGCTGCCATCGAGGGCGAGCGTGTATGGCCCGTCCTCGGCCATGTAATAGACCTGCCCGTTTGCCGGGATCGTGGAATAGCCCGCTACTGCCGAGCGAATGCCGGCGATCTCCTCCACGCGCCAAGCGATATTGGGATCACCCTCAACCTGAATGATGCGCCGGGCCTTGCCGCCATCCTGAAGGATGAAGCCGAAGGAACCGAGCGTTCCAGGACCGGCGATATTGCCGCCATCGGGCAAGAGGAATTCATCACAGAGCTGCGAGCCGATGGTCCAGAACTCGGGCTGATTAAAGCCGCTGTTCAGGAAGCGCCTGCGGTTCGTGGCATCGGCCACGAACACGAAGTCCCCGACCGTCCACACATAGCGGGCGACCGGAGGGGAACCGCCCTGCGCTGTGAAGTTCGCCGCCCCGCTCTCGATGTCGATGATCTGGTTGGCATCGCTGCCGTTGACGGCGATGAATTTGCTATCGTATTGCGCGAACTGCCATTGGTTCCCCGGAAGGACGTTGTAATTCCCACCTGCGAGGCGGGAAACATCGTTCCAGGTGCCGGCCGAAAGCCGATAAAGCTTCGTGGATGTGCCGGCATAGACCTGGAACACGCCCGCCTTGGTCTTGGCAAAGCCCATGCCGACGCAGCCAGATGGCAGGGCGTTGGAACCATAGGTCGAAAGCGACGGCATCGGACCCCAGCCAATCGTATTGGGGTAGCAGTTCTTGGCAATGGTGAGGAGCCCGGTATCGAGGCCACCCCGATCCGGCTCCAGCTCTTTGAAGGGGATGATCACGGAAGCGGAATTCCCAAAAGAAAAGGCCCGCAAAAGCGAGCCTGAGAAAAGAGACTGATCGTGCCGGCTACCAGCTCACCCGCATATCCTTGACGTGGTGTTTGAGCGTCTCGGGAACGGCGCGGCGGTAGATGCCGACAGTCGGTTCGAAATGGGTCTGTCCGGTGTAGCCGACATTGATATTCTCGGCCGCGATGATCGTCTGGTTGTTGACGTAGAGCCGTGCGTAGCCGTTGCCCGTGGTGCTGTATTTCCACTCCACCCAGATATCCGTATCGACCCCGCGCGGGAACGGGAAGGACTTGAGATAGACCTCCTGCGGGTTCGATGTGCTGCCGCGCCGAATGATGAACTGGCAGGTATCGTTGCCTTCGAGCGTCAGGGCCACAGCGGGAGAGCCCATGCCGGCGCCGTTGTTGCGGGCGAATGCCTGCATGAGGACGCACCAGGGAGCCGTGTTCTGGGAACCAACCAGCTTGGACTTCCAGCCCATGCTGGAGTTCCACGCGACCGGAACCAGGAATTCGCTCTGAAGCTCGGAACGCTCCGAAGTGACCGGATCTGTCCAGCCTCCCTCGGGCGTCGGGTATCCGTAGCGGTCGCCGCTCCGAACCTCGAAGATGATCTCGTTGTTATCGGAAGAGGACCACGAATAAGGCAGGCGAGGAACGGTAACGCGCCACTTCGCCAGGTCATAGAGGGATGGATCAGACCCGACCGAGCGTTGCCCCCACGGGACGAGCTTGCTGCGGTCGTAGGTGACCGGGTTGACCTGGCTCGCCCAGATATATCCGCTCGCCAGCGCGGGCAGAGTGACCGGAGGAGTGCCACCCACTTCGGCAAGGACGTACTGGTAACCAACGGGTGGTGCGGGAGCCTTGCCGGCGAGACCCAGCGCGAGATTGTTAAGGGCCGCTTCAATGGTGGCGACGGACGAGACATTGGCCTTGGCGTTGATCGCGGACTGAAGCGCCAGGATGCTCGAAGCATCGGCCTTGGCGGACACCGCTGCGGCCGTAGCGTCCTTGCCGGCGTAATGCTGATCACCGATCAGCCGCACGATGTCAGCCCAATCTTCAGGGGTCGGGCCGCCTCCCCCCGGAGGGGAATATGAGCCACCTGCGAAGGCTCCACCAGGAACGTTCGGGCGGCTCATGGCGTCGGACCTTTCACGCGGACGGAAATGCGGGAATACCGCTTGGATTTGTCGAGGGTGTTGACCTCCTCCACGGCCGTCATGCCGCGTTGGTTCCAGGTCACAGCCTCTTCGTAGTTCTTGGCGAAGGCGTACAGTTCGGAGACCGTCAGGAAGAGGTACACGTCAGGATGCTTTGACAGCAGCCAATTGGAGGTGTTGATGTCGGAAAGCGCCGGGATCTTCTGGTAGTAGTCGAGGGCGATTTCCCCGGCATAGGCCGGGTACGTGATCAACGCCGCGCCCTGGATCGTAAAATACTTCGGGACGCCGCCCTCCCCGTTCGGGAAGCGCGAGGCGAGGAAGTTTGGCTCCTGGAACTCCAGCGGGCCATAAGGGAACGCTTCAACCCTGCGCCAGCCGGTATAATCGGTCGGCAGAGCAAGCATCCCGTTATCACTAGTGCCGGTCGAAGTCGCCTCCATTTCAGCGACCCGAAGGTGACGGTTCAACTTGGCCTCAACGAGGCTGATCGCTGTCGGAGCGTAAGCCGTCAGAGAGCTATCCCCCTCACGGCCAACGACACTGAGCGCCGCCTCTTGGAGGCCGGAATAGCTATCCAACGCCATGATTAGACGGTTCCCTCAAATGTGCGGAGTTTCTTGCGGTCGCCATCGTTCCAGAACCGCTTGAGCCACTTGATGTCGTGGTTCTCTTTGGCCTCGGCGTAGCCAGAGCTGAAATACAGCTCCAAGGGGACGGTCCCGATCACCTGACCATCGCCCCATTTGCGGCCCGCGTTCATGGAGCGGTCGGTCGCGGCGCTTTCCAGGATGCTATCGACGGGCATCACCTTCTTGATGGCGGTTCTGCCGTCGCCCAGATCCTGGATGTAGACCTTCATCCCCGAAATCGGGTCGGAGCGGACGAGCAACCAGTCGTTGCCCGTCCCGAAGTTCAGATCTTCGGTGTTCATCAGAACACGGCCTTGGCCTTGTCGGCATCGACGAGAGCCTGAGCCTCTTCGCGCGGGATCTGGATCACGTCGCCGGGCTGGGACTTCTCGTAAATCCTGGTGTTCGGCTCGTCGGGCGGGGTCGTGAACTTGGCGTTCGAGGGGACGTAGCCGTAGAGAAGGCGGACCGAAACGAGGTCTTCGGCTTCGGAGGCAGTTGCAGGCGTTTTAGCCATTGGGGACGCACCTTGTTGGCGTTGAAAAGAAAAAGGGCGGCCCGAAGACCGCCCCAAGTTGTCGTGAGATCAGGAAGGATTAGGTGGAAGCCGTCAGGCCGAAGAGGTCGGCAATGACGCCGAGAGCGGCTTCGTTCTTGACGATAAGCGTCTGCTCGGTGATGAGCACACCCGCCTTCGCATCGGCATTCGGCACAACGTCCGTGTCTTCCGCGATGGGGCGCAGGACGCCCATGGCGAGCTTGCCCGGCTCCAGGAGGAAGGCGTTACGGGCAGCGGCGGCACCGGCACGAGCCCACTGGCGGTTCGGCATGACGGTGATCAGGCCGAAGTCGGACAGATACTCGTCAGCCGCCGCATAAATGCGGGCCTGCTCCTTGCCTTCGACCTTGCCACGGTTGGCAACAACGTTGGCATCCGACATGAAGGTCGAGAAGACGCGCTTGTTGTAGGGCGAGACCATCAGCGTGGTCGGGTTGCCGCCGGCTTGGTAGACAGCCTGGATGTTGTTGTCCATCAGGGCCTTGGTGAAGGCGCGCTGAGTGCCGTTCGTGGCAGCGGTCACAAGGCCCGTGCCGGTGTTGTAGCCACCCGAGGCACCCGTAGCGCCCATGTCGTCGTTCGAGGCAACCCATGCGCGAAGACCGCCCAACTTGCCGGCCGTGGCGCCCGAGGGAGCAACGGAAGCCTGGTTGGACGCCGCGATGACCTCAAGGTCAATGCGGATCTCCTGGCCCTTCTTCAGCTTTTCGCGGTTGAAGTCGGACTTGGCGCCGGCCTTCTTCACCGCTTCCTGGGTCTTGGCGACGATGAAGGACTTGCGCAGGATCTGCGTGTAGTTGCCGACGCGGGTGGTCGGGGTGATGGCGTTGTAGCTGTACTGGTCGCCCTGAGCGAAGGCGTTCGCCGTGTCCGGGTTCGCCAGCGCATCGAGGTTCCATTCCGGCTTGATGCCTTCGACGGTCTCGGAGCCGATGAGCGTCAGAAGCGGCGTCTCGTCAGCGGTGATGATGGAGATCATGTCATCGAGCGTTTCACGATTACGCTTGGACAGATCCGTGGTGTGGGTATTGGAAATAGCGGCCATGTGTCATCCGCCCACCGGGATTGGACCGGTTGGTGCGGCTCCTAGTCTTGTGCGTTGAGGATGGCGAGAGCGTCATCGAAGCTCCCGGTTTTGCGCAGCCGGTCGAACTGTTGCTTCACCTGAGCCGCCTTCTGTTCGGTCGGGCTCACACGCCGTCCGGGGGCCTGGACCTGAACCGGAGGAGCGTCTTTCACCTTCGCGGCGACCTTGGCCTTTTCGGCCTGGAGCTTTTCGTACGCGATGGCGGCTTTCAGCACCCGAAGATGACGATGATCCGCAAGATTGCCGATCTCCTCCGCAGAGAAGCCGAACTTGGGAGCATGGGTCAGGATCTCCTCACGGAAAGCCTTGAAGCCTTCTTCCGTGCGGGTTTCGGGCACAGCGTCCTTGAGGAGTTGGATTTCCTTCTGGATGCGCTGCTGGTTGGCTTCGGCCTGCTCTCTCTTGGTCTGCTCGGTCCGGGCCTGTTCGGCCCGGTTCAGACCGTGCCACTTCTCCGCCGCGTGATTGTAGGCGGCAACCTGCTCCTGATACGTGATGATATCGAGTTCACCACGCTGGACGGCTGCATAATCAGGCTTGGGAGGGAAGTTGGCTTGAAGAACGGCCTTCGCCTGCTGGATGAGGTGAAGTGTCTGCTGTTCTTGGGCTGCAATGGCCTGCTGCTTCTGCTCGAACTCGCGTTCGCGGGCTTCGATTTCCGGCAGTTTGGCCTTGTATTCTTCGGCCTCGTCCCATCGCTTCTTTAGCTCGCTGATGGTAACTTCCTGACCATTCCGCAGACGGGTCTTGGCGTTGCCATGCAGGACTAATTCGGCTTCCGGTTCGGCTTCAGAGGTGGCCTCTTCCTCCTGAGTGGAGGCGTCAGCCTGGCCCGCTTCGACATCCTGTCCCTCGTCCGCAGACGCTTCGGATGCAGCGGTGGTTCCCTCAACAGGGGCTTCATCAGCCGCATTGAGGATCGAAAGAGCCGCGTCGAAGGACATAGGCTCAGAGGCGCCAACCTCCGCAGAGGGGACGCTTTGGGTTTCTTCTTCCATGGGTCACTTGTGGTTCCACGGGCCAGGATCGGACTGACCGTGAGGGGACGCACCCCTTGCGTGGGCTAAAGCCGTATTAGGCGACGGCCGGCGCCTTCTTGGAAGCCTGCTTTCCGGCGATAATCGCGGATCGCAAAGCATCCTTAAACCTACGAGAGGCGATGATCATTCGCCGCCCCTCTAAAATCTTGGCCTCTTCGGTTTCGAGAAGAAGCGCCTCATAGGCTCCCTTCTCTACCTGTTCGCAGTAAGGGGCGACTTCAGCCAGAAGGCGTTCGGCCTCTTCTGCCTTGCGCGTCACTTCGTTCATTCCGGCATTATCCCCAATTCGAGAAGCCCGAGAGCGTCCAGCCGGTCGGCTTTGTGTCGAGCGTCACGCTATCGCCCGCCGTAAAGAGCTGGGCCGCAACGAACACCGTGGGGCTGGCCGTGGTAATGTCGAACGGGTTGACCGTGGTGGACCAATCCGTCCCATTGAACGACGCCTGTGTCAGCTTGCCGTCGATGTCGATGGCGAGGAAGAAGCTCACCGGACGGGCTGTGCTGCCCCCGGTAATCCCAGTCCAGTCGCCCCGGTCACCGCCGTTGTACCAGATGCTATTATCGAGATAATAGGCGATGTCGTTGACGGACGAGCCGAGGTAGGTGTTCAGGCCATAGCTTGCATTGGCAAAGCCGACGCCGCCTTGGGTGATATCGGCCAGGGTCGCAATCGTGAACTTCGCGACCCACTTACCCGAGGTCTTGCCCGAAGCGGAGCGCACCGCCGCCTGTCCGTTGGCGCCGCTCTTGGTGGCGGTCAGGTTGCCGTTGGTCAGATCGACGGAGGCAGCCTTGTCGGCAGCGTTCCATGTGGTGGCGGGGGCGGATTGGGCTCTTACACGCCCTCTCGTCCTCCCGACGCCCAACCCTAGACCCATTCGCATCAGCCCGGCTCCCCGCCCATGCTCACCTTGGAGGTGGCAACGGATACTTGCGCGTTCATCACGCCCATTTCCCGTTTGATCTGCATCTCAGCCGCCATCTGCTCCCGCTTCAACTGAAGCTCGGAGACAAGCTGACGCTCCTTCAACTGGATCTCGGCCGCCAACTGCTCACGTTTCAGGGTCAGATCATTCTCAAGGCGCATCGCCTCGATCTGTGCCGTCTGCTGTGCCTTCTGGCTTTCGATCTGGGCGTTCTGCTCGGCCTTGGCCTGCTCGATCTGGAGCTTAGCCTGGGCTTCCATCATCTTCGGGTCGGGCTGCTGGCTCTTGGCCTGCATCCACTGCTGAAGCACCTCCGGGGTGACTTCCTTGAAGTACTTTTCGGCTACCCGAAGGCCACCAACCTCCACCATCTCGGCGAGGGTCTGGCGGTACTCGGACAGCGAGCACAGCGGGTTGTCAGGCCCGAGGGTCTGAAGGATGATCTCCTGCTTCCCGGCAATCGCCTGGAGCATGACCATATCCCGGTCCTTGGAGCCGGCCCCCAGACCCACGTTGATCGTGCAGTCCATGTCCGCGTTCCAGGGGCGAGGGTCCATCTCCACCCACTTGTCACGCAGGCGGATGACCTTGGGCCGGTCCTGGTTCTTGACCACCAGCTTCAGGATGCAGCTAAAGAGGCGCTGGAAGTCGATCTCCGCCATGTTGCGGGCGTAGAACTCCGTTTGCGTTTCTGAGGCGGCCCTGCCGTCCCGCACGGCCTCTGCCGTCTGGTTCTGGAGAGCGTCAGGCTCAAGGCCCATGGTCTGACGGCCAACGCCCGTTCGGCCCTGCTTGACCCCGTTCCAGTACTCGATGACGGGCAGGATCTTGTCGAAGATCGGAGGCGTGACGTTCGCCTGGATCATGCCAGGCCGTTTGACCCAGATCACCCCGCCCAACTCCCGGTTCACGAGAGCATCGTGGTTGATCACCTCCTCCTGAACGGCCTCGATCATAGGCTCGTTGACATGGTAGGTGTTATTCTGGATCGCACGGGACAGAGCGGTGTTGATCCGCTGGATATCCTGCGTCTCATCGAAGATCGAGCGGCCCCGGCGACGGTGAGCCACCGGATTGGGCGTCAGATCGGTGAACGGGAGAGCATCGCCCCATTCCTCGTTCAGGAGGATCTTGCGGGCCTCGTTCTCCGAGCGGTCGCCAATGACCACAAAGCGGCGCTCAGCCACTCCATCGCCATCGTAATCCACGAGCGGATACCACTCATAGATACAGACCTTCTCCATGCTCTTGTCGGGATTGGCGTTGCCTTCCCAAGTGCGCTTGGAGTCGCGGGCGTTCTTGGCGCTGTCGTCCACGCCTTCGGAATGGGCCGGCAGAGCGTCAACGATAGCCCGGTCATAGCCCTCTTTGACGAGGGTGGAGCGGGTGACGATACGCTCACGGCCAATGCCGGAGATTTCCTCGTCAATCGCCTTGGCATCCCGAGGGATGAGGAGTTCTTCAGGCGGGAGAGCTTCCAGACGAAGGCGACCGGTGCGAACGGTGCGCTTGATCTTTACATCGTGGAGGAGAGAGGGTTCAGGAGCGACAGGGGCTGGCAGCGCCGCGACCGGTCCTGGGCCTCCAACGCCCGGTTCCATGCCAACTGAAGATGCACCCTGGCCTCCATCTGCTCCTGGTACGAGGCCGGGGACAGGTTGGGTAGCGGCGAGGAGTTGTGCGTTTGGTTCTGCGGCTGCATAGGTGCCGCTGGCATCAGCATATTCCGTATGTTCAAGGACTTCGACATCATCGTCCGATACTAGCAGAGTAAAGGCGTCGTCGGAAAGGCCCGTGAAGGTTTCCACCTCATAGCACGGGGTCTTATCCCACCAGTGCATGATGACGCCGTTGCCGAGCCCGAGAGCATCGTCAAACGCGGTCAGGAGAACCTTGTAGCCCCGGCATTCCTTCAGGAACAGATAGTTGATGTAATCCGTCGCCTGATGGGCGTATTCCTCATCGCCTGGGCCTTTCGGCTCGAACTCCACCACCCTGTCCGAGTTGGCGAAGATGCGCATCAGGCCCGGCTTGATCCACGAGATGGTGTCATTGACATCCATCGACACGACAGAGGACTTGCCCTCTTCGGCCGGCAGATCATCCATGATGCCTTCGCGGTACTTGAGCGCCTTATCACGAAGAGAGGCGAGTTCGCTTTCCTCGTAGGAGACGGCATCCGCAATCTGCCCGTCGAGGAGCGCGGAAAGCTCGCTCTCCGACATCTTCTTGCGCTGCTTTGCCATCTATTACACCACCACTCTCGGGTTTCGTTTCGGGACCGAAGTCCGCGCTTCCTGCATGCTCACGGCCATGTACCGGAAGGCGTCAGCCCCGTGGCTCGCCTCGTCATGCAGAGGGTTCTTGCTGTACTGGCCCGTGTCAGGGTCCACGTCGTATCGGTAGCGCCTCAGGCACGTCAGGCCGTCAGCGCACTTGTCCTGGTCGAACCAGCACCGATTGAAGATCGAACGGGCCGCCTCGATGCCATTCGCCACGCTGATCTTCGGGACGATCTGAACGTCCTTGAAGACCGCTTGCACCTGTTGCTGAATGGTCCTCTCGGACCCAAGCAACTGGTTTTCGGCATCGTGAGGCAGCCAGTGAGTGCCCCACAGGTAATTCCTGTCCTGGAGCACCTTCAGGTAATGCCCGAGGGCAAAGCCCCGGTTCTCGTAATAATCGATCAGGCGGAACTCAAAGCCCACCTGCTGGGCGAACCAGATCGCCGTCTTGTCGGCGCGGCCCAAGTCCCAGAAGGTCGAGACCGGCTTGCTGGCGTCGCAGGGAACGCGGGTAAAACGCCCCTCCTCCGTCGCCTTGCGGATCTCGTTGGCGTAGATCGCACCGTCCAGAACCGCCTTGCAATGCCCTTCCCACACCGTGAGATAGGCGTCGTAGTTCGTAGCCCTCAGATGGTCCTTCTCATCAGCCAGAACCGCAGGAAACCACGGATTGTCCGACCAATTGACCTTGATGACCTTAGCGCCCGGAGGCGGGTTCTTCACGAACCGGACGTAGGTCTCGTCCGTGTCAAGCTCCGGGTTGAAGCTGATCCAGATCTCGGAGCCTTCCTTACGGATGGTCGGGATCAGCGTATCCCAGGAATTGCGGCTCACCGTCTGGGCTTCCTCAACCCAGCAGATGTCCACGCCTTCCTTGGACTTGATGTTGTGAACGTTGTGCTTGAGGCCGGCGAACAGGAAGAGGCTTCCGTTCTTGCCCCTGATCTCGTTGTTCAGGATCTCGTAGAAGTCGCCCAGCCCGAGGGCTGCTATCTGGTCCTTCAAGAGCTGGTGAACGGACTCACTGATGCTCTTCTGGATCTCACGAGCACAGAGCACCCGGAGAGGCTTGCCGGCTGCCATGACGAGAAGCGCACGGGCAATACCCCATGACTTGGCCCCGCCACGGCCGCCATAGCAAACCTTGTAGCGGGCAGGTTCGAAGAGGGGCGCCAGCTTCTCGGGGAACTCAACATTAGCTCGCATTGGGCTTGATGAAGGCGACGTTCAACCCGGTAAGCGGGATAGCCCCGCCGTCCGGCCCCGAATGCTCCACCTTCTCCTTAAACATGCCGAGATGCCGGCCTATATCGACCAGAGCGGCCCGTTTATCGTGCATCTTCAGCTTGACGCCCGTCTGCGTAAGCGAGACCTCAGCCACAGCGGCAGCGGTATCATCATCGAGCTTCTCACTCGGCACGAGGCTAACCGGGTAGATGTTCAGGCCATTGGGGTCGGCGTTCTCCGAAGTCTTGTCTCCGGGGTTCGCTCCCCATTTGACAGCCTTGCGGATGTCATAGAAGCCGATCTTAGCCAGCTCGGTCAGAACCCTATCCGCCGTGATGCCAGTGCGCTCAGAGCGGGCTTTCTGAGCCTCCTCGATAGCCGCCATGATGTCAGGTTTTGTCAGGTTCTCGGACCCGACAGAACGAGCGGTTTTCTCGCTATATCCTGCCCTAACGGCCGCCTGTGTGGCGTTCAGGTCAATGAGGTATTCCTCAACGAACCTCTTTTGCTTGTCGGTTAGCATTGGCTCATCTTTGCGGACGCACCGCTTATGATGGGTTCAGTCTCTCGGGCTGTACTTCTCGGCCCTGTAGAGGTTCAGCATGATTGCTCTTGGATCTTGGGGCCTCTGCCGTCCCCATCGGATGTCACGCGGCGAAAGCCAGACCTGGAAGGGCATACGGTCGAAGTAGAAGCCCCTCATGTCTCATCCCCTGGGTCTCTCTGCGGTCCCCAGCGCAAGTCTCGGTCGCCCCGATCCATCACCGGCAACTCATCGAAGTCCTCATCGATCACTGGCGTGTTGCCAATGAGAAGGGGCTTGGCGGATTGGTTGGCTTTTACCTGCCTGTCGATGGCATTGAAGATCTTACGAGAGGCATAGCCCTTCGGGTCGATCTTACGCGCCCTGGCTTCCAGGAAGGCGGTATGGGGAATGACAGTGGCGGTCATTTCTTCAACCCATCTATTTCCCTTGCCAGGATCAGGAGCGATTGCCGGACGTTATCGAACGTCGCCCAGCCGTAGCGCATCTGATGGGCGATCTCCCGCTCAACAGGCCCCATAGACATCCGACGCTCGATCTCTGCCTGGATCGCCATGACGGCTTCATCCATCTGCTCAGGGCTCATGCCTTCAGCCTTACGGCGCCAGAACTTCACTTCTTCACCTCTATGGTGATGGATTGGCCTGAGATGGGGTCGAATACGGTGATCATTTGCCACCCACGGGCCGCTGGACGGCAGAACAAGTAAAATTCAGCGAGTTGCGCTTCGGGCCCGTCTCACTAGGGTAGTACCAAGCGGTCTCTTTCCCGGCGCTAACGCAATCAGCTTCGGTCGGCAGATACCCGACCAGGACGACCCCGTTGCCCCACCAGAGGACTAGAGCGAATACGACTTCCATCACTCAGCCTCCCAGAACCACTGACGAACCGAATGAGACGGCCAGCCCTCGCCATAGGCATACTCAACCCGGAGGTATCGGCCCCAATCATCGGCTCTGATGAGAGGGTTGCCTGTCGGGATGTTCCAAGGACCGCCCATCATGCAGACCGCCCAGGTGGGCTACCAGCCGGACGCGAAGTGCTGATGGCGCCACAGCGTTCAGCGCCAACGAACTTATTCGGGTAGTGGCGGTTGGATCCGAACGGGATGCCCTCTACATGAACCAGCAAGCCAATGGCCTTGGCGATGTAGTGGACGATGCGTACTCGCCACCCATCTTGCGTAATAAGATTCAGGTTTCTCATTTCAGCGCCTTTTTGAGCCAATCGAGGAGCCAGGGATTGTCGCGGTAGACTTGCGTCCAAGCGGTCCCCATGATCGAGACAACCCGCTCTTCGCAGTCGCCTACCTCGATGCCGTAGGCCCACCAGATCGCGTGGGTAACCTCATGCAGAAACGTGTCGCAGACCCTAGAGAGGGTAGCCATATCGCCATCGATCGATATGCGGTTCTCGATGCTGGAGAAGAAGCCATAGCACCGCCCCTCCGCCGCTTGGCGGCTGTCCATCGCGTGAATGGCAATAGAGTGTGGCCCCACACGGATGCTCTCCGGGAGACTGGCAACCAGCTTCGCAGGGGTCATAGGCTCTCACTGTCGGTATTGGGCGCGGCCTGTATTCACCGCCTGTACGCTTGACCAAGAGGTTGCGGGTTGGTCGGCCCAAAGAGGTTTTCAGGGGGGAGCATGTGCATGATGCTCTAGCGGGCTTAGATGAGGGAACAGGCCCGAATGACGGGAGAGGCTAGCATCCTCGTCCAGAGGCGTACTCGTTACCGAGACGCGACCCCCTGAAACTGAATTGGAGTGGAATGAAGTGGTGATCAAAAATGAAAAGCCCGGCAGCTTTGTGGGCTCCGGGCACAATTCTCACGATGAATATTACGTTCTTACGCGCGCCCGCGCGAGTTGTCAAGCGGTATTATCGCTAACTACCTTGAGGCGCGGTTGAAGATCCTCGACATGCATAGCCCACCGCTGCACAGGGCGCGTCTCAAACCGGCAAGACACCACCCCGTCAGGCAGGCGCTTGCTTATCGGCACGAAGAACCGGAAGCCAATAGTCTCATCGATCTCCCCCTCCATCATACCCCGTGTCACCTCGTATTTGAGTTCGTGAAGAAGGCGCTCGATGCGCTCCATGCGGTAGTTCGGCTTATCGCTCATCACATCCTCGCCTGATTGATCGCATTCAGCCCCACCCTCAGGTTCCCCATCTCGTACTTATCCTGAGGGCCGATGTCCTCCACCAGAACGCGCAGAAGGATGGCCCTCAACGGTCCCGTGGTCCGCCCCTGATCCCCGTTCGCATGATAGAGGGCGCTCTGCGCATCCTCCCAGCGGCGCCGGACATCCATAACCCACCCTTCGCTGTCCTCGGGATGAGTACTGTAACCGCCTGTAATGGCCCCGTAGTCGATGGCTCGGACATTCGGGGAAGGAAGCCCCCTCACCTTCGCATGAGCCTTCCAGAGCCAAGCGAAGTACATCCCGGCGTCATACTGGTTCTGGTCGATTTCCTTTTGGAAGAGAAGGCGACCGAGGGCATAGCCGAGGAGCGGGTTGGAAACTCTCTTGCGGGCCTCTTCGAGCCGCCCTTTGCGCTTTGCTGTCAGATACACGTCAACCCCCAGAAGCTGGCGGATGCGGGCTTCTTCGGCCGTGGCCGTGATAGCCCCTGGGGATTGACGGTCGTACCCTGATGCGATCCGCCCTGTCTTGGGGTCTCTGGGGACCCCTTGCTTTCGTGGTCTGCCCCTACGGCTTGAAGCGGATAGCGTCATGGTCTGGCCCCTACGGTCGGATTGGTTTGTTATCTAGATTGGATTGGCGGGTGTTCCGCTCTCATCTTCGTTCGCGGCTGCTAACAGAGCATCAAGATCCGCAGCCGCGAGAGCGCAGAACCCGATAGGTGTCTCGGGATACCATTGGATAGTCCAGACGCTGTCCGTATCGATGGCCTTCTGGCGTTGCTCCGGGCTCACCCAATCGAACCAACAGTTGCCGGCCTCTTGATCTGCCAGCCATTGAGAGACTGTCTGGTAGTAGCTCTTATGGTCGTTGTGGGTCAGGTGAAGCGAACCCTCATGTTTCGGAAACTTGATGCTCATCCCCTATTCTCCATGATTGCCGCCAGCCTAGCGAGACTCTTCCGGCTGGCATCGTTGTCCTTGAGCCAGCCCTGCCGGGGCAGATCCCCAACCCTATGCAAGAGGAGTTCTTCAACCGCTTCATGCAGGCGGAGGCTCTCTTCGAATAATGCTTGGTTGCGAGCATTGAGCCTATCTACAGTACTCCACGCCTCTCCTCGCTGCGACCGAAGCTTCTCTATCTCGTCAGCAGCCTCGTCCACGATGCTCCATATGGTGGCCGCCTCGCTGCTCCGAAGGCGCTCGACTAGATCGCTCATTCCCCATTCTCCAGATGCCAGCTCACAAGGTCACACCAGACGATAATTCCCGCCGCATAAAGACGGCACCAGTCGATATATGAGGCGGGGGTGAGGATCATGGGGCCGAAACCTTGCCTGACACCTCGAACCGCACGAGGCTCCCAGGAACCCACCGGTCACCGATGCGTACCTGACATCGACCATAGAAGGAGTAGCGCCCCTCTAGACCGGCATCCGACGCCTGTGTGAGGCAGAACTCTCTAGCGCTGTTCTCGGAGAGAGTGTACAGGCCATAAATAAAGGCGGCGAGGCACCCGACGGCCCCGACGATGGTTACGACAATGACCTTCATCCCAACCACCCCACAAGCCACAGAAGACCAATGACAGGCAGGATGATCTGCCAGGCGAAGAACAGAGACACGATCCCGAAGGTGACGGTGATCCCTGCGATACAGGAGAGAAGGTCTCTCATTCCCAAGCTCCTAGAACGGAATGCTGTCGTCGGAGTCGAAGCCGCGTCCGCCGCCCTGCTGAGGAGCCGGCCGCCCCTGCCCGTCATTCTCACGTGGCACAAAGGCAGAGATCCAAACCTCGCCCTCGGCATTCGGGAGCGGAAGGGCCTCAAGCTTGATTGAGAAGCCTTCGCCCTGCTTGGACGGGAACATGACGCCGACCTTGGTCCAGCGCTTCTTGCCGTCCTTGTCGGTCTTGGATGTGAGTAGGTCGTAACGATTGCTCATGCTGCTTCCTTCATGTAGCTGATGGCCTTCCGGCCCCGGTCGGTGAGCGTTGCGGTTAGTTTGTCCTCGGAGAGCGTCAGGGCTTTCAGTTGCAAGAGGATATCCACCCTCTGGCCCCTTGCTTCCCCGTTTATCCTCCAGCCGTAGAGGCCGTGGCGGTCCATATCCCTCTCTGCCTTGCCGTGTTGATCGATCAGACGGAGAGTGCGGAGTTCGGCGTCGGTGAATTTCATGCGGCCTCCTTCGCCTTGAGGCGGGCGCGGTATCGGGCATCACAAGCCCTATCCATGGCCCGACCCTTCGGGGTCTTGCGGTAAGCCTTCTTGCTGGCGAGGCGCCTTTCGTATCGATCCGGGTCTAGCCAAAGACCGGCGGTAAACTCGGATATGCCGTACTCGTCCATGAGGGCTTCGATGGTCCAGCCACAGTGGGTCACGAGGATGAAACCTTGCTTGCGGCGTGGGAGACGCTCAAAAGCGGGGGATGCGGGGTCGATGTGCATCATATCGCCCACCCCCATGCAGCCGGCCCCGATTTAATGCGGGGGATGTCGTAGCCCCTGCGGCGAAGGACGCTGATGGTGACCTTCACGACGTTGGAACTCGTGCCGAGGCGTTCGGCAATCACCGGGCGGGGAAGCTTCTGACGGGCGAGCTTGAAGACGCGCTGCTGGAAGTGGGTCATGCGCCCTCTCCCTGATACGACGGGTCGAGTTGCAAGAACCGCTCCGTGTCTTCCTCGTACTTCATGAGGACATCGCCCTTCATGCCAGTGCCCTTGAAGCGGACTTTGGCAATGCGAATGACCGTATGTGGGCTCTCGGGGTTCTCAGGATCACGCCCGACCACCACACCGAGGTCCGGCTTGTTGTACCAATGGGCCGAGCCCTCGCAGTCATAGAGATTCGGCATCCGGGGGTTGTCGCCGGCCACGGCCTTGGTCGGGTGAACGATCACCGTTACGGCCACCTGACGCTCTTTGGCAAACCGCTTGAGCATTCGAATGCCGCGCCCGATGTAGTCGGGCATGGCCTCGCCGGCCGGCTTGGCGTGTTCGACCTCGTTCCAGGGGTCGATGATGAGGTGCTTGATGCCGTGCCGGTGCACAGCGTCGTGAGCCCTCTCGATTACCCATTCCAAGGTCATGTCCTCGTCAATCCCCTCCTCCGGGTCCGCGTCGAGGAAGACGAATGCCTCGTTGAGGAACTGGTCCGTCTCACGAAGTATTTGCCTGTCCTGCAACACGCGGTACAAAGGTAATCCCGAAGCTATGGTTCTCAGTTTATTATGAAGATGCGGGACTGTCGGCATTTCTGGAGAAAACACGGCAGTTTTCCACCCGAAGTTTCGTGCGATGTTGATTGACATCCCCATAGTCCAAGTCGTTTTCCCGTGGCCTGGGATGCCCGTTACAACTGTGAACGCACCCGGAAATAGTTTGAAGTGCTTGTCCACGGTCGCCCATCCGGTCCCAACCGTGCGGATGGGCTCGGCCGGCGGATAGTCCTCAAGCTTGTAGAGGCCCTTCACCGGATAGGGCTTGGCTCCGTTCAGAACCTCGGTCACCCCCTCAGGGCCGCATTGGGTCAGAACCTCGTTCAGATCCTTGCAGCCCTCGGGATAGGTCACGAAGGAGCAGCGGGAGGCACCGAGACGGCGCACCAGCTCGGACGCAAGACGAATGCCTGGCGGGTCATTGTCCACGGCCAGCACGAAACGCTTGATGCGCTTGAGACGGTCGCGGTTGTTGAACATGAACTGAAACTTGCCAGTCTGATCGTCCAGCGGGTTGTTGACGGTAGGCTCGCCCACGGCCGGCGGGGCACCATCAGGGACGGAGACGGTCAGCGGGAAACCGCACTCGATAGCGGTCAGAGCGTCAATCTCGCCCTCCGTGATGATGAGGGGCATGGAGCCCTGCTCAAGTGCCGGATCGTCCAGGGCGTCGGCGTTCCAGAAGGTTCGCTTGCCGCCGGATTCCTGCCAGAACTTCTTGTTAGCTCCCCGGAACTTGGCGCCGACCTCTTTGCCCTGCTCCGTGAAGGGGAACTTCAGGGCGCCATCAACCGTACAAATTCCGAAACGAACCGCTGTTTCGTCCGAGATCCCGCGCTTTTCGAGCCACCGGGTGTGCAGTTCGCTTATCATCGTAAAACCTCCCTCCGCTGAAATCGCATCCGTCGTTGTTGCACCCGTAGGAGACGCCCTCTGCGTCTATCGTGACCCCGAGACATCGCTTGTTGCGGTTGTGCGGCTTGCGGTGGTCGGAGCATTTGGGGCAGCGGGCGTAGAACCGTCCGATTGCCGTTGAGCGGGCCTGAATGCCCAGGTCGGCGAGGATTTGAGCGGCGGTCAGATCCATGTCGCGTTGAGCCTCCGTGCTCGTTCGCTGTGCGTCTCCTGGCGCTTCGGCTGGGCCTGCTGCTTCAGGGCGGCCTCGATCCACGGCACGGCGTCGGCCACTCGGTTTCGTCCGGCATCCTCGATCACCCGGAGAACCCTCACGGCGTCGTCGTTCGCATCCTTGAGCCACTTGCCGAGGAGCCCCCGCAGCTTTCCATCCGGCTTGCCTGTCAGTCCGGCCAGGAGTTTCAATCCCCGGCTGAACAGTTCGCCTCGGGGGTCAGCCAGAACGATCACGTTCTCGGCCAAATTCGAAATCGGGGCGGCAACGCCCGAAACGTTAGTTTCGGAAGAGGGAGAGTTAATTTCTTTAGAGGGTGTGGGAGACCTTTCTTTATCAGAGAGGGAGTCCACAACGCTGGTAACGTCCGATAACGCGTTATCTGCGTTACTATTCGTTACCTGTTCTTGCTTCTTTCTCTCTTTGAACCGACGCTGGCGCTCTGCATTGCCGGCGCGCTTGGCTGCCTTGCGAGCCTCATCCTGTTCGATCTGCTGCCGCTCAACAGCCTCCACAGCAGCCGCGATCTGTTCGACCGTGGCGCCGGTTGCGGCGAGGGCCTTAACGAGTTCGGCGAGCATCGTCATGATTACTCTCCCCTGCCGATGTTCTTGAGTGCGAGGCCGACCGCATCAGCGAGGGAGATCCACTCACCCAGGTCGTCGCCCTGCTTGCTATGGGTTTCCGGATAAGCCTCAACGGAGACGCGGACCCCGGACGGAACGGCATCATCCCAGCGGCAGTGGATGAACTCGCACTTGCTGTCGTCCTCGATGATGCCGCCATGAACGAGGGCATCGCTGATCGGCTTGATGATGTTGTCGAGATCCCGCTTGCGCCGGTCGGGACGCTTGGCGGCAATCTCGATGAAGTACTTGCCCTCGATCCGGCCATTGGCCCTGGCAGCCGCCTTAGCGGTCCACTCGGCGGCTTGCTTCCAGGCGGCATACTGCTTGGACAGGTACGTGGTCGGCCGGCCGCTGGAGCTGCGCCCGTTGCGCCAGAGATTGTTCGTGGACGGAGGATAGTCGAAGGTGACGGTAATCATGCCGCGTCTCCCCTCCACACGCCCATCTTGCGGATGGCGTGAAGAACCGAGGTGTGGTGCACCCCGAAGAACTGAGCGATCTTTTCGAGGGACCAGTGCGGGAACTCCACATAGATGGAGCTGATGGCCTCGTGACGGGCCGCGACGACCAGTGCCGTCCGAGTGCGGCCAAGGATATCGGCTGCTTGTAGACCATGCCTGTTCGCGATCAGACGAACGATGGTCTTGGCGTGGGCCTTAGGGATCAACGTACCCTTCAGGTCGATGATGTCCCGCACGACATCCTGGGCCGGCGCGACAGCCTGACTCATATCGATGCCGGAACCTACACCCTCTGGGAGCGTTACCGGCGCGACAACAGCGTCAGGAACCGCGTGTTCTGCGGGCATATCAACTCGCGTCGGGGTAATCCGGCGCGGGGCATAGCGGCTGCGCGCAACTTCCCTGGCATGAGCCAGAACATCGGCGCCGTTGGTGAAGTGTCTGTGCTGGATCATTTCAATTCTATGCCACCGATGATTTTGCAAAGGTGCGAAATCTTGAGCCGACCGCCGAACGCATCTTGGCTAGGGTCGGACGGCCCTTGAGAACTCGCTTCCACAGAGAGCGGATTGGCTTTGTATCGCCGTCACGCTCCAGGTAGAGGTGCACAAGGTTCAGGAGCTGGTGCCCGTGAAGGGTTGCCTTCGGGCAACGACCGGTAATGCGGCGGAGCCAGCGGGGAGATCCATCCAACTTGTCCGCCAAGAACTTCTGCGCCGCCTCCATGGAGAAGCGTTTCTTCTTCTCGACATCAAGGACGTGAAGAACGAGTGGGCGGACGGCCTCTTTCAGTTCGCTATCAGTGAACATTGGACACCTGTGGCCAAGGAAGCGTGGCAATGTCCCCATCATGAGAGAGGGACACATCGTGATTTACTTCGAAGGGAAAGGACCCCTGGGGTTTATGGCCGCCAGGGGCCAAGGAGTGCGGTTGGGCGTCTTTCAAAATCAGAGCCGACGAGCCAGGGAGGAAAGGTTCGCCGCTGACAATGAAAACAGGCGTCTCATGCAGAGGAAGCCTGCCTTGAGAACCGCTCTCAAGCTGAGAAACTGAAGGCCGGTTGATACCCTCCCCGACAACCGGCAAACGGGGCAAGAACTTCACACCGGGTTCCCTAGTGCGAAGGATGCGGGCTCCCATGGTGAGGAGATCCGCACTCTGGCGACAGCCGCCAAAGCTCGGGGAATAAGGCTGGGGGGCGGGGGCGGTCGCGGCGTTCATGCGGCCGCTCCCGTATTCTGTAGGGGCTCGACCTGACGCCAAAGCGAGGCCGGGGCCTGGGAGCCAAGGCGCTCCAGCTCATCCCGCATCACCGCATAGGCGTCACGAGGGTAAAAGCCACGCCGCTTGGCGTTGGAGATTGAACCAGCCGACTTGCCGGTAAGCCGGGCGATGGCGACCGTACCACCTAATTTGCGGTGCACGTCGCACAGGGTCGGGAGATACTGAAGAGGCTGCTTCTTTGACATGCGGCCAATCTACTAAACGCAGCGTTTAACGTCAAGAGGGGCATAAGGCGTTTAATGAGAATAAACGATACGTGGACTACCGTGGCTCAAACGAATCACCCGTGAACGCGGTAAAGGGATATGGATAACCCGGAGGTCATTGGGGGCCGCATCAGGCGGCTACGACTTGCGCTTGGCTACGATCAGGCCCGCGCCTTCTGCCAATTCGTCGGGTTCTCCGACCAGGCTCTCTACAACTATGAAACAGGAAAGCGGCGGATCTCGCTGGACGAGGTCATGAAGATCGTCACGAAGACCGGAGCCTCACTCGACTTCATTTATCGAGGACTGGAGCACACACTGCCGGGGCATGTGCTCGATAAGCTCGTAGAGTACGACAGACAGGAACAGAAGAAGAGAGCGGCCGGTTAATCGGCCGTTTTCTTAATCGGAACAACGGTTTCGGCCCACAATTCGGTGTCGCGGTGCCTCGGAAGGCGTTCGTCGGTCAGCCAGCGCCGAACATGATTGTCCACGATGTCCCGAACGATCAGGATCTCCGCCTCGTCGGTGGGGAGCTGGATCAGAAGCTGCATGGCAAGCGTCTCCAGCTCCCGGTACCTCTCTGAAGAGACAACAGCCCTAGGGTTACTTTCAAAAATCATAGGAATGCCCCCTGCCTTGTGCCGCTTGATGCCTGCACAAATGGCGTAATGAATGGTTAACGCACAAACCGTAAGCCAACTTTCCTCACTCCGTCCATAAAATCAGTGTCCGCTTTGGACAGTTTTGTTCTCTTTTCGTTCTAATTCAAGAAGCTCGTAATGAGCCCTGTGGATTAGTGTGGACATTCTGTCGCAAACCCATACGACTCCTGGCTCATTCAGCCTGTCGGCCCTGATTAAAGCGTGGCCTTTCGCGTCGTATTCGATCCAACCCTCCTCCCCCAACTCCTCCAGGCGCCGGAGGACGGATGTGCGCGGCATCCCGAGATACTCAGCAAGCTTCTGAACGCGGAATGGCCGCCCCTCGATGGCGCCGAGGGCAACGGCTGAGAGGACAAGCAATCGGTCCGGACGCGGTGGGGATTTCTCTCGCTTGGCTACGGTGAGCGCTCGTGTGAGATCCATCAAAAACCGGAAATAGACCCTTTGAAAATCAACGTTAGGGCTCATTGTCGCAACTCGTTGTTTAAAACAGTTCCAGCCCTAGCACACGGCGCCTGAATGCAAGGCAAATAACGAATTGCCGCACCGTGAAAGTTTTTTACACGTGGCGTTTAAAATAATGCTTGACGATAAACACAGCGTTTAATAGATTGGAGGCATCGGAAATGAGGGAACACACCGATGCCCCGGATCACAGAACTTCTGTCAATGGAAGGCGAAACACTCGCCACCTGGCGCGATATCGCCCCTGGCTGGGATAGCCGTCTCGCAATCTGGGCTCAGGCCCGCAACGAGATTGCCGACATGATCAACGCGCCGCTCCACCTGATCGAGGAAATCGAGGACGAGGACGGTGAGTTCTTCGGCTTCGACGGCGAGAAGCTCGGCTACCTCGTTCACCGCTTCGAGCCCTATCCGTCCGTTTCGCGGCCTCCGGTCGTGGATCTCGGTCGCTTCTTCCAGCAGGCGGCGGAGTAAGGCGATGAAGACGAGAACTGTAACCGTTGATGTCGATGTTGACATTGATCTGGACGATTTCGACACAGGCGATCTGATCGATGAACTGGAGTCTCGCGGGTACATCTGCCTCAAGAACGGCAAGCCCGAAGAAGACCTGATGATGGAGCGGCTCCAGGACGCCGCCGAGTGCCTAATGCGCGGCGACTTCGATGAAGCCTTGATCCACCTCTCCCGCAATCTTGGCCCCGACTTCCGGTCGTTGCCTGATCTGGCCCGCAGGAGCCGCTAACCATGGGCGCTTTCAAAAACATCCACATGGACCAGCAAGCCATGACCGCAGCCATCAACATCATCCGCACGGACATGGCCGATCATCTGAACGAAGGCTTCCCGCTGGAGGCTTATGGAGCGGCTCGGGTTACCGCCGCTCTGATCGCCCACGACATCGACCCATTCGACCTTGGGTTCACTGCGGGCGAACTCATCCGCGTGGCCTTTGCGCAAAGGTGCCTGGAGGCGCTGGCAGCATGACTGACCTCGAATTCTACGTGGCCCTCGGCCTCATCGCGTCCGGTGCTGGGCTGGTGATCTACGGCGCCATCCAGCTTTTCCGTCCCGCTCCGGTCAATCCCATCGATTGGGATGAAGAGGAGCCCTGCGGAGACTGGCCGAACACGGGAGGCTGCCGTGAATGAGGACAGCATCCTCCACCCCTCGCAATGGCCCGATGCCTTCGAAGAACTAGCCCGCTGGATACCAGAGATGGAGCGGGAATTCGAAGAGGCAGAGCAGGAAAAGCAAGTCACCAATCTGGAGCCGGCCGAATGAACGCCCATCAGACATTCTCACAGGAAATCGCTACAGCCGCTCTCGTCGTGAAGGCATTGGAAGACGCCGGCATTACGCCGGACGATCCCGACTATGCAACCCTCATCGAAAGCGAGTGCGACGCCATCGAGCGCATCCGCCGCATCCTTCGGGCCGCCCGTTGCACGGAAGCCAACAGCAAGGCTCTGAAGGAGATCGAGGAGGAGAACCGGGAACGTCGCAAGCGGTTCGAGGCCAAGGCCGAAACCCTTCGGGCCATCGCTCTCCAGGGCATGAAGGCTCTCCAGCTTCCGAAGGTTGAGGCGCCAGACTTCACCGCCTCCGTCACCGCGACCCGGCCGAGCGTTTCGATTGACGATCCCGAGGCCATTCCTTCGCAACTCTGCCGCATCAAGCGGGAGCCAGACAAGACGGCGATCAAGGCTGCTCTTGAACAGGGCGAGGCCGTTCCTGGCGCTTCCCTTTCTTCTGCCTCCCAAACTCTGACCGTGAGAACCCGCTAATGAACGCCACCGATAAGAAAATCTCCGAGACGTTGGCCCGCTTCGATGAACCTATGGCCGGCAACACATGGAAGGTTCAGGGCACGACGGTGATCTATCACAAGGCCCTGGAGCGGATCGCCGCCAAGGCGAAGATCCAATTCGATGTTCCGACCATCCTTCGCGCCGAGAAGGAAGAGGCTGTTTTGATGGTTGTCGGCCGCATGGGCGACCGCATGGAATGGTCCATCGGTGAAGCCACCATCGGCATGAACTACCGCGTTTCCGGCAAGCAGGCTGCCTATCCCTACGCCATGAGCGAGAAGCGCGCCAAAGACCGCGTAATTCTAAAGCTCATCGAGCTTTCCGGTATCCTCTACAGCGAGGAGGAAGCCGACGAGTTCAAGGAGGCTCGCCCTTTATCGACGCCATCTTCCGAACCTTCGGAGAACGAGAAAAAGGCGGTCGTAGCCAGCAAGAGCCGGCAGGACGAGATTACCGACTTCAAGCTGCTGATCGAGGAAGCACGAACCGTCCAGGCCGTCACCGACCTGATGCAGGACGAGGGAACGCAGGCTTGGCTCGAAAAGCTTCCGGCCGGCGAGCGTGACGAGATCCGCGCCTATGCGGTGGACAAGATGAAGTCCCTTGGCTGGCAGCCGAAGAGGGCAGCGTAATGAGCCAGCGTCTTCGCTACCTCGCCAATCAGGTTCGGAACCTGACCTATACCGAAATGATGGAAGTCGCCCGCTGGTTCGCCTTTGCCTGCCAGGAGCGCAACAACAACGACGCCCTCGATAGCACATTCAATGATGAAGACGCCAACGAGTGGGCGCAGTTCCTCAATGATTGGTCTGAAAGCTGGCTGGAGAACAACCCGGAGTCAGACGATGACTAGGGCAACTCTCATCCTTGCCAATGACCAAGTGCGGCAGCGGGCCATCAAATGGATCGGGCAAGCAAAGCCTGGGACCAAGGTTGAGTTCAAGGCTCCGCGTCGCAGTCTCGACCAGAACGCTCTCATGTGGATGCGCCTGGGAGAAATCGCCAAGGGCGTGGAATGGTACGGGCAATACCTCTCGGCCGAGGACTGGAAGGACATTCTGTCCGCCTCCCTCCGCAAGGCCCGTGTCGTACCCGGCATAGATCCTGGAACTTACGTCCCGCTTGGAATGCGGACGAGCGACATGACGAAAGAGGAAATGACAAATTTGCTTGAGCTTATCGCGGCCTTCGCGGCTCAGCAGGGCGTGGAGCTGTCGGCATGAGCTTCATCTGCGAAGACGTGGGAACCACCAAGCGCAAGAAGATGACCAAGACCCGCGCCCTCAAGATCTGGGAGGCTCACAAGGGCATCTGCGTCACCTGCAAGCAGGTCATCGACGCCACCCGCGAGGATTGGTTCATCGAGCATATCCGAGCCCTGGAACTCGGCGGCAAGGACGAGGACCCGAATTGCGGCCCCGCTCACATGAGCTGCAAGAAGGATAAGGACGCGGCCGATCATTCAGCCGCAGCCCAGGCCAAGCGTCGGAAGGCTCATCACCTCGGGATCAAAGACCCCAACCGGAAGCGCATTCCTCAGCCGCCCCGTGCCCCGAAGCGCGAAGGCAAAAAACCCCTTCCTCCCCGTCCCCTTTTTCAGAAAGCCTCCTAATGTCCCAATCTGATTTTGTGAGAGTAGAGAGAGAGGGCGCATCCCTGACGGGACCGGGCTCTTGTCGTTCCGATCAAGCCGCCTCCGGCGTCTTGCCCCTGACGGGCGGCGATCCCTTGCGCGAAGCGGCGCAGCCGGTCGCTGTGCATGCAATCGCGGTTACGCTCACGAAAGACATTCCCAACGGCAAGAACATTCAGACATGCCTCCGTATCTACAACGACGCGGCATCGAAAGATGAGGCTACCGGGCGAGCTATCGCCAGCGCGATGGAGGACAATCCAGAACATCAACTATTCACGGTCTGCGGCGGCGAAATCTTCGTTGCTCGCCCCCGCGTAAGCGATGAGCACTCGAAGAGCGAAGACCGCGATAGCGGGCTGAGTGCGCAGCATGCCAGCGCGGTCGGCATTCATGCCGAGACGCCCGATCACACTCCCCAAATCTCTCCTTCATCTGACAATCTGGTGGAGAGACTGAACAGCCATGCGACTGCGCTTGCTGCGGGTTATCCTCACGCCCGGGAAGTAGTCGCCAGCGACCTTCGCGAAGCCGCCCAAGTTCTCTCCACCCTGAAAGCTGAAAGGGATGAGGCGATCCGCGAGCGTGAGGAAGCCCGCGACCGTCTCGACGAGGTGATGAACGCGACCGAGGAGGGTACGGATGCCCTGATCGCCCGCATCATGGCTATGCCCGATGAGGTTGTTCTGCGGATCAAGCCGGATGACCTGCGTGAGGCCGAAGCCGCTCTCTCCAGCATGAGGAAAACGCTGGAGAGCGTTGACAACTTCGCGGTCAGGATTGCGGGTCGGAAAGACTACGCCATTCCCCTACATGTTCTGGAACAGGTCGAAGAAGCTCTCGGGAAATCCCGCGCCGCCCTCTCCCAGGAGACGGAGGCAGGCAATGGATAAGGCAATCGCCTTCGGCCTCGTTGCGGTTATTGCCGCCCCTTGGGGGAAGCGCACCGCCCACGCCTGGAATGAATACTTCAAGGGCTTGATCTGCGGGATAAGCGCCGTTCTCGCCGTCTACATGATCGCTCAAGGAGAGTGACCGATGACCGCTGATACCTCTATCAGAGAGGCGCTGGAGCGAATTGCTCGCCGGTTCGATTGGGCAGAGCATCCTGGTTCTCTGGAGTATCAAACACGGCAGGAGGCTCTCGCTGCCCTCGCCGCTCTCTCTCAAGAAAGAGGACGGGAGGGTGTGGACGCTCTAACGATTGTCGCGCTTCAGTCGGTAAAGGCCGAGTACGAGAAGCGAGGGTTCAACACTACGGCAGAACATATCAGCCGGGCTATTTCCGCCCTCTCCCCCCACCCAACCCGCCATGTCGCGCCGGATGAGGGAGGTCAGGGATGAAAGAAGATTTTTTATGTGACCTCCGTCGCTTCGCTCCTCGTATCGCAATGCAGGTCAGTACCCCGTCGCAAGGTTGGAGGTGGCTAGATGGCTTGGTCTCTGCTTAATCACATGATTGCCGATAAGGTGAACGAGCTGCTCGACACGCAGAAAGACAGCTATGGACCCGAAGAGGAGCGGTTTTATTCCCGGGAGGTCGCAGCGTCGATCATTCATGCTGCTGTTTGGGGATACTCGTGCCGGTCGAGCAGCACAGCCGGCGTGTATGCTGCCACCAACCTGCTCAATGCGCTTGGACTGAAGTTCTGGTCCTTCGACGACGAGGAGGCCGCTGCGCTTCAAGAGTTTCGAAGGGCACGGGCTAGGTCTCGTCTAGTTGAAGGCACGGGCGGGAATGCCGCCAGCGTCAGGGATGGCAACCCGGAGGGCCGAGACCTTGGGCTCGGGGCGAAGCCTGCCAGCCCGTCCGACGCCCAATCCCAACCTATTCAAAATCAAAGCGCAGAGAGAGAAGGTATAAGAGAATGAGCAAGCTGACCCTTTCGCTCAAGGCCGAGTATTTCAACGCCATTCGTGACGGCTCAAAGCCGGAAGAGTTCAGATTAGTCACGCCCTACTGGCAGAAGCGCCTTGAGGGCCGGGACTATGATGGGATCGTGCTGACCCTCGGCTATCCGAGCCGGGGCGATCAGAGCCGGCGCCTGGAGCGCCCTTGGCGCGGCTACCGCAGGACGGAGATCACGCACCCGCATTTCGGGCCTGATCCGGTCGAGGTCTACGCCATCGATGTCTCCCTAACCCCCTGATAATTCAATCCAGTCGCGCAGAGAGAGAAGGTATCTGCGCTTTGTACAAACCCTGAAGGTACGTACTAACGATCGTTTGAAGACAACTCCTAAACAACCCGAGGACGAACAATGACAGGTAACGAAGCAGAAGTTGAAGAAATCGCCCGCATCATCGCCCGCCGCCTGGGGCACAACGATGACACTGGGATGCATTGGGAACGCTATGTGCTTCCGGCCCAGGCTATCGTTGAGCACTACGAAAAGAAGCGCAGCGCCAAGGGGCGGATCGAGCAATTCGAGCGCAACGAACTCGGCGGCAAGACGCTCAATGAGTTCTTGAGCGGAAAATAAGCCGATAGTTGTCAGAATTGATGTTCTGCGAATCCAGAGGAAAGCAATCATGAAGAAAACCGTCGAAGTGACAATGATCGTAGAAGTCGAGGTGGATGAGAGCAAATTCACTCCCGAGTTTATGCGGGAGTTCCGCGAGAGCTTCTACGACTTTCACGAGGTCGAAGATCACATCATGCACATCGCGCAGCTAGAGGCGCGTGGACTGTTGAGCCCACGTTTTACCGAAGGCTACGGCCCGCTCGCCGACATGGGCATCAAGGCCGACGTGGTGGATCAGTCGCAAGAGATCCCCGAGCCGGTCTGACTTCTTGTCCAAAGGCCGCTTATGCGAATCCAGACAGTAAATAACGAAACATTTTGGGGCAGAAGATGAGAGTTGAGCACCTATCGGACGACGTGACGCTCTACCTGGGAGACTGCCGGGAGATCGTGCCGACGCTTGGCGAGGTGTGCGCAATCGTGACAGACCCGCCCTACGGGCTAGGCAAGCGGCTGAATGGCGGCACCTGGGGCGGATCGTTCGAGTGGGACGCCAACACAGTCGATGAGTTGGGCGCCATCCTGAAGGCCGGCAAGGAATTGATCGTGTGGGGCGGCAATTATTACGGTTTGCCGGCCTCGCGCTGCTGGCTGACGTGGCACAAGCCCGACGCGCCGCCGTCCATGGCCGATGTTGAACTAGCGTGGACGAATATGGATGCGAACAGTCGCCTTCTACGGCACACAATCGCCGCCACACGGGAGCATGATGAGCGGACGGGGCACCCCACACAAAAGCCTCTGCGCGTGATGACGTGGGCTCTTGGTTTTGTTGCGGGCAAGACAATCCTTGACCCGTTTATGGGATCGGGAACAACCGGAGTCGCCGCCGTCAGACTAGGGCGCAAGTTCATCGGCATTGAGATGAACCCAGATTATTTCGACATCGCCCGCGCCCGGATCGCCAAGGCCATTGATCAGCCGGACCTCTTCGCCGCCGCGAATGACGCCCTGCCCCCGAAGCAAGAGGCTTTGAAGCTGTGAACCAGACACCCGGAATCCAGGCAGGAGATAACATGGCACATAAGACCGCTTACATCACGGAACGACTGCGCGACTACAACGAGGGGCCGGGCTGGCCCTCCCTTAAGAAGCAATTCATGCTTGAAGCAGCAGACGAGATTGACCGACTGCGGATGGCACTGGAGGCGATTGCGGACGGCGAAGGAGATGCCCAGGAAATCGCACGGCGAACCCTGGAAAGGGTGAACCCGTGACGGCCAACAAGGTCACAAACCACATGCGCCGCCACATGCGCGAGAACCGCCAGAGCATGAGCCTGAGTGAGTTGGCGGCCATCCACGATGTCGAGCCCTGCACCGTTCGCGATCACACCAAGGACATTGCGCCCCCGCCGGGAGGCTGGAAGCCCAGCGGGCGCAAACCGAAGTTCTGCCGGGACAAGGCCAGACGCCTGGAGGCGCAGGGAGTAAGCCGCGCCGATATTGCCCGACGTTTTGGCGTAACCAAGCCAGCGGTGACAATCGCACTCGGGTCGAAGCGCAACTAGATCCACTTCTTGTCAAAGACGGCCTTATGCGCGGGAGAGTTAACCAAGCCTCCCTCAACTAACCAACTGATTTAACAGCTTTTGAGCGCGGACCCCGAACTTATCTGCGCTTCCCCTACGGTCATGGATGATTGAGGACGATGATGAACGAGGATCTTGAGACGATCAGAGACAGGTTGCTGAGGAAGGCTTGGCCGAGGATCGCCAACCGGGACGGCATTTCAGAGCAGACCGCTCGAATGGTTGCGGTGGCCGAGTTGGAGGAGATCGAAGCCTTTATGCGAGCCGTGGCGCGGGACGAGATGTTCTCTCGGCCACCCTCCCCGCAATCGGGTTCGAGCGACCAGTCGAGCCCAGGTGTGGATCCAAACTATAAGATGTGGAACGAGCCATGACCCACACCACGCAGGTGGAGACGGGGCTGCTTATCAGGATGATGGTGGCTCTCCTCGCGCTCAAGGAAGAGAATAACCGCTTCCGTGAGGCGCTGATCGAAATCAGGTCTGACCCCTATGCCGATATATGGGAACTGATCTTCACCGCAGACATGGCGCTCAAGGACGGCCTCCGGCGCCCTCAGAAGAAGAGGTACTTGCCGTGAGAAAGAAGCCAGTCCCCGTAGCCGAGCGGATGAGGCTTTATCGCAAGAGAAAGCGGGAAGGCATCCTGGATGTCGTTTTTGTTCCGGTGACATTCCCTCAAGCGAATTGGCTCATCAAGCATGGCTATCTCGACCGCAAAACACTGAGCCTCGATATGCCCCCCGACGACCGGCGCAAGGCTATCGGCGAGGCTATCGCGAAACTCGTATCCGCCTCCACCCAAACGAAGGTGGCTGCATGAGCCGACCAGACCTCAAAACCTACTCCATGAAGGAGGTCGCCCAGCGGCTCCACAAGAGCGAGCGGTGGCTGCGTGACTTCCTGCTGACCCTGCCCCGAGGCAAAGAGTACTTCCGCCAGGCTGGACGGACCAAGCTCTTTACCGAAGACCATATCAACCTCTTATTCGATGCCCTGCCATGCCCCTCAAGCTCCACCCGCCGCGCGCGGGGAAATCAACGAACTACACCATACGCGGGACCCACCTCGGGCAATACGTTGACCGATCTGCAAGAACTCCTGACAAGGCGACGGCTCGAAAGGTCCTCAAGAAGATCGAGCGGGACATCGAGGCCGGCACCTTCCGCGAGGAGACAGGGCCAACCTTCGCAGACGCGGCCTTAGCCTACCTGGAGGCTGGTGGGGACGACAGGTTCCTCGCCCCACTGACCTCCCACTTCAAGACGACCCCTCTTACCAGGATCGACCAAGCGGCAATCGATAAGGCGGCAGCCACCCTCTACCCAAACGGGGACAACGCCACCCGCAATCGGCAGGTCTACACGCCCATGTCGGCCATCCTTAAGCGGGCCGGGGTAGATTTCAAAATCAGGAGACCTAAAGGGGCCGAGGGGAAGAAGCGCACCCATTGGCTGTGGCCGGAGCAGGCCGAGAGCCTATTCAGAGCAGCGTCAGTCAGGGACGAGGAGTTCGCGATCCTGCTGGTCCTGCTCTGCTATACGGGGATGCGGCTGGAGGAGGGATTGTCGCTCGACTGCGGCATGGTCCGGCTGGACGATAACTATGCCTATGTGCCGGATACCAAGACCGGAGAGCCCAGGGCCGTGTTTCTGCCGCCTGTCGTGGTGGATGCTCTCAAGAGCCATCCGAGGGGGCTAGACCGGGAGGGTTGCGTGTTCCGGTATCATAAGAGCGGGGCTCTCTATAAGAAGCTGCGAGACGCTCTCAAAGCAGCTTCGATCACCCTGCCGCCTCGGGTGAAGTTTCATGTCTTCCGGCACACCTACGGCACGTGGATGACCCGCTATGCCGGGCTGGACACGAAGGGCCTGACGGACACGGGCACGTGGAAGGACATCAAGTCGGCGGCCCGCTACAGACACGCCGTGACCTCCGAAGAGGCCAAGAAGGCGGCTATGCTGCCAGACCTCACGAAATCGAAAATTGGTGGAAAAGGCGTGGAAAAGAAGTCTACAAAGAAAAAAGAGGAGCACAATGAGCCACTTAGCGAGTGACTATAATCCCTTGGTAAGGGAGAGGTCGAGAGTTCGATCCTCTCTGGCAGCACCAGCCAAACGCCCTTATGCGGTAAGGGTTCTAGGTTCGACACCCCTCACAATCGGGCAGCCCGAGGTCGTCGTGTCACGGCGGAACGGGGTGCGACCATGTTGCTTCCAGTCATGGAAAACCGGCAAAACGGAATCCTGGCCTGCTCCCGCGCTGTCGCAGGTTGAAGGGTGCGAGATGAGCGAGTGGTCTTGGTGCCATGAATGCGGCCGGGAAGAATTCCTCAGTCATCGAGAAGCGCATATCCGTGGCATTGTCGGATCCGATGATTCAAATAGAATCATGACTGACAGTTCGTGCCAGCAGAGCTGGTAGGAAGGCTGCTCGAAGAGCTCGGCCATCCTCCCCGAACCTGAAGATGGAGCCACGAGGCGACGATCAGGCCTCCTCAGGTATCATTGTCCGTGCACTTGCTTCCCGGAGAATGTTGATCGCACGAATTCCCAGGCCGCGACAAGATGACGGCGCAGCGCCTCCTCGGCGCCGTCCGGATCGCGCGCCGTGATGGCATCGAAGATTGCTTCATGCCCCGCATAGTTCATCTGGTCGATATCGGCTCCGCGCTTCATGGAGCGCCAGTGCTGGATAAGCCATTCCACATAGGCTTTGTGAACGGCCGGATAGATGGGATTTCCCGGGATCCGATAGAGAACCGCATGGAAGGCGGCATCGGTTTCGTCGAATTGAGACGAGTTGCCGATCGCCTGCCGATTGGCTTCCAGAGCGGCTCGAAGCTCTTCGAGATCGTCACGTCGCGCATGGCTGGCCGCCCAACGTGCCAGTGCCGCCTCAAGGAAGATCCGGGATTCGAACAGGTTCCAGACCCCGCTGCGATCAACCACGAGATGCCCGATGAGATTGCCGACCTTGTCGATGGCGATCTCGTAATCGGGCTTGCTCACGATGGGGCGATGCCCAAGGCGGGTTGTGACGAGCCCACGATTGGCCAACGACAGAATAGCTTCTCGGACCGCCGACCGGCTCACCCCATATCGCTGCATCAGCTCCCGTTCGGCCGGCAACCGATCGCCCTCCTGAAGGTCGCCGGACTGGATCATCCGCACGAGTTCCTGGGTCACTGCATCCGATCGACGCCCGACCGGCTTCGTGTCGAGCAGCTCCACGCCGTGCCCCATGTCTCACTCCCCTCGCCGGATCACCCGCGTCGACAGGCCTCTCAGTTAAGAAACCTCTCCATCGGCTAGCATATGGTCGGACCAAACTCCAGCCTACCTAAGGTGACGGACAGCTTCGATACGTCTCAAAGTACCATATCTCAGGAGTATTAGAGCATAGTGATCCGCCCTTGACAGTTCATCTTACCCTGTTCCATCCTTCCTTTCGGTCATACCAAACAGATCGGAAAACGACGATTGGTTTGACGTTGCTCAGCCTGAGCAAGCTCGGAGGAAACACGAGTGGCGCCATTTGCAGGCACGAAAGGGTCAGGCTTCCCGGCCCCGCTTCAGGGCGGATGTGTCGACGGGAGCACGCGATGACGGCTCCCACCCTGACCGCCCCCGCTGAAACCGTGACTCACTACCAGATGTACATCGATGGAGCCTGGACGGACGGTCAGGCGCCGGGACGTCTGGATGTGGAAAACCCGGCCAACGAGTTGGTTTTCGCCACCGTCCCAGCCGGCTCGGCGAACGACGCGACGGCCGCCCTGGAGGCCGCCAGGCGTGCCCAGCCTGCCTGGGCGGCCCTCCCACCCATCGTACGGGCCGGCTACGTTTTCGATCTCGCCGCGGCCGTCCGCCGGGAGAAGTCGCATCTTGCGCGGATCGTGGTGCGCGAGCAGGGAAAGCCCCTGAACCAGGCCGAGGGCGAAATCGACGCCGTGGTGACGTTTCTCACCTATGCCGCCGAGAACGCACGGCGCATCGAGGGCGATCTTCTGCCGTCGGACCATCCAAACGAGGATGTCTGGATCCGCCGCGTTCCCTTTGGCGTGGTCGTCGGTCTGACGGCTTGGAACTACCCGGCAGCGCTTGCGGCCCGCAAGATTGGTCCGGCTCTTGTCGCGGGCAACACCATCGTCGTGAAGGGCCACGAATCCACTCCCCTGTCGGCCATCGAGATCGCCCGCCTCGCCCATGAGGTCGGGCTGCCGAAAGGCGTACTCAACGTGGTGACCGGCGACGGGCGCACGGTCGGCGAGGCCCTCGTGCGGTCGCCCCTGAGCGATCTCATTTCCATGACGGGCAGCGTGCGTGCAGGACGGGAGATTTATGCGGCGGGTGCGCAGGACCTCAAGGTCATCCGTTTGGAACTGGGCGGAAAGGCGCCGTTCATCGTTCTGGAGGACGCGGATCTGGATGCGGCCGTCGAAGCCGCCATCGTCTCACGCTTCACGAATTGCGGACAGATCTGCACCTGCAACGAGCGCATGTATCTGCACAAGGCCGTTGCCGAGCCCTTCCTCGATAAGTTCGTCTCGCGGGTGAAAAGCCTGCGGCTCGCCGATCCCATGACCAATCCCGACATGGGGCCGAAGGTGAACCGGCCCGAGGTGGACAAGGTCGAGGAGATCGTCAACGAGGCGATAGGAGCCGGGGCCGAGGTCCTGGCCGGCGGACGTCGATTGACCGAAGGCGAGTTTGCCCGTGGGCACTGGTTCGAACCGACCGTGCTGCGGGTCGACAGCAATCGGGCATCCGTGATGCAGCGGGAAATCTTCGGGCCCGTGGCCCCGGTGATGACCGTCGACAGTTTCGAGCAGGCGCTGAGCTTCGCCAACGACACGAGCTATGGCCTGTCGGCTTACGTGTACACGAACGATCTTCGCCGGGTCATGCGATTGTCCCGTGAGCTTTCGTTCGGCGAGCTTTACGTCAACCGTCCTTGCGGAGAGCTGGTCCAGGGCTTCCACACGGGTTGGAAGCATTCGGGCCTCGGCGGCGAGGACGGCAAGTACGGTTTCGACGGCTACCTGCGCAAGCAGACAACGTATGTCCGTTGGTAACGTCCGGCAGCCATGAACGGCTGCGGCAAGACACGAAGACCCCGGGCAAAGGGGCAAGAACTTCATGGAGGAAAAGCATGCTCAGAAGAACTTTCCTTGCACTCGCGACGGGTGTGGCAGCCCTTGGCATCGGACTCGGCGGCGTGTCGGCGCAGGAGTTGCCGAAGCTGAAACAGAAGGACAAGTACAAGGTCGGGTTCGCCCAGACCGAGTCGAACAATCCCTGGCGCATCGCACAGACCGAGAGCATGAAGGCAGAGGCCGCGAAGCTCGGGCATCAGCTCGTCTATACGGATGCCGCCGGTTCCGCCGCCAAGCAGGTCGCGGACGTCAATTCGATGATCGCCCAGGGCGTCGATCTGATCTTCCTGGCCCCGCGCGAGGAGAAGCCTCTCATCCCCGCCGTGATGGCAGCCAAGAAGGCCGGCATTCCGGTCGTCCTGCTCGACCGCAACGTGGACCAGAGCCTCGCCAAAGCGGGCCGGGACTACGTCACCTTCATCGGCTCGGACTTCGTCGACGAAGGCAAGCGCGCGGCCGAGGCCCTGACCAAGGCCGTGGACGGCAAGGCCACGATCATCCAGCTCGAGGGCACCACGGGCTCCTCGCCGGCCAATGACCGCCGCAAGGGCTTCGAGGACTACATCAAGTCTCAGCCCGGCATGAAGATCGTGGCATCGCAGTCCGGCGATTTCGCCCGCGACAAGGGCCGTCAGGTCGCCGAGACGCTGCTGCAGGCTCATCCCGACGCGACGGCCATCTATGCGCACAACGACGAAATGGCGATCGGCGCGATCGCGGCTCTCGAGGCCGCCGGCAAGAAGCCGGGCAAGGACGTGATCGTCGTCTCCGTCGACGGCACCCGCGATGCGCTGCAGGCCATCGTCGACGGCAAGATGCTCGCGACCGTCGAGTGCAATCCGAAGTTCGGACCGAAGGCCTTCGAGACGTTAGCGCGCTATGCCAAGGGCGAGCAGATCCAGCCCTGGGTGGTAAACACCGACCGCTTCTTCGACAAGTCGAACGCGGCCCAGCTCATCGGCGACGCATACTGAACGCGAGGCGCTGCCTGCGGATGCAGGCAGCGCCTTCTTCGTTTGGCTGAATTGGTACTCGGAACTTTCATGGCGCCGCTCCTCACCATGCATGGCATCGACAAGCGCTTCGCCGGCATTCCGGCCCTGCGCGCAGCCGACCTCGTGGTCGAGAAAGGCGAGGTCCATGCGCTGATCGGCCAGAACGGCGCCGGCAAGTCGACCATGATCAAGATCCTGACCGGCTATTACCGCAAGGATGCCGGCGAGATCCTGTTCGACGGAAGCGCCGTCGAGTTCTCCTCCCCGCAGGAGGCGCAGAAGGCCGGCATCAGCACGATCTACCAGGAGATCAACCTGGTGCCCTATCGCTCCGTGACCGAGAACATCTGCCTCGGTCGGGAGAAGCACCGCTTCGGTCTCCTCGATTGGCCCGCCATGCACGCGGAAGCACGCGCCCTCCTTGCGCGCTTCAGCATCGACATCGACGTGCACCGTCCTCTCATGGTCTATCCGACCGCCGTGCAGCAGATGGTCGCCATCGCCCGGGCGATCGGTTTCGAGGCGAAGCTCGTCATCATGGACGAGCCTACGTCCTCTCTCGACGAACGTGAGGTCGGCGTACTGTTCGGGGTGATCCGCCAACTCAAGGCAGCCGGCGTCTCGGTCATCTTCGTCAGCCACAAGCTCGACGAACTCTACGCCGTCTGTGATCGCGTCACCATCATGCGCGACGGCCGCACGGTGCAGGTCGCTCCGATGAGCCAACTGTCGCGGCTAGACCTCGTCACTTCAATGCTGGGCCGCGAGCTCACCCAGATTCTGCAGGAGCCGCACGATGCGGGCACGTCCGAAGCCGATACCCGGACGCCGGTCCTGACCGTTCGGGGTCTCGCTGTCGGTCGCAAGGTCCGCGACGTCAGCTTCGAGGTCCGTCCGGGTGAAATCGTCGGTCTCGCTGGATTGCTCGGCGCCGGCCGGACCGAATCCGTCCGCGCCGTTTACGGAGCCGACCGGCCGGATTCCGGCACGATCACATTTGCCGGGAGGGATAACGCCATCGCGTCTCCATCCGACGCCATCCTGGCCGGCATGGGCTTCTGCTCGGAAGACCGAAAGCTCGAAGGCATCATCCCCGACATGTCGGTGCGTGAGAACCTCACGCTGGCACTCATGCCGCAACTGGCGCGAAACGGAATCGTCGACGAGGCCCGCAGCCGCGAGATCGTCGACCGCTTCATCAAGCGGCTGGGTATCCGTTGCTCCGGTCCGGAGCAACGGATCCGCGAGCTCTCGGGCGGCAACCAGCAGAAGGTGCTGCTGGCGCGTTGGCTCTGCATGAATCCGAAACTTCTCATCCTCGACGAGCCGACCCGCGGCATCGACGTGGGCGCGAAGGCCGAGATCCTCAGCCTGATCCGGGAACTGGCCGGACAGGGCCTCGGCGTCCTGATGATCTCTTCCGAACTCGAGGAGGTGGTGGACGCGGCAAGCCGCATCTTCGTTCTCCGTGACGGCCACACGGCTGCGGAACTGGAAGGCGATTCCGTGACCGAGCAGAACGTCATGGCCGCCATGGCTCATGGTCATGAGAGTGCCCGGGAGGCGCCCCATGGCTGAAACCGCCACGACACTCCCGCCGGCGCAAAGGGCCCCAGGCATTGACTTCAGATCCCTGCTGACGCGTCATGGGGCCTGGATTGCCCTGGCTCTTCTGATCTTATTCAATCTCGCTGTCACGCCCAACTTCGCCACCTGGCAGACGCTCAACGTCAACCTCACCCAGGTCTGCACCATCGTGATCGTGGGCGTCGGCATGACCCTGGTGATCGCGACCGGCGGCATCGACCTGTCCGTCGGCGCCCTCATGGCGATTGCCGGAGCGCTGGCACCGCTGATCTTTCTCGGCAAGCTCTTCCCCCTGCCCCATCCGGCGCTCGGCATCGCGCTTGCCTTCGTGCTGCCGGCCCTCGCCACCGGTGCGCTCGGCTGGTTCAACGGATGGCTGGTGACACGCCTGCGGATTCAGCCGATCATCGCGACACTCGTGCTGTTCATCGCGGGGCGCGGCATCGCCCAGGTCTTCACCAACGGCAACCTGCAGGTGTTCAACCTGCCGAGCTTCCAGTTCATCGGTCTGGGCCGGGTCTTCGGCATTCCGTTCCAGGCCCTCCTGATGATCGTCATCGTGGCGGTTGCGGCCTGGATGCTCCGGCGAACCGTCTTCGGCAGGCAGATCCTGGCCATTGGCGGCAACGAACGCGCGGCCCGGCTCTCCGGTATTCCCGTCGCGTCCGTGAAGCAGCGGGTCTACCTGATCAGCGGTCTCCTGTCCGGGATTGCGGGTCTCATCGTCATCGCCCGCAACTCCGCCGCCGACGCCAATCTCGTCGGCCTCGGCATGGAACTCGACGCCATCGCGGCCGTGGCCGTGGGTGGGACGCTGCTCACCGGCGGGCGAGCGACGGTGATCGGCACCCTCGTCGGCGCTCTCATCATCCAGCTCGTCCGCTACACGCTTCTCGCCAACGGCGTTCCCGATGCGGCGGCCCTCGTGGCGAAAGCCGTCATCATCGTTCTGGCCGTCTGGCTGCAGCGTCAGAGCCATCGCTGAGGTCGCCGATGAATTCCACCTCCCTCAAGCTGTTTCAGGGAATCGGCCGCTACGGGGTGCTTCTTGCGCTCCTGGCTCTCATCGTGTTCGGCTGGCTTCGGTACGACAATTTCCTCGGCACCTTCAACGTGCTTTCCGTCCTGCGCTACAACAGCATGTTCGCGCTGGTGGCGCTCGGGATGTGTTTCGTCATCATAACCGGCGGCATCGACCTCTCGGTCGGGTCCACGGCGGCTCTGGGCAGCGTCGTCGCCGCCATGCTCTCCCCTTACGGCTGGCTCCCTGGATTGCTCGGCGGACTGGCCGCCGGTCTGGCGGTCGGCGCCAGCAATGCGTTCATCATCACCCGCCTCAACATCCTTCCCTTCATCGCAACACTCGCGACCATGCTGGCCGCGGGCGGATGCGCGTTGCTGCTGGCGGAGAATCAGTCCGTCTCGGTGTCCTATGAATCGGGTTTCACCGAACTCGGACAGGGAGACTTCCTGGGCTTTCCCATCCCGGGCTGGATTGCGCTGATCGCTTATCTCCTCGGCTCCGTCGTCCTCAATCTCACCTCCTTCGGGCGCACGATCCTCGCCATCGGCGGGAACGAGGATGCGGCACGGCTGATGGGGTTGCCCGCAAACCGCGTGAAGGCACTCGTCTACCTGACGAGCGGCGGCCTCGCGGGCCTTGCGGGGGTGATCCTCGCAGCGCAGTTCGGTGCCGGCCAGCCCATCGAGGGCGTCGGCTGGGAACTCTTCGCCATCGCGGCGGTCGTCGTGGGAGGAACGCTGCTGACCGGCGGCGTCGGCTCCGTCGGCTCGACCCTCGCCGGCGTGCTCCTGCTGGGGCTCATCTTCAACATCCTGAATTTCGAGAACGGCCTCGGCTGGATCAGTCTCTCCGCCTATTGGCAATCGGTCATTCGCGGCGCGTTCCTACTGCTCGTCGTCGCCATCCAGGCACGTCTGAGCATGCGCCCCGAGGAGGCCGCGTGAAGGACGGCACAGCATTCGACACCTCAGCCAACGAAGGACGACCATGCCCCGGATCACCTCCATCGAACCCGGCTTCTACCGCATCCCGCTGCCGAGCGTTCTGACCGATTCCATGCATGGCGAGATGCGCGATTTCGAACTCAACACCGTGCGCATCCGCGATGCCGACGGGGCGGAGGGCGTCGGCTACACCTTCACGGTCGGGCGCAACGGCGCCGCCATCGACACGATCCTCGCGCGCGAGCTTCCTGAAATCATGGACGGCGCGGAGGCCGACGAGATCGAGCGCCTCTGGCACAAGGCCTGGTGGGCGCTCCATTATGGTGGCCGCGGGGGGCCGACCGTCCTGGCATTGTCGGCTTTCGACATGGCCCTGTGGGATCTCAAGGCGAAGCGTGCCAACCTTCCGCTCTGGAAGACCCTCGGTGGCTACGACCCACGCGTCCCCTGCTATGCCGGCGGCATCGATCTTTATCTCCCCCTCGACAGGCTCCTGCGGCAGACGGACGATAATCTCGGCAAGGGTTTCCGCGCCATCAAGATGAAGGTGGGGCGCGCCAACCTGTTCGAGGACGTGGAGCGCGTGCGGGCGATGCGCGAACATCTGGGCGTCGGTTTTCCGCTGATGGCCGATGCCAATATGAAGTGGAGCGTCGACGGCGCGATCCGGGCCGCGCGGGCACTTCAGCCTTTCGACCTCACCTGGCTCGAGGAGCCGACCATTCCCGACGATCCGGCGGGTCACGCCCGCATCGTGCGAGAGGGCGGATTGCCGATCGCGGCGGGCGAGAATCTGCGTACGCTCTGGGAGTTCAAGCTCTACGTGGCCGGCGGCGGCGTGACCTATCCGGAGCCGGACGTCACCAATTGCGGCGGCGTCACCCCGTTCATGAAGATCGCCCATCTGGCGGAGGCCTTCAATCTGCCGGTGACGAGCCATGGCGCACATGACGTGACCGTCCATCTCCTCGCTGCCTGCCCAAACCGCTCGTACCTCGAAGCCCATGGTTTCGGGCTCGAACGCTACATCGAAGAACCTCTCAGGATTGAGGAGGGCTTTGCCCTGGCGCCCGACCGGCCTGGTCATGGCATCGCCTTCGACTGGAAGGGGCTCGAGGCCATCAAGGCGTGACGGGTGAAGCCATGACAGAGCGTTTCGACTACATCATCGTCGGCGGCGGCTCTTCGGGATCCGTGGCGGCCGCGCGGCTGGTGAACGAAGGCCGGCGCGTGCTGCTCCTCGAAGGCGGATACTCCCACCGACACCCGCTCCTGGACATGCCGCCGGGCATCTTCAAGATGATCAACGGCAGCAAGTACATGCGGTATCACCATACGGTCCCGCAGGAGCATCTCGACGGGCGGGTCCACGACATCCCGCAGGCCAACGTTCTCGGCGGCGGCTCGTCGGTCAACGCGCAGGTCTACATGCGTGGCCGTCCTTCCGATTACGAAGAGTGGCATGAGATGCTGCACGGGGAGAACGATTATCCCGGCTGGAGCTGGGCCGACGTCCTGCCCCATTTCCGAACCATGGAAGGCAACAACCGCTTCTACAACGACTTGCACGGCGCCGATGGTCCGCTCCTCGTCTCCGACCCCGGCCACATCAACGACATGTCCCGCTGGTTCGTGCAGGCGATCCAGGCATTGGGCGAGCCGTTCAACCCGGATTTCAACGGGCCGACGCAGCGTGGCGTCGGGTTCTATCAATTCATGAACCGGCGCGGCAGGCGCAGCAGCGCCGCCTATGCCTTCCTGGCGCCACTCGCCGACAACCCGAACCTCGTCGTGCGCCTGCAGTCGCGGGTGCGCAGGATCGAGATCGAGAACGGCCGCGCCGTGGGAGTGACCTATCGCGACGCACACGGCGCCGATCACAAGGTCTTCGCGGACGGCGAAGTGATTGTCGCCTCCGGCGCGCTCGTCACGCCGCAACTCCTGATGCTGTCGGGCATCGGACCCGCCGATCAATTGCGGGAACACGGGATCGACTGCATCGCCGACCTGCCCGGCATCGGCGAAAATCTGATCGATCATCCGGAAGTGCCGCTCATTGCCAAGGCGAACGGGCCCTACGGTTATTACAAGCAGGGCGTGGGTTGGCGAATGCTCCTCAACGGCATTCATTTCCGGCTCTTCGGATCGGGCCCGATCCTCTCGGCCGGCGTCGAGGCCGGCGCCTTCGTCAATCCCACCGACCCGAATGCGGAACCCACGATCCAGGCCTTCTGCGTGCCGATCATCTACCTCGACCGCGACACGCTAGGCCTCGTCGACGACACTTACGGGCTGACCATCACGACCGTCGTGGTGAAACCGAAATCCCGCGGCTACGTCCGCCTGCGCTCGGGAAATCCGGACGACATGCCGCTCGTCTCGCCCAATCTGCTCAGGCATCCCGATGACGCACGCGCCATGATCGACGCCCAGCGCTTCTTCATTCGCGCCTTCCAGACGACCCCATTGAAGGAGCGCATCGAGCGCATCTCGATCCCTGATCCATCCGATCTCAGCGACGAGGCGATCATGAAACATTGCCGCCGCTTCGTGAAAACGAACTATCACCCGAGCGGCACGTGCCGGATGGGAACGGCCAGCGATCCGATGGCCGTGCTCGATTCCAGGCTTCGTGTTCGTGGCATCGAGAACCTGCGCGTCTGCGACCTCTCGGCCATGCCTAACATCAACGCGGGCAACACCAACGCTCCCGCCATGATGATGGGAAGCCGCTGCGCCGAACTCCTCACGGAGCACGCCACGGTCAGCACGTCCCAGTTCGGCCCACGCCTGTCCGAAAGGCACGACATGAGCGTCTCCACCTTGAGCTGAGCCGGCATCATTGCCTTCGAAATCGCGCGACCGGTCAAGGCTCACAGGGGACGCCGATGCAGGCCGGTGTGGGGCAACGTGGAGGTGTTGAACTGCCTCCACCGTCTCTTTTGCGTTCGATGGTTCAGACGGAACCTCCCGCATAGGGGAGGCTCCATTTTCCCTCAAGCCGCCATGGCATTTTTGAGGTTTTCGTCGATTTTGTCGAGGAAGCCGGTGGTGGAGAGCCACTTCTGCTCGGCGCCGACCAGCAGCGCGAGGTCCTTGGTCATGAAGCCGGCCTCGACCGTGTCGACGCACACCTTCTCCAGCGTCGCGGCGAAGCGGGCGAGCTCGGCGTTGTCGTCGAGCTTGGCCCGGTGCGCGAGGCCGCGGGTCCAGGCGAAGATCGAGGCGATCGAGTTGGTCGAGGTCTCCTTGCCCTTCTGGTGCTCGCGGTAGTGGCGCGTCACCGTGCCGTGGGCGGCTTCCGCCTCCACCGTCCGGCCGTCGGGCGTCATCAGCACCGAGGTCATCAGCCCGAGCGAGCCGAAGCCCTGCGCCACCGTGTCCGACTGCACGTCGCCGTCGTAGTTCTTGCACGCCCACACATAGCCGCCCGACCACTTCAGCGCCGAGGCCACCATGTCGTCGATCAGGCGGTGCTCGTAGATGATGCCGGCGGCGTCGAACTTGGCCTTGAACTCGTTCTGGTACACCTCCTCGAAGATGTCCTTGAAGCGCCCGTCATAGGCCTTGAGGATGGTGTTCTTGGTCGAGAGATAGACCGGGTACTTGCGCATCAGGCCGTAGTTCATCGACGCACGGGCGAACTCGCGGATCGAGTCGTCGAGGTTGTACATCGCCATGGCGACGCCGGCGTCGGGGAACTTGAACACCTCCTTCTCGATGACGGTGCCGTCCTCGCCCTCGAACTTGATCGTCAGGCGGCCCTTGCCCGGCACCTTGAAGTCGGTGGCGCGGTACTGGTCGCCGTAAGCATGGCGGCCGACGATGATCGGCTGGGTCCAGCCGGGCACCAGGCGCGGCACGTTCTTGCAGATGATCGGCTCGCGGAAGATCACGCCGCCGAGGATGTTGCGGATCGTGCCGTTGGGCGACTTCCACATCTCCTTGAGGTTGAACTCCTTCACCCGGCCCTCGTCCGGCGTGATCGTGGCGCACTTGACGCCGACCCCGTACTTCTTGATCGCCTCGGCGGCCTCGACCGTGACCCTGTCGTTCGTGGCGTCGCGGTGCTCCACGCCCAGGTCGTAGTACTTCAGGTCGAGGTCGAGATACGGGTGGATCAGCTTCTCCTTGATGAAGTGCCAGATAATGCGGGTCATCTCGTCGCCGTCGAGCTCGACGACCGGATTGGCTACCTTGATCTTCGCCACTTGTGGCTCCTAAATGTTTTCGACGTCGGCGGTTGTCCCGCCCTGAAATTGCACCGCAGCGCGCAGGGATGCGCTGCGGTGGTTCAATGCCCCTGCCGCATTCTCACGTTGCGAATGCGGGTTCCGCAGCCTAAACGACCACGACTTCGATCTTTCCGACGCCTTCGACGAAGCCTTCCAGAACATCGCCGCGCACGACCGCGCCGACGCCGGCCGGCGTTCCCGTCATGATGATGTCGCCCGGCTGCAGGGTGAAGAGTCCGGAGAGATAGGAGATCATCTCAGGCACCTTCCAGATGAGCTGGTTGAGGTCGCCCTGCTGGCGCAGTTCCCCGTTCACCTTCAGGGTGACCGCGCCCGAAGTCGGGTGACCAATCTCGCCCGCCGGGACCAGAGGACCGCAGGGGGCGGAGGCTTCGAAGGCTTTGCCGACTTCCCACGGCCGTCCCAGCTTCTTGGCCTCGCCCTGGAGGTCACGGCGGGTCATGTCAAGACCGACGCCATAGCCGAAAACATGGTCGAGTGCAGCTTCCGCCGGGATGTTGTCGCCCCCCTTGGCGAGAGCCACGATCATTTCGATCTCGTGGTGCACGTCGGAGGACTTGCTCGGATAGGGAAACTTGCCGTCCGTGGTTATGTTGTCGGGGTTCTTCTGGAAGAAGAACGGCGGCTCCTTCGAAGGATCATGCCCCATCTCAATGGCATGCTCGGCATAGTTGCGGCCGACGCAATAGATGCGATGGATCGGGAAGACTTTATCGGTGCCCTGCACGGGCAGCGTGGCAACCGGTGCCGGCTGAATGACATAACCGGTCATGGCGAGAGGCGCATTCATCATCTTACTCCTGCGTAATAGTCGATTTTCTTCTCAATGTACTCGATGGCCGCCGACATCAGCATCGCCGCAGCGAAGAGGATGATCGTCAGCGCCCAGAAGTTCTCCATGTCGAAGCTGCGTGAATAAAGCTCAAACAGTTCGCCATAACCGATGATCGCCACCAGAAGCTGGCCGATCACAACACCCTTTACGCCGCGCACAAGGCCGAGTCGGATCCCTGCGAGGATCTCCGGCAATGCGGCAAGGAGAACGATTTTTCCGTAAAGAGCGAAGGGAGAGGCGCCGTAGCAGCGCCCCATTTCGATGAGCGAGTTCGGAACATGCTGAATGCCCGCTCGCGTGTCCAACACGATGATCCACACGGCGAAGAGGAAGACCGTGACGATGACCGTGGTCTCGCCCATTCCGAACAGAATCATCAACACCGGGACGAGAGCCGAGAGCGGCGCGCTGACGAAGATATTGACCCAGATGCTGAACAGCTCGTCCACCGCCTTGAACCGCCCCATCAGTACGCCCAGCGCGACGCCGGCCACGATCGCCAAAACCATGCCCACGGCGAAGCTGTGCAGGGTGATCAGCGCGGCCGCCTGCCATGTGCCGGTCTGCACCATCGCGATGCCGGCCGCCACCACGCTCGAGAGCGGGGGTAGCAGGAACATGAGCCCGGATTGTCCAACCAATTCCCAGATCAAGCACCAGGCGAGCAGGGATGCCATCATCGGCACCCGGTATCCGTAAACGGTCATGCCGTCCTCCTCAGTCCACGTAGTGCTTGAGGCCCTGCCAGATCTCCTCGACCGTATCGAGGTAGCCCTGGTCACGGCGGATGGCATCGGGTGAGGCCGTTCGATCTATCGTCGGCTCAATGATCTGCGCGACGCGGCTCGGCCGTCGCGAGAGAAGCACGATCCGGTCAGACACGTAGACAGCCTCCTCGATGCTATGCGTCACGAAGATGAACGTCTTGCGCTCCTTCTCCACCAGTTGCAGAAGGTCCTCCTGGAACTTGCGACGGTTCTGCTCATCGACCGCCGAGAAGGGCTCGTCGAGCAGAAGCACCTCCGCATTGACGGCGAAAGCGCGCGCAAGTCCGACCCGCTGGCGCATGCCGCCGGAAAGCTCGTGCGGGTACTTGTCCTCGAAGCCTGTGAGGCCGACCTCGGCAATGTAGTGACGAGCGATCGATTGGCGCTCCGCCTTGCCCATGCCCTTCAGTTCGAGACCGAAGGCCACGTTGCGCATCACTGTCGCCCACGGCATCAGGGCGAAATCCTGGAACACGAAGGCGCGTTCCGGACCAGGACCGGTGACGATCTTCTCGTTCACACGCACATCGCCTGACGTGGGTTCGACGAGACCGGCGATGATCTTGAGCAGGGTGGTCTTGCCGCAACCCGAAGGGCCGAGCAATGTCGTGAGCTTGCCGCGGGGAAAGTCGAGATCGATCTGCCGGAGCGCTTCGACGTCGCCGTAGTTCTTGCAGATGCCGCGCACCTCGACCGCCACCTCGCTTTCCGTTCGAGGCATGGCATGGATGGAAGCAGTGGGAACACTCATGTCAGCCTCTCTTCTTTTCAGGGCGCAGCACACGGACCTCGAATGCCTCGAGTGCGGCGAGCGTCAGGGTCGAGACCAGGATGATGGAAACGACGGCGGCATACATTTCCGCGTAGTTGGCAACCGAACGATGATAGGTGATGAGATCCCCGATCCCGGTCGGTGTAATCAGGAGCTCGGCCAGGATGACGCCGATGAATCCCGCAGCGAGGCCGAGGCGCAATCCGGCGAAGATGACCGGACTGGCATCGGGAATGATGACCTTGGTGATCTGCTGGACACGTGTCCCCTGGAACGACCGGCACATGGCCACCAGCGAAGGATTGGCGTTCCTAACGGCCTTGTAGCCGTTCAGGACGATCACCGGCAGGGCGAGCATGATGACGGCAAGGGTCTTTGCCACCAGGCCGATGCCATACACGAACGTGATGAGCGGAATGAGGGCCGCCATGGGGGCCGACTGAAGAACGATGAACAGGGGTGCAACGAGCCATTCCGCCTTGCGCGACAAGCCCATGACGATGCCGAGCCCCACTCCTACCACCGCTGAGATCGCGATGCCGATGATCAGAGGCTGAACGGTAGACCCGTAGGCCGCCAGGAGGCTTCCATCGAGGAGCATCGCGACGAAGGCGTAAAGTGTCTCGAGGAAGGTCGGAAACGCGTAACTGATCGGCACACGCCCGGCGATCTCCCAGATCAGGAAGAAGAGTCCCAGAGAGCCTGCTCTTACGGCGATCGGGTGGCTTGTGAACAGGCGGCTGAGGCTCAAGCCCCACCCTGCCGGCGAATGGACGGCCCGCGCGGGGCCGTTCACGTGAGAGGAAACCATCATGATGTCGGCGCCTTACTTGGAGCCGACTTTGGCCAGGACGCGATCCAGCGGACGAGTGTCCCAGAAGTCCTCGACCTTGAGGCTGGAGGCTTCACCCGTGAGCTGGCCCGACAGGGTGTAGAAGGCGAAGTCGTCCTTCGCGGCTTCGGCGCCACCCCCATTCAGCGGAAATGCTTTGCCTTTCGCGAGCTCATCGAAATAAGGCCCGATGTCGGCGGCTTGCGCCGCAGGCAAGTCCGGCAGCAGCTTGTATTTGGCGCGCCACTCGGAAATCACGGCCGGATTGGCCGTCACCTCGCGCCAGGTGGTGAGAATGGCCTCGACGATTTTATCGACATCCGCTGCGTTCTTCTCAAGAAAGTTCGTGTTGGCGAACAGAGCCTCGTCCGTCGCTTTCACTCCTTCGAGCGGCAGGATGACGAACTTGCCGGGGGCTTGGGTCTCGAGCAGACGGCGGCCGGAGGAATCGACGATGCTGGCCTTGACGTTGCCCTGAAGCAGGGCGCCCGTACGCACCTCGGCGCCTGGAATGTAGCTGATCTTGGAGAACTTGATGCCCTGCCGCTGCTCCATCAGTTTCATGATGGCCTCCGTGCCGGAACCGCGGGAGTGAACGGCGACCTCCTGCCCGTTGAGATCCTTCCAGGTCTTGTAGAACTCGCCGTTGACGGCCGGGTAGAAGCGCAGCGTCGAAAGCTGCATGAACATCCGGATCGGGGCCTTGACCTTCTGGACGAGGGCGTAAGGACCGCCGACGCCGATATCCGCCTGCCCGCCGACCACAGCCTGAGCGGCGATGTCCTCGGACTTCAGATAGGTCATCTCGATATCGACGCCCTGTTCCTTGGCTCGTTCGAAGGCCGCGAGAAGGTGCAGGGACTCCACGCTCGGAATGTCGCCATATACCACACGAACCTTGGCCGCCTCTGCAGCATTCGATGCCGAGAGTGCCACACCAATCACGATCGCTGCGGCGCTGGTCTTCAAGCCCATGATGCTCTTGAACATGTTTCTCTCCCATTGTTTTAGGCGGTTCACCCGCTCTTAGGTTCGGCCGAACCTTTGTCGACCAATATCGTATTGGTTGCAATTGGCTGAGATGGTGTCAAGCATTATTTCTGTTGACGCATTGCAGTATTTCGCTAGAAGATCCAACCAATCCTAAATTGGTTGAGACAACCAGATGCAAATGTACAATGAAGCAGCATCCAATCGGGGTATCGTCACCCAGTTGCGGGCATATCTCGCGCAGGCCGAGCTGCCTGAAGATGGCCGACTGCCGCCCGAACGGGATCTCGCCGTTGCCCTTGGGGTCACGCGGACGGAGCTGAGAAAGGCCCTCGGAACGCTTGAGAGCGAGGGGCAGATCTGGCGTCATGTCGGGAAAGGCACATTCCTGGGAAACCGCCCTACCGACAGCCTTTCCGATATTGCGGCCCTGGCGAAGCGGACCAATCCGGCGGAGCTGATGCGTGCGCGCCTTGTGATCGAGCCCGAGATCGCCAGGGCGGCCGCTCTGACGGCGACGCCGATGCATCTCGCCGAGCTGAGGCTGTGCCAGACCCGGACGCGGGAAGCAGCCACGTGGCGGCAATACGAGAACTGGGATACCCGCCTCCACCGCACGATCGCCGAGGCGACACAGAACACGCCGTTGCTCGGATTGTTCGACATGCTGAACGCTCTACGCCGGGCAGTCACCTGGGGGCGCCTCCGGTCGAACCCGGTCAAGCCGGAGCCCGACCATCACAGCTTCACCGAGCATGAGATGATCATCACGGCCATCGAGAACCGTGACATGAATGCCGCTGCAGCAGCCATGCGCACTCATTTGCAGAGCGTGGAGCGGAACCTTTTGGCGAGGCAGTCGAATCCGGCCGACTGAAGCAGCCTAGAGCTGTTCCCACTTGCGTGGGAACAGCTCTCTTCTTTGTGGAACCGCATTTTTCGACGACGAACCGGATCCATTTCACTGAAAAATGCTCTAGCGATAGCCGGAAGCTTGCAGCTCGAACAGCTCAGCGTAACGCCCGCCCGAGGCAACGAGCTGTTCGTGCGAACCGGCCTCTACGACCCGCCCGTTCTCCAGAACGAGAATCCGGTCCGCCATGCGCACCGTCGAGAACCGGTGCGAGATCAGCACCGCGGTCTTTTCCTGACTGAGATCCCGGAATCGCTGGAAGACCTCGTATTCCGAGCGGGCATCGAGGGCAGCGGTCGGCTCGTCCAGGATCAGTACATCGGCATCCCGCATGTAAGCGCGTGCGATGGCGATCTTCTGCCATTCGCCCCCGGAGAGGTCCGCCCCCTCATTGAACCGCTTGCCGAGCGGCTGGTCATAGCCTCGGGGGAGGCGCTGGATGATGCGATCGGCAAGGCTGCGCTCCGCCGCCTGCTGGATCCGGCTGCGATTATCGGTGTCCTCGATTTGCCCCGTCCCGATGTTCTCGCCGGCCGTGAAATGAAACCGCACGAAATCCTGGAAGATGACGCCGATATGGCGCCGCAGGTCGGCCAGATCGTATTCCCGCAGATCGTGGCCGTCGAGGAGGATCCGTCCCTCGCTCGGATCGTAGAGGCGGGCAAGAAGCTTCACGATCGTCGTCTTGCCGGCCCCATTCTCCCCGACCAGAGCCACAACCTCTCGGGCTTTCAGGGTCAGGCTCAGGTGACGGACCGTCCAGCGATCGGATTCCGGATACCGGAAACCCACGTTCTCGAATACGATGCCCGACCGCAAGGGCTGCGGGAACGGCCGCGGGTTCGGCGGCGATGCGATGCTCGGGCTGACGTCGAAGAAGGAGAACAGATCCTCCAGGTACAATGCCTGCCCGGCAATCTGGGAAAAACCCAGAAGCAAATCCTCAAGGAGACCGCGCAGGCGCAGGAAAGAGCCTGACAGGAACGTCAGATCGCCAATGCTGAACTCTCCCTGCACCGTCCGCCAGACGATCAGGGCATAGGCCAGGTAATAGGCGCATGACGCGAGCGCCGCGAAGAGCGTGCCCCACGCGGCCCGACGGACAGCGAGTCGCCGGTTCTCCACATACATGCGGTCCGCGAAGCCTCTGAAACGCTCGACCAGGAAGGCATTCAGTCCGAAGAGTTTGATCTCCTTCGCTGTCTCGACGCTTGAGCCGAGATACCTGATGTAATCGAGCTGCCGTCGTTCCGGCGTGCGGAAATAGTTGAGCCGATAGCCCTGGGCGTTGAAATGCACCTCGCCGACAAAGGCTGGCAGGAGAGCAAGAATAATCAGAACGATGAGCCACGGCGCGTAAGCGAGAAGGCCCGCGGCGAGCGAAAGGACCGTGAGAACGTCCTGGACCTGCCCGAAAATCTGGGTCAGGAGGGTCGTCCGCCCGGTGACCTGACGGCGGGCACGTTCCAGCCGATCCTGCTGATCGCTGCTCTCGAACTGCTCGAGATCCAGCGTCGTCGCATGCTCCATCAGGCGTATGCTGGCGAAATTGCTGTAGCGTTCCGACAGGAGACTGTCGACAAGGGTACTGGCCCGCCCCAGGAGATCGGCCAGGATCGCCAGCACCAACTCCAGGAAGACCAGCCCGCCGAGAATATCGAGCCGGCCGCTCCCGATCCAATCGCCGAGGCTTACACCTGGCGAGGGAAGCCGGGACTGAGCCACGACCTCGTCGATGATGAGTTTGCCGACATAGAGGACAAGAATAGGCAGGGATGAGCGGCTCAGGCGCAGCCCGAAGCTCGCGATCGTGAGCCCCGGGCTGGCCTGCCAGACCAGACGAAGCAGCGATGGGACGTGACGCAAGGCGCCGACCCGCTCACGCAGGGGGCGGCTGACGGGAGGAACGGAAGCGACCATCCCCTTTAAGATGGGAGTTCGAGCCTCCTCGTCCAGTTGAGAGATGCATACTCCGCTATCAGATCACGGGCCGGCGCTCGCCGGCTTCGTGACCCCGAGCAGCTTGGCTGCCAGTAGCACCAGATAGGCGGGTCGAGACTCCGATACGTGTCCCCAGGTCGGCATTAGTTTCCCCCATCGACCCGGCGCGGATTATGGCCAATGCTTGTCGCCTGAACTGGATGCATCCCTTTTCAGGCTAGAGCTGCTTCCACGACATTGGAAACAGGTCTCCTCTTTGCTTGGCCGCATTTTTTGACGGTGAACCCGACCCACTTCACCGAAAAATGCTCTAGGCATGATCGAGATGCAGTCCCACTCCGCCGCGTTTGGACGTCACCAATTGGTGACCGAGCCATCCCTCCTCCGCAGATGCGGCGCCTCCCAGAACTCGAAGCTCTGCTTTGCGATCAGCTCCTCGTTGACCTCGATCCCGAGTCCGGGTGCATCGGGAACCGGATAATGCGCCCCCACAAGCCGTGGCTGAACAGGGAAGAAGTCCGAATTGTCGAAACCGAGATGCGTTTCCGCAGGGCTCGCGCGGGTTTCGAGCCAGGAGAAGTTCGGTACGGCTGCGGAGAAATGGATCGTTGCCGCCGTGCAGACTGGACCGAGGGGATTATGCGGCATCATGTCGACGTAATGAGTTTCGCTCCAGGCCGCGACCTTCATCGATTCCGTCAAGCCGCCGACATTGCAGACGTCGAGACGATTGAACTGATGGATATCGCGCTCGATGTAAGGCTGAAACTGCCACTTCGAGGCGAATTCCTCGCCGATCGCAAAAGGGATGTCGGTCAGGCGGCGCAGCGCCTCATAGGAACTCGGCGACTCGTCGCGGATCGGCTCCTCCAGGAAATCGAGGGTGCCGGACGGCATCTTCTGGCAGAAACTCGCTGCCTCCGCGACGCTGAGGCGATGGTGGTAGTCGATGCCCAGAACGACGTCCTCACCCAGCGCCTCGCGAGCCTTCACGCACCATTTCGCCGTGGTCGCGATGTGCTCGCGCGGCTCGTAGGTATCCTTGTTCTCATGGCCCGACGGCGAGAGGCGCATCGCCGTCCAACCATGCTCGACGAGCATCTGGGCCTGCTCGATCATCGCCGGGCCGGGCTCCGCGAAGGTGGTCGCGAAAGTGGGAATACGTTCGCGCTGCTTGCCGCCCAGCAGTTCATAGACCGGTACACCAAGAGCTTTTCCCTTAATGTCGTACAGCGCGATGTCGATGGCCGAAATCGCCGCCTGCAGCACGCGGCCGCCTTCGAAATACTGGCTGCGGTACATCTCCTGCCACAGCGCGCCGATCTTGAACGGGTCCCGCCTGCGCAGGAATTCCGCATAGTGTTCGAGTGCACCGACGACGGCTTTCTCGCGGCCCGAAAGGCCGCTCTCACCCCAGCCGGAGATGCCCTCGTCCGTCTCGACCTTCACCAGAAGCTGGTTTCGAATGCCGACCTTGACGGCATAGCTCTTGATCGCAGTGATCTTCATCTCGTCCTCGAATTACCAGTGCCACAGGGTGCCGTCTTCCAGACGGTTCACCGGCAGATAGGCCCGCTGATACGGATATTTCTCCGCCAGCCTTTCATCGATATCGACGCCATGACCAACAGCCTCGCCCGGATGCAGGTAGCCGTCGGACAGGCTCCAGGCGCTCGGGAAGACTTCGAGGATCTGCGGCAGATAGCCGGAATATTCCTGGATACCGAAGTTCGGAACCCACAGGTCGAGGTGGAGGTTCGCTCCGAGGCAGATCGGCGACATGTCCATCGCGCCGTGGCAAGCGGTGCGGACATTGTAGACGCTCGCGAAGTCCATGATGCGCCGCAGGGCCGTGACGCCGCCTGCATGCACGGTCGTCATGCGGATATAGTCGATGAGTTGTTCCTCCATGAGGAGTCGTGCGTCCCAGATCGTGTTGAACACCTCGCCGACTGCCAAGGGCGTCGTCGTATGTTTGCGGATCAGCCGGAAGCCCTCCTGGTGCTCGGCCGCCACCGCGTCCTCGAGCCAGAACAGGCGAGCGAATTCGAGATCCTTGCCGAGCCGGGCGGCTTCGATGGGCGTCAAACGATGGTGAGTGTCGTGCAGGAGTTCGATATCCCAGCCATGGGCCTCCCGTACCGCCTTGAAGAGTTCCGGAACATAGCGCAGGTACTTCGACGTTGACCAAGTTTCCTCATGGGGCACCGCGTCGTCGAGCGCGTTGTTCGTCACCGATTTGGCGCCGGTGCCGTACACGTCCGGAAGTCCGGGGATGCCGACCTGGACGCGGATGGCCTTGTAGCCCTGCTCCTTGCGCTTTCCGACGGCCTCTACGGCTTCGGCGATGTCGCGTCCCTGAGCATGGGTGTAGCACAGCACCTTCTCGCGGCTCGCTCCTCCGAGGAGCTGGTAAAGAGGCATATTGGCAGCCTTGGCCTTGATGTCCCAAAGCGCGGTATCGATGCCGGCGATGGCCGCCATGGTCACGGGACCGCGGCGCCAATAGGCCCCTTTGTAGAAATATTGCCAAATGTCTTCGATACGCCTTGGATCGCGGCCGATCAGAAGCGGCGCGAGATGGTCCTGCAGATAGGATGCGACAGCCAGCTCACGCCCGTTCAACGTCGCGTCACCGACGCCGGTCAGCCCTTCGTCGGTGAAGATCTTGACGGTGACGAAGTTGCGCCCGGGCGAGCAGACGATAATTTTGACCTCAGTGATTTTCATCGATTTATCCGTTGGCTGAGAGCGTGCGGCCGGAATCGTACCGAAACCGATTGTGGATGCGCCGATTGCGTGGATCGGGATGGGGAATGGCGGAAAGAAGCGCTCGGGTGTAATCGTGTGCCGGATCGTTGACGACCTGATCGGTCTCGCCCACCTCGACGATCTTGCCCCGGTACATGACCGCGACCCGGTCGCACATGTAGCGGATCACCGACATATCGTGGGATATAAACACGTAGGAGAGTCCGAGTTCGTCCTGCAGCTTCATCATGAGGTCGAGCATTTGCGACCGCAGAGAGACGTCGAGCGCCGACGTCGCCTCGTCGGCGATGATGAGCCTCGGATTCAAGGCGATCGCCCGGGCAATGCCGATGCGCTGCCGCTGACCGCCGGAGAAGGCATGCGGATAGCGCTCACGCCAGGCCGGCTCGAGCCCCGCCTGCTGCATCAGATCGGCGACACGCTCGTTGAGGACCCCGCCCTTCATGCCGGCGATCTTCAGCGGCTCGGCAATGATATCTCCCACGGTCTTGCGCGGGCTGAGTGACCCCACAGGATCCTGGAAGATCATGCGGACTTCACGGCGGATCTTGACCAGCGTTCCCTTGTCGGTCGTGCGGATATCGACCGTTTGACCATCGGTTCGACGATAATCGATGGTGCCCGACTGAGCGTCGTAGATGCGCAGCAGGCAGCGTCCCATCGTGGTCTTGCCGGATCCGGATTCTCCGACGATACCGAGCGTCTCGCCGGGACGCACGATCAACGAAACGTCGTCGACCGCCCTGAGGCCCGAGGGGAATGTCAACGAGAGATTTCGCACGTCGAGAAGCGGCGGGGTCTCAGCCGGTATTGCTGGACGCGACAGGCGTATCTCGGCCTTTTTCTCAAGCTTCACCACGGAGCCGATCAGCCGGCGAGTATACGCATCCTGCGGCGCGTGGAAGATCTGCTCGACGGTTCCGCGCTCCATCACTTTGCCACGATACATGACGAGGACTTCATCGGCGATTTCGGCGACGACGCCCATGTCATGGGTGATGAAGAGCACGGCCATGCCGTGGCTCTGCTGCAGCTTCTTGATGAGGTCCAGAATTTCGGCCTGGGTCGTGACGTCGAGTGCCGTGGTCGGCTCGTCGGCGATCAGCACGGATGGGTTGCAGGCGAGCGCCATGGCGATCATCACGCGCTGACGCATGCCGCCTGAGAACTCGAAGGTGTAGCGGTCGATGGCGGATTCCGGCCGCGGGATCTCCACCTGTCGCAGAAGTTCGAGAACGCGCTCGCGCTGCTGGTGTTTGGGCGTGCCGAAATGGATGCGTAGCGCCTCGCCGATCTGCGTGCCGATGCGGTGAACCGGTGAGAGCGAGCTCATCGGCTCCTGGAAGATCATGGCGATCTCCTTGCCGCGAACACTGCGGATCTCCTTTCCTCGTGGGTCGAGCTTGGCGAGATCGGTGGTGGAGCCGTCCGCCCGCGTGAGCAGCACGGTCCCGCTCTCGATCCGCCCGGGCCTGTCGACGATCTGCAGGATCGACCGAGCCGTCACCGACTTGCCGGAACCGGATTCGCCCACGACGCAGAGCGTCTGGCCACGTTTCAGTTCGAACGACACGCCGTCGACTGCCATGAAGGGGCCGGTGCGGGTCGGGAAAACCGTCCTGAGGTCCCGCACTTCGAGAATAGTATCCTTCGTCATGCTCATGACACCGACTCGTAAGGATCTGCGGCATCGCGGAGGCCATCGCCGAGGAAGTTGAGGGCGAGAACCGAGATGACAATGGCGGCGGCAGGCGTGAAGAGCAGCCAGGGCGCCTGAGCGACCGCGCGGATGTTCTGCGCCTCCTGCAACAGGACGCCCCAGGAGATGATCGGTGGTTGCAGACCGATGCCGAGGAAGGAAAGCGCCGTCTCGGCCAGGATCATCGAGGGAATGGCCAGCGTCAGTGTCGCGATGATGTGGCTGATGAAGGACGGAACCAAGTGATGGAAGATGATGCCGATCTCACTCATGCCGTCGAGACGCGCGGCAATGACGAAATCCTCGTTCCTCAGGGACAGGAACTTTCCGCGCACCTCACGCGCAAGGCTGGTCCAGCCGATCAACGATACGATCAGCGTGATGACGAAGTAGGTCCGAAGCGGCGGCCAACCCACGGGGATTGCGGCCGCGAAGCCCATCCAGAGAGGAATGGTCGGAATCGATCGCAGCAGCTCGATCAGACGCTGGATCGCAAGATCGATCCAGCCGCCGAAGAAGCCGGAGATACCGCCGATCGTCACTCCGAGGATCAAGCTGACGAAGACCCCCACGAGCCCGATGGAAAGCGAAATCTTGGCTCCGTGAACGACGCGCGAGAAGATGTCGCGACCGAGGCGGTCGGCACCGAAAATGTACAGACTGTCGCCCGGTTTCGGGTTCGTGAGGCCGAAGAGCTTGGTCTGCATCGGAATGAAGCCGAGCAGGTAATAAGGCTGCTGCGCCGGCACGAAGAAGGACACCGGAAGCGGCTTCGACGGGTCGGGCGAGAACTCCCGGCGCATCGATTCGGTGTTCAGAGTCATTTTGAGCTGGCTTACATGCGGCCTGAACGAACCGTCCTGGAACAGCGACAGAACCTGGGGCGGCGCGTACGTGAAGCGTGAGTTCGTGGCGTTAGGATCGGAAGGAGCGATGAAATCCGCAAAAGCCGCGACGAGATACATGAACAGGATCACCACGAGGCTCAGGAGCGCGATCCTGTGTTTCTTGAACTTGAGCCAGAACAGACGCCATTGGCCGGCGACGGCCATGTCCCTGCCGTGCAGGTCGAGTGAGGTCGCTGTCTCGGGCGGAAGGCTGGTGATGTCTGTCATTGGAGCCGGATCCGCGGATCGGTGATGGCGAGCAGGATGTCGGAGATCAGCGTGCCGATGATGGTCAGCACCGAGATCAGCAGGATGAGCGAGCCGGCGAGATACATGTCCTGGGCCAGCAGCGCCCGGAGCAGCAGCGGCCCGGTGGTCGGCAGGCTCATGACGACGGACACGATGATCTCGCCGGAAATGACCGCCGGAAGGATCCAGCCGAGGGTCGAGATCAGCGGGTTGAGGGCAAGGCGCACCGGATAGCGCAGCAACAGCTCGAGTTCCGACATGCCTTTAGCCCGAGCCGTGGTGACATAGGGCTTGGACAGCTCGTCGAGGAGATTGGCCCGCATGATGCGGACTAGAGCTGCAAGGGAGCCGAGGCCGATCACGACGACCGGCAGCCAGACATGCTGGGCGAAGTCGACAAGCTTGCCCAGACTCCATGGCGCATCGACATAATCGGGCGAGAACAGGCCGCCGACGCTCTGACCGAACCATGCCGACATGATGTACATGGCGGAAAGCGCCATCAGGAAGTCGGGTACGGCCAGGAAGAAGAAGGCCAGGAAGGTCGCCGTGTAATCGGAAATCGAGTACTGGCGCACTGCCGACAGGATGCCGATCGGAATGGCGATGGCCCATACGAAGCAGAGCGTGAGGAGCGAGAGCAGCAGCGAGAAGCCGAGACGGTTCCAGATGAGTTCCGTGACGGGCTTTCCGAGCTCGAAGGAGATCCCGAAATCGCCCCGTGTCAGGATTCCCGCGATCCACTTGTAATATTGGAAGTAGATCGGCTGATCGAGGCCGTAGCGCTCGCGCATGGCCGCGACGGTGCCGGCCTCGACGGCGCCGCCCTGGCTTGCCCAGTCGGCCATCAAGGTCGTGAGATAGTCGCCCGGCGGGAGCTGGATGATGATGAAGGCCACGACGGAGACGGCAAACAGCGTCGGGATTGCGAGCACTATTCGCTTGGCGATGTAGCGGAGCATAAGTCTGACCGTTCGACGAGATCGAAGGGGTGTCCGGTGGCGGCACTGAGGCCGCCACCGGCACCGGGAGGAGCCTTACAGGCAGACCTTACTTGGCCGGCTTGTCGAAATACCATTGGGTCAGCGTGGGAGCCGGGTGCCAGAGGTTGCCGGTGATCGGAATGCCGTTGACCACGTTCTTCAGGCTGTTCGAGGTCATCATGTATTTTGGCATGGGACGCGAGATGCCGATGTTGAGGAAGTTGTCAGCCGACAGGTTGAGAAATTCCTTCATCTTCTCGCGGCGGTCGTCGTCCGTGACGGCAGCGTTGACCTTGTCGTAAGCCGCCATCAAGGCCTTGATCTTCTCCGGCGGCTCCTCGCCCGTGGCATGGTTCGAATACCACTCGCTCCATTTCATCGCGAAGAAGATGTCGGCCTTCTGGAACGGCATGTAGCAGCGCGGATCCGTATAGACTTCCGAAAGCCCGCCCACGCAGTTCCAGATATAGGCATCCTGCTCGTTCGCCGACCACATCGTGTTGAGGCGCGCGCGGTCGGTGGTGCGCAGCTGGATATCGATACCGACATCCTTGGCATATTGCTGCACCATCTGCATCACGTCCGGATACGACAGGCCAAACACGTCGGCCACCATGAAGTTGATGGTGAAGCGCTTGCCCGTTTCATCGAGGCGGAATCCTTCGGCATCCTTCTTGGGCATGATCTTGTCGAGGATCTCGGCCGAGCGCTTCGGATCGAACTCGGTGTATTGCTTCGCCTCGCGCTCGTTGAAGAGCTCGTGCTCCGGTTGGACGGCCACCTGCGCGGGAGCACCCTGCCCCACATAGACGAGATCGATGATCTCCTGCCGATTGATCGCATGGCTGAGCGCGATCCGGAAGTCCTTGTTCTGGAAGATCTTGCGCTTGACCGGATCGGTCGAGTTCAAGTTGAGCAGGATGACGGCGTCGTTCGCCGGCAGGTCCTTCACGTCCACGAAGTGGTAGTTTCCGGTCTTCTGGCCATCGAACAGCACGGACTTGAAGGTGGAATTGTTGATGTGGCGGAATGCGAAGTCGAACTCGCCGGACGTCATCTTGAGAGCCATGAGCTGCGGGTCGTCGAGCTTGGCCCAGGTGATTCCGTCGATGTAGGGGAGCTGGTTTCCTGCCGTGTCCACCTTCCAGTAATAGGGATTGCGGGTCGCGACTACGCGTTCGCTATCCGCGTAGGGGACGGTCAGCACCCAGGGATTGAGGGTCGGCAGTTCGAGGTTTTGCCAGAAGGGCGGCTGGAAGGTCAGCGAGATCTTGGAATTGAACAGCGCCACCCAGTCGCCGGCCGCGGGATTGGCCTTCAGGAGCGCCGGAATGCCCTCCTTGTTATACTTCTCATGGAACTGGCTGAGATAGTGCTTGGGATAGATGACCGGCAGGTGCCCCTGACCGTAGGCGAGTTGCTGGAGAAAGAGACCGTAGGGAGACTCGAACTTGAACTCCACGGTCTGGTCGTCGATCTTCCTCACTTTTACTGGCTTGCCCGCCACCGTGAAAGTCGGGTTCTTGGCCGGAGACAACGCGCTGTTCATGAACACGTCTTCGTACCAGAACATGATGTCGTCGGCCGTGAAGGGCTGGCCGTCGCTCCACTTCAGGCCCTTGCGGAGCTTGAACGTATAGGTGGTCGCATCTTCGGAGGCACTGAATTCCTCCGCCAGCGACGGCATGACCTTCTTCCACTGCGGATCCCACCGCACGAGGAGCTCGTTGGCGATGGTGCGGGTCAAATTGTATTGGTCGCCGTTGGCAAGGATCGTCGTGCGCAGGGTGCCGCCATATTTGCCCACCCCGTCGACCATCGTCTCCACATAGGGATGTTCGGGAAGCCGGTCGGCGACGGCGGGCAGCTTTCCTGATTTCACCTTGTCATCGAGCATCGGTGCTTGCTTGTAGTCCGCCGCTTTGGCCGATGTCAGTGCCCCCAAAAGCGCGGCGCCTAACAAGCCTGTCGACATGACGAGGCCGGGCAGCTTGTGCTGAAAGCCCATAGCGTTTCTCCTCTTGGCCGGCTTTTTGCCGGTTCCTCCCAAACAACGGCCTCTTGGCTGTCGTACGGTAAAGTTTTCAAATCGTACATTATTTGTCAATCTGAATGTATGGTTTAAGATAGTTCGACCTTGGCAATGCTGAGGAAAGTGAATAAAGAAACATTTCCATGAGACAGATCGCAACCATCAGACAAACGGCTCCCGAGGATGAGGACACGGGGTCCTCGGTGTATGACCGGCTGCGGGACGACATCATCCATGGGCGCGTCAAGCCGAACGAGCGCCTCAAGGTGTCCGAGCTTGCAATCCGCATGAGCACCTCCACCAATCCGGTGAGGGAGGCTTTGCAGCAGCTGCGCGGTGAAGGCTTCGTCATCATGACGCCGAACCGCGGCGCGCGCGTTCGCCCTATCGACGAGGAGTTCGTACGCGACATCTGCGAAATCGAGGTTCTCATCGAACCGGCCTTGACCCGCTGGTTCGTCGGGATCGTGACCAAGACCGAGATCGAGGAGCTGGAACGCATCCAGGCGGAAATCGAGGCTCTCAATTTCGCGGACGAGATGAAGCACTCCAATCTCGATCTACAGTTTCATCAGCTCATGTACGACCGCCACTACAATCGGCATGCGGTCGACCTCTGGGTGCGCCACCGTCAGATCCTCTGGGCCATCAGCCGCCGCTTCCCGACTTCGCTCAGCCGGCAGGGGAACGTGCTGGAGGAACATCGCGAGTTGATCGCCTGCATCAAGGCGCAGGACGCCGAGGGAGCCGCTCAAGTGATCGCCCAGCACGTCAGCGGTTCCGGTCGTCATATCATGGAGCGCATGCGACTGGCCCGACTCTCGCCGCAGCCGTGAGGAATCTCGGTCCCCGGGCAAGGCTCCCGCGGCAAGAACAACTCCGCTGAGACAGCTCGGCGGAGTTTACGAAGCGAGGAGCGCTGGAGCGTCAAAATCTCCAGGTGAAGCTGCCCTTGAGGGCGTGCTCCTGGGCGTGCGATTCGATCTGCCCGGCATAGGCCACGCCGAGCGTCATGTCCGGGGCAATCCACCAGTCGAGGCCGGCCTCCACCACCAGCGCATTACGGTCGATCGGCGTTCCCGCCGCCGTGAAAGCACTTGCGCCGCCGCTGAAGGCGAGCAGCGCTTCTGGCTCGACATCGCCATAGGCATGGCGCCAGCCGACGAGACCACGCACGATCAGCGGGACCGTGTCGCTCAAACGGGCTTCGGCCCGCAGGCCCAGCGTGGTGGTGGCCAGATCCTGATCCCGCGCATAGCCCGTAAGCGCCGCGGCCCCACCCTTCTCCTGGAAGGCATCGGTGTGCAGCCGCAGGACCGAGGCACCGATGAACGGCTCCACCTGCGCGCCGTTCAGATCGACGCGGTAGCCCAACTCGCCGAAAGCATGCGCCGTCCAGCCGCCATAGGAGGCGCCGAGCTGATCGCGGAAGCCGGGGAACTGCACCTGCCGCTGGGTGTCGATGTCGTGCCGCGCATAGGACGCCCCCAGACGCAGGCGGATCCGGCCCCAGGAGGCCGACCCGTAGAGTGCGCCGAACACGGTCTCGTTCGAGCCCGAAGAGAGACGGCCGTCCACATCGAAGCTGGTGCGGGTGAAGCCGCCCGCCACGCCGAGCCGTAAAGTGTCGGACACCAGAGCGTCGGCACCGAGGATGAACCCGCCCGTGGATGCGTCGAGGCCGGCGGCATCGCCGTTGGAGCGGGAGCGCCCCCAGGAGCCGAAGCCATCGCCCCACAGAGCAAAGCGCCGTTGATCGAGCGTAGACAGGTCGATCGCCACCGGCTCGGGTGCGACGCCACGCGCATCGGCTGCATAGGCGCCCTGCACTTGAGCAAAGCTGGACATCGTCTCGCCCCGCATTCGGCTCATCAGGGTGTTCTGCACCAAGCTGGCGCTACCAATCGCCATTGTACCGACGGACGCGTGCGCCTCGCTCGACAAGGCAACGAACGCTTGCCTGGCTCCCGATACGCTTTGACCAATAATGGCGTCAAAAACCGCGTTTCCTGAGCCCAGCGCCTCCACGGCGTTGGCCACGTTGTACTGGTTGGGCGTCACGCTCACCCAATGGAAGGGGAGAGGCTTCGGATCCGGACGCGGCGGTGCTGGCCGCTCAGGCTGAGACGTCGGAGGCTCCGGCTCAGGCGTTGGAGGTTCCGGCTGCGGCTCGGTCTTGCGCGCGAGTGTCAGGTGCACATCATTGGCGCTGTAGCGCAATGATGGCTCGAGATAGGCGAAGTTGGAACTCACGCCGGCAAAGCTGCCGCTCACGCCTCCGGCGGCGGTCAGAATGGTGTAGGTGGTAGAAGGTTGGTAACTGCCAGTCTCCGCCAGCACCCGCACGGTGCCGTCGTTGAGAGCAGCCGCGCCATTGGCCCGCAGAAGGTCGCTGCCGGACGAATTGACACTCACCTGATAGATCGAGCCGGGGTTGAACACGACATTGCGCGACGCATCGAGCCGGCCGATGGCTGTCGAGCCGGTGCAAGGATGCCGCCATTCTCGACCACGATGCCTCCTACGGCTCCGGTTCGGCCGGGCGAGCCGCCTGTCACCCGCACATCCGAATTGACGAGCGAGCCGTTCACAGCCACCTGGCCGGCTCCTATGGTGGTTTGACCCGAGAACGAACTGGCCCCTGTGACCGTCCAGGTGCCTGAGCCTGTTTTCTCGAGAGAGGTGAAGCCCTGGTACTGGGGCGTGGCTCCCAGAGCCGACGCATCGAAGGTGCCGTCGGCCGTTCCGCTCAAGGCCAGGGTTCCTGTACCACTCTGTACGACGACGTTGCCGGTGATGACGGATCCTGCCTGAAGCTCAAGACGGTTCGCGCCGCCTGTGAATGTGATGGCGTTGGCGCGCCCGTAACTGTCAGCGTTCAAGCCTCCACTGATGATGCCGGAATTCGTGATGGAAAGCTCGGACCCGAAAATCCCCGCGCCGGCGAGACCGTCGGGGCCCGTCGTGCCGCCCCGACGTGCGGAGCCGGCTCCTCCGGCACCCGCCATGCCACCTTGGATCGTGCCTTTGTTGACGATGGTGAGGCCGTTGCCTTGGATTCCGTGCCCCCCGTTGCCCCCCATCGCACCGACGCCTCGCCAATACGCATAAGCACCGTCGCCGCCGTTGCCGCCAAGGATCTGACCGGCACCAGCAATCGTCGCAGAGCCGCCATACGCATCGAAGAACAGCCCCACCCCGCCATCTCCGCCTCCGCCTCCGCCGGCCTGGTATCCGTCACTGTTGCCGCCATGACCGCCGTTCCCGCCCCGATAGACGTAGCTGGTCACGATCCTGCCCGGAACCGGCAAGACGGCTCCGTAGCCCCCTGCGCCTCCACCACCTCCTGAAAGTCGTGGTCCTGTATATCCGCTTGCGCCGGGGTTGCCGGTAAATCCGGCACCGCCCGCCCCGCCGGGAGAGGTCGCAGCACCTGCGCCACCAGATTCACCGCCCGCATGCGCCTTTGCAGCACCCAGCAGCGATGCCAGTAAAACAAATCCGGTGATAGCCGTGGAAGAGGACAGGTTCCGCCGCATACGTCCTGCTGCCGATCGCTTTCGGTCCATGTTTGCCCCCTGGTTTGCGCCGTTGCCGCCGTCCGGAATTCGCCCGAGAGTTGTTCGTGACCGACAGCCATCGCTGAAGAAGCAACGGGTCGGCAACGGCGCATGGATCACGCAGCTGGGAAGCACCTCCGCAGCTCACCCCTAACAAGATCCGGCATGACATTCCCCAGCAACCGGATGGCGCCGCCCGGGAACCCCTCTCCTGCGCCCGGTGTTGACATCACTGATCCGTCCCGATGGGCTCACGTCCTGCCGAGGACTCTATCAGGCCTCCTCGATGTGGGAGTGGCGCGATGTGCCTCTGGTGTCCGGCTGAGACAGCCGACCAAGTTCCGGCACGGCGAAGTCGAGTGCTCCACCTTCTGGCACTTGTCGAGCACCCCGATGCGCTGCCGGCCTCCACCGCATTCCGCCTCGCCCAAGAGATCCTGAGACTGACTCAATCCAATGATACCATATGCCGTTGTGAGGAGATCGCCTCGCCGACCGATTCCGCAGCCGACGCGGAGAGACCGCCATGAGCGCAGATGCCACGAAGAGAGCCCCAGCACAGCAGTCCTGGCTTGATCTATCGGATGAGCTGCTGGCCGAGCTCGAGGAGATGTACAAGGATATCCACGCCCATCCCGAACTCTCGATGCAGGAGACGCGGACCGCCGGCCTCTCCGCCGCTTGGCTGCGCCGGCACGGCTACGAGGTCACCGAGGGAATCGGGGGGACGGGAGTCGTGGGGCTTCTGAGGAACGGCGAGGGAGCAACGGTGCTGCTGCGCGCCGATATGGACGCGCTGCCGATCGAGGAAAGCACAGGCTTGTCCTATGCCAGTCGGGAAAGCGGCATTGACCGTTTCGGCCAATCCACGGCCATCGCCCATTCCTGTGGCCACGACATGCACGTGGCGTGGCTGATGGGCGCGACACGGATCCTCTCCGAGAACCGCGACCGCTGGCACGGCACCGTGATCGCCGTGTTCCAACCGGGCGAAGAGACCGCCCAGGGCGCCCGCGCGATGATCGAGGATGGAATGGTCAAGCGCTTCCCGAAGCCAGACGTGACGCTCGGCCAGCACGTGATGCCGCTCAGCGCCGGGCAGATCGGCTGGCGCAAGGGCACCATGCTCTCGGCCGGAGACAGTTGGGAGGTGACGCTGTATGGCCGCGGCGCGCACGGATCGATGCCGCAGAAGAGCATCGATCCTGTCGTGATGGCCGCCGCCGCGGTCATGCGTCTCCAGACGGTGGTGTCGCGGGAGGTCGCGATGACCGATAGTGCCGTGGTCACCGTCGGCACTCTGCGGGCAGGCATGAGCGAGAATGTGATCCCTGATCGCGCCCTGCTGCGGCTCAACGTTCGCACCTTCAAGGATCAGGTCCGCACCCGGGCCCTCGCCGCGATCCGCCGGATACTGGATGCGGAAGCCGCCGCTTCAGGAGCATCGAAACCGCCCGACTACACGGTGCTCAGCGAGTACCCACGGACTCAGAACGACGAGGCCGCCATGGACCGTGTGGTCGCAGCCCTGGGACATCATTTCGGCTCAAATCGGATCCATGAGATCGAGCCGGCGACCGCCAGCGAAGACTTCAGCCTGTTCGGGGCGGCTTGGGACGTGCCAGTGGTGTTCTGGGTCATAGGCGGTATCGACCCGGACCGCTACCGCGCGGCCGAGCAGGCCGGCACCCTGGACGCGATCCCGGCCAACCATGCCCCGGACTTCGCGCCGGTGATCCACCCCACCCTGCGGACCGGCGTCGAGGCGATGCTCGCGGCCGCGGGCGCCTGGCTGATATCCGAGACGGCTTCGTCGCCAGTGGCCTGAACCGGGCGGATGCCGCTGCGGGCGTTCCTCTCCTGCTCAGTGCCCGGAGGTTTGCATTCCACGACTGGCTTCGAACAGAAACCAGACGCGCTTTTCGGTCTGGTCGATGAACTCCTCGAGCAGGCTCTCGGTCGCGACGTCGTCGTATTCGTCGCACAGGTCGTGCGTCTGCCGCATGAAGGCAGCCAACTGCTTGTTGTCCTCCATCAGCTCGGCGAGCATATCGGCAGGTTCGACATAGCCGGCATCGTTGTCGAGAAGCCGTTGCAGACGCCCGATATGGCCGATCGAGCGCAGGGTGGTTCCGCCGACCTTGCGGGCCCGCTCCGCCAAGGGGTCGCTCATGGCGAAGATCTCGGCCGCCTGTTCATCGAACATCAAGTGATAATCGCGGAAGTGAGGCCCGCTGACATGCCAGTGGAAGTTCTTGGTCTTGAGATAAAGCGCAAAGCTATCCGCAAGAAGTGCGGTCAGCGCCGCTGCAATCTCGTCGGTAGCTTGCGATGACAGGAAGGTTGGGGTCTCAAGCCGGGGCAAGGGACGGCTCTTGCGCTCGGCGACGATGTTGGTCGCGCCCTTTGTCCTGGTGGATTTCCGTGATGAGGGAGCCTTGGACATATGCAATCTCCGCTGGTGGACTGGCGCATCGATCCTCAGCACCTGAAGGCGACAGGTTTCCGAGCACCTCAGGCTGAACCCGCGCGATCCGTCTAGGTTCCAACGTGCCCGCAGGCGCGGGAGGATTACTCACCTGCCGATCTCGCGAACCTTCGATCACGCGCGCGCCATCCGGCACGCTTCAAGGCGCGAGCGTCGATGGCTGCCCCTTCTCGGCACGAGACGGTTGGTAGGGTCTGACCGAGAACGTCTGAAGACGCACGAGAGCCGCGCTCAGACGGGCTGCCTCCTCGTAGCGTGTCTCATCGTGGGGCGGCTGGTTGGTGTGGCCGCTGGCGAGCGCCTCCGTGGTCGCGACCAGCCGGCGGAGGGGTTTGGCGAGCCACGCCGAGAACAGGTAAAGCAGGATCAGACCCACCAGTGCACCGGCGCCGAGAAGCAACCAGAAGGCCTGCGCGATGGCGCGCGTGGGATCGAGCACCGTATTCAGGTTCGCACGCACGATGAGGCTCCACCCGAAGCTGGGCATGTCTTTGAACTGGATCGAGGGAATGACCGCCGCCATGTAATCCTTGGAGTCCGGCCATCTTTCGCGAAGCGCGATGGATGTTCCCTGGCCGGCGGCGACAGCAGAACTCTGGGACAACCTGGTCTCCTGAAGCTCGGGAGGGCCTGAGAGGACGACACGATCGCGGGAGACGAGAAGAGCATCCACCCCCTGCCCTCTCACGCCCTGGATGATGTCCCTGATCATGTTCCAATCGAAATGCGCTCCGATGACGCCGATCACCGCGCCTTGTTCGTTCCTTATCGGGGCAGAGAAGTCGAGAAAGCGGCGCGGCTCTCGGGTCGCGGGGAGAAGCTTCGCCAGAAGTACCGCTTCATGTACATCGACGGCGGCAGGGCCGTTGAGACCTCGGCGGAACCACGGCCTCTCCGCAACGCTTGCTCCTTCCAGTAGGCCCTGCGAGGCGGCAATCACATTTCCTTGCACGTCGGCGACACCGATCCAGGTATAACGGCGATCCACTTGGCTCAACAGCGTGAACTGGCGGCGGACCTCCTCGGGGTCCGCCAGACGAATGACGCGGGCCATCCCTTCGACGTCCTGCCAGAGCTCGTGCATGCGCCGTCCGAGCTGGTCGGCAACGATCTCGCCAAGAAGCCCCAGGCGGGCGCTGTTGGCAACCTCCGCGCGGCGCTGGATCGCGTTCGTGAACATGGCGCCGGCCACGACAGCGGGCACGAGCATGAGCAAGGCGCCGATGACAAATACAAGTGTCTTGATCCCAATGCGCATTCGCGTGTTCCCCTATCCTGCGTCTACCGCGACGCGAGGCCGCGCATCCAGCCTCTGATCATCTCAGGAAGATCCCCCCGCCCGGTTCCCGGCCTGGCATCGGCCGTGTGGAGCTTGCGCAGAATCCCGTCCCGCTGTTCCGGAGACGGCCGCAGGGACAAGCGATAGCCGTCGTTCGTCTCGTTCGAAATACGGATGGCGACATCGCCGACATCCGCAAGTGCGATCGTTCCAAGAGCGCCTACCGTCAGCCCCGACAATCCGCGGATGCGGGCATGGTCCACACCGAGTTCCAGGACCCACGAAGGCAATCGTTGCGAACCGACAGAGATCGTGGCGAGTTCGACATTCTCGCGTTGGGGCCGGTTGACGCGAGGTCTCTCGACGCAGACCAGCATGGTGATGGCGAGCACGACCAGATTGTAGATCGTCCAGAACAGGATGATCCTGATACCATCACCGGCCTTGGCCACATGGCCGAAATGATCCGGAAAGACCAGGGGCAGGAGTATCCCCAGGAGGGTCAGGCCAAAAAGGAGCGCGAAGGGCCTCATCATCGGCCATTGCACGATCGTCTTCGTCCGGTCGCCACCCTTTGCCGTCACGCGGAACTTATGCGGTCCTTTGGTCAACAAACCCATGGTTGCCGCACGCGTAATGGGCCACGCGGCAATGAGCTGGGACACGTCGTTGAGCACAGGCCAGATCATTCCGTGGGAGATCCAGTTCAACGTGATCAGAACGGCCGCATAATACGGTAGATAGTACGAGGTGATGTCCGTCAGCGAGGCATTCACGACGATGATGCCGAAATACCAGTAGAGCAGCGGGCCGATGAGAGCGATGAGACGAAACGGAAAGGTTGTCGTCCAGAACAATAGGGAGTCGACGAGGCTCAGGCGCTGCATGAAGCGCAAGCCATTGGCCCCGAAGGGATTGTAGACGTTGCGGACGATCTCCATCATGCCCAGGCACCACCGACCGCGCTGCACCACATATTCATGCAGCCCCTCCGGGGCGAGACCTTCGGTGAGCGCTTCGTTGAGATAGACAGTGCGATAGCCATGGCTGTCGAGGCGGATGGTCAGCAGGAAGTCTTCCGTCACGCTTTGCGTCGGAAGTCCGCCGATCTCGCGCAGAGCCGAGACGCGCACCATCGAGGAGGTTCCGCAGCATACGGCGATACCCCATGCGTCGCGTGCAGGTTCCAGATGCTCGAAGAAGAAGCGTTGCTCGTCTGGATAGGCGGAGGCGATGTAGAGATTATGCTGGATCGGATCGGGATTGAAGAAATGCTGCGGCGTCTGAACGAGGCCGACTTTCGGATCGTGGAACAGGGCAACGACCCGGCGTACGAAGTTGCGGTGCGGGACGAAATCTGCATCGAGAACGGCGACGAAGTCGGGCGCGTCCGCGTCTTTCATGCGCTGTGTCAGCGTGTAGTTGATGTTGCCGGCCTTCGCGTGCTCGTTGGTGGGTCGCGTCCTGTGCTCGGCACCGTAGCGGCGGCACACATCGGTCAGCCATTCCCTTCGCCCATCGTCGAGCACGAAGACGCGCAGGTTCGGATAGTCGCTCGCCTGCGCACCGGCGAGGGTGCGTTCGAGAACCTCCAGCTCCTCGTTGTAGGTCGCAATGTAAAGATCGACGCGGGGCGGGTCTCCCCCCCACCAGGCAATGTTCCGGCTTGCCTCCTCGTGTCTGTCCTTACGACGCGTGAGGAACAGATAGGCAGACGTCGAAGATACAAGAGCCAGGGCTTCGATTGCGACGAAAGTCCATCCGGCGATGACGTCGAAGGTGAGCCCGTCGACCGCCGGCGGAACTGTTTCCGTGATGCGCCAGATCATATAGCGCCAGCCCAGCACGGTCGTCAGGCCGAGCAAGAGGACGCGCATCCAGGCGCTTTTCGGCGTCGCGAGCGGCAGCAGCAGCAAGGCAAGGCCCACGACGATGGCGACGCCTGCCAGGCTCGACAGGGATTGGTCAAGGACGAGCATCTACAGTCCGAAATCCGCGAGCCTCTGCCTGATGTCCGCAAGCGGCCCGCCCATGAAGACCACGCGGCCTGTGCGTCCGACGGCGCAGGACAGATCCGGATCACCCGCGAGTTCAGGAATGCTCAAGGCAACGTCGAAGCGGGTCAAATGCTCGGGGCTCGGGCCGATGGCGAGGGTGCTGTAGAGGCCGGCCGCACCGGACCCGCCGAGGCGTGTGATGGTTCCCTGCATGACCCGGTCGTCCCCGATCAGCCGGAACTGCGCCGGCATGCCGATCCGGAGACTGGAATAAACCCGCTCGCTCACGCTGGCCGTGACCATCACGGCCGAGCAATCCACGAACCGAACGAGATCCTGCCCCTGGTTGACGTGCTCTCCGCTGCTGACGAGGAAGTTCCAGACGATGCCGGGGTTCTGGACAGAGAGTTCCGCCGAGGTCAGGCGGTTGACCCGAACCCGCTCGGCTGCGATCTGCTCAGAGACCACCTTCAGGCGGCTGCCGACATTGTCGGCCTCCGCCTTGAGTTCGGCCAGTCGGAGATCGAACTCCCGGATCCGCTGGATCGAGAACGGCGCATCGTTGTACGAGTCCCCGATGAAGACTCCATTCTGTGCCGAAGAGAGTTCCGCTGTGAGATAGGTGATGCGCTCGCGGGCGCTGGCGATATCCTGCTTCGCAACGTCGTACTGCGCCTGGGCACGGTCCAGCGTGATGGCAGTCTGGACGCCGCGTGAGTTGAGTTCGCGGGTTCGGTCCAGGGCGCTGTCCGCCTCGCGGAACCGAGCCTCCGCGGAATTCACCGCGGTCTGCGCGTCGGCGATGCGGGATCGGATCTGGCGCACCCGGCCTTCCTGATAGCTTTTGGCTTGGGCATCCAAGACCTTGCGGGCCTCGTCGACGGCAAGGGTCTGGGCTCGCAGCCGAGTGAGATCCGCCTCAAGGGTGGAGCGCGTGCGTTCCAGGTCGATCAGGCGGGCGTCGTCGAACTGGTTGTCGGTGATGCGCACCACTGCCTCTTCAGGCGAGACCCGCGCGCCGATGCTGCGCACCGAGAACTCCGCCAGCCCTTGAATCGGCGCCCGGAGCACCGTGGTTCGGGCATTGATCGCGGCATCGGCGCTGGTCCCGGAAAGGTACTCGCCGACGACCACATAGAGCCCTCCGAGGAGCAGGATGGCCCCCAAGAAGATACGAACGAATTTCATAGGTTTGAGCTCAATCGGGACCTGAGACGGAATTGGGTACGATGACCATGCCCTTGACCCTGATTGAAGACGCACCCGCTATCAGGATACGAGGTCAGTCAAAGACATAAGTCTCAATATGGCCTTTGGTTTCCAATGAGGTAGTTCGAAATAGGTATTTCGAACAAAATCCCTGTGTGAAGCCCGATACTTTGTTCGTCGATGCAAGGGGGCGGTCTTGTTGCTTCTATCGGGTATACTTGAACTCAAATTGTCCGCAGAGACCGATTGAATCGAAGGCAGTCATATGAAGAGAGATCCCAGAGGCAGCACCATCCGTCCTCCTTCGTTCAACCCAACTCTGCAGGAGCAAAAACCCCCTCGACCTCGATGAGAGTGCTGAGATCCTTGAAGCCCACCGATTTTCCCGCCTCTTGAAGGATCATCGCCACCAGAGGTGACTGGATCTCTCTGACGGTGCCTGATTTTCGGCAGACAAACGATATGCTCGTTTCATCTCTCTTTGGTTGTGCCGTCAAATCGGCCAATGCAAATGCGCGACTCGACTTGATCCGGCGTACGAGACCGGACTCCACGAGAAAGTCGAGAGCCCTGTAAACAGAAGCGGCATTTACCCGACGTCCCTCGGTGCTGATGTAAGAGGCGATATCATAGGCGCCGATTGCCCCGCCACGCAGCGCAATCTCGCGAAACACGCGACGCCTTAGAGAGGTGAACTCGAAGTTCTCTTTCATGCAACGCTGTTCGGCCATCCGCTCGAGTTCGTCAACATCTGGATCGGCGTCCTGTTTAAAGAGCGGCATCATTCTGAATTCGTCCTCGACATAGAGTGAAGTCGACAACCATCGTCGAAAGCTGCTCCATGTCCCGATCCTCGACCTTTGAACGCTTGTATGTCGAGCATGGAAGCAATACGCTTTCTCTATTCCATGCTTCGAGGCGTCATACCCCATTCAAAGAACTAGTTTTTGCTTGATTTCACCCGATACTCTGCTCGCTCGTATGCAATACCTACTTGGGAATTGAGGATGCAGTGAGAAATGCCTTTGATTGCGCAAGGGCGTGGACTGGGAGGAGCGGAACCTTTGTGCCGCCGATCCCCATCCTTGGAACCCTCGTAAGATAGTTTCCAGTCAGCGCATGTTCCCCGTATGCCCGAGCGAATAGCGCCCGGGCTGGGGCCAGACGGTAAGGCCATGCGGGCTCTGGCCAACGTGTACGCTCGTCATCTCGCCGGTTGCGGTGTCAATCGCATAAACCACGCCGTCGTAGCGGCCAGACAGCCAGAGCTTTCTTCCGTCCGCACTGACATTACCCATGTCGGGACTGCCGCCACCAGGGATCGGCCATGTCGTCTCGACTTTGCGCACCGCAAAGTCGATCACAGAAACGCTTCCCGGGCCGTGTGGCGGGCCACCGGGCCTATGGGAGCCGCGGTTTGTTACGTAGAGCTTCGTGCCGTCTCGACTGGGATAGAGACCGTGCGTGCCAAGGCCTGTGGGAATGAACCCGACCTCGGTCAGAGAGGCGCCATCCACCAGGAACACCCCGTCGGCCAGCATATCGGCTACGTAGAAGACATTGCCGTCCGGCGATATCCGAATGTCCTGGGGCATGCCGCCTTTCGAGAGCCGGAGGAACCCGACGACGGCATCCCTAACCAGATCGATCTTGACGAGGCTGCCGCCGAACTCGCAGGTGAAAATGACGTAGCGCCCATCGATGGAGAAATCGGCATGGTTGATCCCCGCGCATTGCGGAACCGGCAGGCTGTGCTGCAGCGCCATCGTTTTCGGATCGCGAAATTCGAGTCGGCGATAGGCCTCGGCTACGACGATGGCCGAGCGGCCATCCGGCGTGAAGTACATGTTGTACGCATCGGGCACCGGGATCGGGCGACCAGGCTGGCCGCTGACGGGATCGATCGGCAGGAGGCTGCCCCGCCCGTGTCGCTTTTCCGCGCTACCCGCCACCCATAAGGTCCTGAGATCCCAGGACGGCACCACATGCTGTGGGTTATGTCCCGCCTTGAAACGGCTCACGACCTTGAAGGTCTCTGGATCGATGACATCCACGATGCCGGATTTTACATTGGGCACATAGACCCTCGGCAAAGCCGATCCGGTGGCCGGGTTCAGTTGCCCGGCAGAAGCTTCACTGTAGAGATTGGAGGGATTGATGACCGACGGCATCCCGGGAAGGACGTCGATGGCGGCGGGTTCCGTCGCGCTCTGGGCCGTTGTTCCGTGCGGCGCACAGAGCAGGAGTGCCATCAGGCACAAGGCCATGGGATCTAATCGGATCCGCTGCAACATGCTTGGCTCCAACGAGAGCCAGAATAGCTTCCGCGAGAGAACCGTCAAGTTAACGATATGAGGCGAAAGCGCAGGTCCTCTTTCGGCAGATCATAAAGTCGCCTGAACTCCGGCCTCTCGCTCTGTCCCAAATTGGGCGCAACTTCGTTCGGCATATGCTTCGATGGACCCCGAATCAGAATGATAAGCAGACATCGGTGAACTCCCGAAAAACTGTCCTGCGATCCAACAGGGACTTGCAGTTGCGGATGTCGTCGGCCGGAAAAACCACGTGCAACCGGCATCTCAAGATCCGGCCAAGGCTGAAGCGCGGCACGTCCCGCTGACATTCACAAAGCGAAAAAGGTGCCGCCGGGACTTTCCCCGAGCGGCACCTTTTCATGCCCATACCTCTAATCAGATCACATAGAAATCATGGTAGTAAAGCTTCACCTTGTTGCTGATATTCGCAAACTTCACCTGGGCCGTTTTTCCTGTGCCATCGGCATCGTAGTACAGGTCACCGGTCTTCTTGTCGTAGATGATCCGGTCATCCTTGTCGTGCGCCTTTTTCCCCTCATAGAACATACCCGACTTGAACTTCACCGGCTTGGTTGGCGTTCCCTTGCCCAACTTGGTGAAGATGGCGTTATCGAGCCAGATACTGTCATCCGATGACTTGAAGTCGTATATCTTATCGACGTTCTTGGTCTTGTGCAGGCGTGTGTCGAAGACGAACGCGTCCTTACCCGACCCACCGTACAGCTTGTCATTCCCTTCCAAGCCGTAGAGCTTGTCGTTGCCGCCCTGCCCCTTCAGAACATTGGCGGCAGCATTGCCGCGAAGAACATTGGCGCCATTGCTTCCTACCAGGGGAGCGTTGGTGCCGTCTGCGAGAGACACACTGACGGACGAGGGAAGTCTCGACAGATCATAGGCCGTCTTCAAGAGGACCATGTTGGCTCCCCCGGCATCGATGATCACGTCGCCGGGATTGTCGATGACGAAGATGTCATCGCCCATACCGCCGATCATCGTATCGGCCCCTTCGCCGCCATCGATCCAGTTGCCGGCATCATTCCCTATGATGGTGTTGTTCAACCCATTGCCTGTGAGGGAAAGGGCTCCGAAGCCAGTTGCGGCGAGCGCCTCGAAATCTGCACCAAGCATGAAACTTTCCGTCGTCACTACTGTATCGTAGCCCGACCCGCCTGCTTCGCTAATGAAGTCGGTACCGTCGACATAATACGTGTCGTCGCCCGCTCCGCCATACATGACGTCGCTGCCACCCTGGCCAATGAGGATGTCGTTTCCGTCTCCGCCTTGAAGAACGTTATTGCCGCCATCGCCGTACAGAACGTCGGCAGAGTTACTACCGACGACATTCTCGATGCTGCTGTAGGTGTCACCCTCGGCGTAACCGCCTGAGCTCATTCCACCCAGCACCACCGTCACACCCGCAGCCGAACCCGAATAGTCGACCGTATCGATTCCAGCTCCGCCATAAAACGCATTCGCGCCCGCATCGCCGACAAATATATCGTTGTAGTTGGAGCCGATGACATTCTCGATGCTGTCATAGGTATCCCCTTGAGCGTCACCGCCGGCGCCGAATTTGGCAGCGAGGTTCACCATGACGCCAGCCGTTGACCTGGCATAGGAGACGGTATCGATACCTCCTCCACCACGCAACGTGTCTGCTCCCGCCCCGCCTTCGAGGGTATTGGCATTGTTGTCACCGATCAGCGTGTCGTTCCCGGATCCGCCGATAAGCCCCTCGATTTCTATTGCCATGCCATCGCGGCTATAACGATCGCCGGCCGCCTCGCCTGTGTTCTGGGTAGGGTCTGCGAGCGATGCCGTTATGCCGGTTCTCGCGTTCTCGTAGGATGCGAAGTCGATCCCGGCGCCGCCGACCATGGTGTCGGCGCCCGCCCCCCCCTGCAGGACGTCGTCGCCATTGCCGCCATCCAAGAAGTCGGCGACTGCACCACCGATCAGGGTATCGTTGCCGTTATAGCCGAAGAACTCGTTGTAGGTATCGACGCCGATGAAGGTATCGGCATAGTGAGTTCCGCCATAGGCCAGGATGTTGATAAAGACGTCGCCCTTCGCCTCACCCGTACTCTGGTTCGTATCCTTCAAGTTCAGTGTTATGCCCACACCTGCCTTGGAATACTCATAGGTTGCGATATTCCAGCCTGATCCGCCATCAAGAGTATCGGCGGCTATGCCCGCGCCGCCATAGAGCCGGTCGTCGCCCTCGGCGCCCATGATGCGGTTTGCAACCGCGTTGCCGCCCAGGACATCATTCTCGCTGGTGCCGCGCAGGTTCTCGATTGAGAAATAGGTGTCGCCCAATGCATCTCCTGTATTGGCGAAATCGCCGCCGAGGCTCGCCGCCAGACCTCTACCGCCGTAATAATCGGCCAGATCGGCGTCACCTGCGCCGCCGTCGAGAAGATCCGCGCCTGTACCGCCATGCAGTGTGTCATTCCCAGCGTCGCCATAGAGCTTATCGTTTCCGCCATGGCCGCGCAGGACGTCCCCGCTATATTCGGAGCCGTAATAGATATCGTTGCGTGCGGTGCCTTCGACTGTGACAGGCGCAATGCGAGGATCGAAGATCGAGGTCCTGATCGCTGACCCTCCGGGATAGGTCGGATCATGCCAAGTGATGGCCAAGCGACCGTCGGCCATCTCCGAAATCTCCGGCGCTTTCTGCTGGGAGAATTCCTTAAAGCCTAAGTCGTTGATGAGAGCCTTCTCGCCCAGCGTTCCATCCGCATTGACGATTTGCAGGAATATGTCGCCGTTATCGACCCTGCCATTTCCGTCGCGAGTGGTTTCACTAAATAGAATAGCAATCCGACCTCCCCTGAGCGCCGTCGCGCCAACGAAGTCGTTTTCGTTCAAGCCGCTGGATGAGATCTGAACACCAGTGCCGCCGATCGTATCGAACTTTGCTCTGAGGATGCTCCCTTGGTTATAGATGACGACGAAGTCACCATTGGGATTGCCCGCGGCATCCTTCAGGGCAACGACATCGGACCGAGCCCCCGGGCCGATACTGGTCTGAGCGTCATGATTGCCGTTGAAGGACATGACACGGTAGTACTGGGTACCGCTAATAGAGTAACTAAAGCGTTTTTGATCTGGGCTTGAAGCCATTCGGGTGGGCTGCGCGTTGACTGGGATATGGCCCAGGAGGCGAGCCATGCCCCAGCCCTATTCTCCTGATCTGCGTGAGCGCGTTCTGGTCGCCTGCGCACGCGGCGACCTTCCTCAGGTCGAGATCGCCCGCCGCTTCCAAGTTTGCCCGGCCACCGTGTCGAACTGGCGCCGCCAAGAACGCGAGGAAGGCCGGCGTGCTGCCAAGCCGCACAGCGGCGGCGTGCCTTCGCGCCTGGATGCGGCAGCTCTCGAGGTGCTGCGTCAGCTCGTGATCGAGGACAGTGACGCACTGCTGCGCGAGTACCGTGAGCGCCTGGCCGAGCGCACTGGCGTGACGGTGTGCCTGGCGGTGATCTGCGAGGCGCTCAAGCGCCTCAAGCTGCGTCCTAAAAAAAGACCCTTCGGGCGGCCGAGCAGGAGCGGCCCGAGGTTGCCGCCGAGCGCGAGGCTTACCGCCAGCAGATGAGCGTGCTTCCCGCGGAACGCTTGGTATTCCTGGATGAAAGCGGCGTCACCACCAAGATGGCGCGAACCCATGCGCGCGCTCCACGCGGGCAGCGGGCCTATGGGTCCATCCCGCTCGGCTCCTGGCAGCGGCTGACGGTGTTAGGAGCACTCGCCTGTGAGGGTCTAGTCGCCACGATGAGCATCGAGGCCTCGACTTCTACTTCCGTGCTGCTGGCTTATCTCGAGCAGATTCTAGTGCCGGCTCTCAAACGCGCCAAGCCGGATGCCATTCTGGTGATGGACAACCTGCGCCCGCATCACGCCACGGAGGTGCGGGATCTGCTCGATCAGGCTGGGATTGGACTGCTGTACCTGCCGCGGTACTCCCCGGAGTTCAACCCGATCGAGCCCGCCTGGGCCAAGGTGAAAGAGCGGCTCAAGGCGAAAGCGGCGCGCACTCTCGAAGCTTTGGAAGCAGAACTCAAACCCGCCCTCGACACCATCACTGCAAAAGATGCCCAAGGCTGGTTCAGGCACGCCGGCTATGCCCTACACTGAAACCAAAAGCGCTTTAACCACAAACTGGTTGTCGTTCACGATGGCAACATCGACGTACTGAGCGGCAGATACGGATGTGACCGGCTGGTTAGAGAGGATCTCACCATCGGAATTGTGTACCGCGAAACTGACGCCGGTGCCTGTACGGTAAACCGTGACAAATCCACCGTCGGACCTGCTTGCAACCGCAGGACGGTCCCAGTCACCGATAGACAAACCCGAGGCCAGGGTCTGTGTTTGTTTGATTGTCCCATCTGCCTTAAAGACGCGGGATTTGACGCTCCATAGATTGGACCCGGCTGATTCCTGCCAGCTCACAACGAAGTCGCCCTCGGACCCATAAGCCTGGATTTCGGGATCGTATTGCCTGTCGCCTGCCGTTTCGACGGCTGTTCTGGTGCCGACCATTTGTCCAGCGCCATCATATTGCTGGAAATAGACCCGGCCTTCCGTTGAATCGCTCCAGGATACGACGTATCCCCCGTTCGGCAGATTTGTGATGTTGCTTTTTCCGATATTCGACTTCGCAAAGACGATACTCTCGTCGTGCCAGATCCTGAACGTCATATCTCATCCTTCCCATCTCTAACCGGGCTCGATCCACTTGCGATCGAATCGAGATCCGGCTTGTGTGAGAATGAAATTGGCACGATCGACGGAGGGCCTCCCTAGGCGAACAACTAGGAAATGCGGGGCGAACGCGCTTTACCTCTACCGATGTGTGCTGACGCACTCATCCGTGCCCGCGTCCTCCAGTGCCACTCGTATGGACCTTCTTCCCGTTGAGCCCCCCTGAAGAGTCGGCCCTGTCCCGTTGGTTCACAGTGTCGCGCGAACCATGCCGCTCAGCAGCCCGTCGGGCCAATGAAAGATCTGCAGGATCAAGCTCTGTTGGCCGGCCGATGATTGGTGCGCTAATCCGTTCTCGCGCGAGAGAACCGGATCATGGAAACGCTTGAGCGTCTGAGGACCGCCGCTGTTCCGAATGATGTCGGATCCCCACCACAGAACATTATAAAAATTGATTGGAATCTACGGAATGTTGGACCGGAAAGGCTTTACGACTTTCGAGGGTCCCTGCTTTTCGACAAAAAGACGTTTTGGCAGGGAATGATACTCCATAAAAGATAAGCTTATTCATGGCCACAAGGATTGATACGCAACGCCTTCTACGAAAATTAACCTCAAATCTGCAACTAATGTCCTTTGTCCCAAACAGTCAAACTATATTATATATACCATCAACATGACATCATCAGCTATCGTCATTATCCTATGCGGAGATCAGAGATGATCGGCTTTGAGTAAGGTCTTCTCAATTGGCTAGAGGTTACGAATTCGGGAACTGTTCGTCATAGCCTTAATATCGTCATCTCATAAACCGTGACGACTTCATGATGTCATCATGCCTCGGCAGACAAAGTCTTTCGTGTGTTCGAATTTAATCAGACTGGTTGGGGTAGGTAATGCCTGAGAGTAAAGTAGTCGCCCAAACAATTCTTGTCATCGATCATAACGAGAGCAGCCCAGCAGCGTTCGCGGCATCCCTTCTGAACGAGAAAGGCATCATCCATTTGCATGAAGCGGCGACCCTCAAAACTGTCTAACTCGTGGAGGTGTCAGCGACGTGCTGTCACCTAAGGCTTTCGCTTGTCCAGTTTCGGGCTGCCGGTTTGGGGTAGAAAATGCCTGTGAGTAAAGTAGACGCCCAGACGATTCTTTATGTGGATCAGGATGATTTCAGTCGAGCATCATTCGCGTCATCTCTGCGAGACATTGGTTACTACGTAAAAGAGGCGGCAAATGCGGATGACGCAATCGCATCTTTATCGAATATTCTTCCCGACTTTATTATCTGCGATAGCGCATTGCCCAACATGGCCGCGACGGAGCTGCTGAGGGTCGTCCGTGAAAGATACGACACCTTGGACGGAACGCCATTCATTCTGGTCTCCGATTATGCAGATTCCGAAAGTGTGCTCAGTCTGAGAGAACTCGGTGCCGACGATGTCATCTTGAAGCCTATCGACTTACGCACCATGAAGCTGACGCTTCAAGCATGTCTTGCACAGGTCAAACGCCTGCAGCGGAGTAACGCACACGCTTGGAAACCCGCGGATCCAGAACGCTATGGACGTTACACGGTCGACGTCCAAGTCTCCTTCTCGAACCTTGCCGGAACATTGGACGGAATGTCACGAGGGATCATCTACCTTGATAGCTCCGGCAATATAAAGAACATGAACCGGACTGCTGAAGCTATTGTCTCTGAAGGCAGCTTCTTGAAGGTCGCGTCCGGCCGGCTCTGTGTAATGCAAGCGCCGCCAGCTCGTACCTTGCGGGAGGCCATTCGCGCCGCCACGAGGGATCAGCCAACCGCTAGCGTCGTACCGATTCCTCGCGAAACACAAGCGCCACTTGTTCTTCATGTCTGCCCTCTGGATATCAAAACTGGGACAGGATTACCGACCGTAGCTGTCGTGGTTATCGATCTGTCCGTGAACCCGCCTCTGTCCGCATCAATCATCGCGAAGATCTACGACCTCACGCGCACAGAGGCGCGGATTGCTGTTGCCTTGGCGGATGGGAATAGGCTCGACCAAATTGCAAAACAGTTCAATGTGTCTTCGGCGACTGTATCATTTCATGTCCAGAACCTCTTTCGTAAGACGAGAACGACCCGGCAGAGCGATCTGGTGGCTTTGCTGATGCGGAGTTCGATCAGTGCCCCTGTCCTGCAAGTCGCCGCGTGACGACGAGGAGGCAGGGGTACGCCGCTCTTGAGATGTACGCTCTCAAGAGCAGCGTACCGGAGGTGCTGAACTGGGCGATCTGCGACAGGCGTTCCCAAAACTGGATCTGGGCATCAGCGGTTGCAGCTCGACCGCATTGTGCTTTCAGGACCCGGCGTACTGGCGGGCCTCGCCACGCAACGAAAGAGCCAGCGCCGCAGCAATCACAGCCATTCCGCCGAAGCCGAAAAGATCAGGAACCTCATCGAAGAGGACGTATCCGAAGAACAAAGCAAAAGGGAGCTGCACATAGGAAACCGGTGCCAAAGTCGTAGCCGGTGTAATCTGGTAGGCCCTAAGGCTCATCCATTGACCGACGACGGCAAGAAGGCCGATCAGGAGGAGGGCTGCCAAATCCCATCCCCATCGTGGTGGTATCCAAGTCCACAGAGCCGGCGACGCCAGCAGGCCAGCCATCACGATGTTGAAATGAGCCAGCAATACGGGCTGCGTTTCATGCCTCGTCAGAGACGGCATCATCGCTCCCATGGCGCCATTGCAGATGGCTCCCAAGAGCGCGACGAGCGCCATTGCATGGATTCCCTCGGCGGATGGCCGCATCACGACCAGCATACCCACGAAGCCTAGGAACAGTGCCAACACGGTCGCGCGCGTCAATTTTTCTTTCAGGAAAGCGGATGCGAGAACCGCCGTCCAGAAAGGTGCTGTGAAGGCAATGGCGATAGCATTGGCCATGGGCATGTTCATCACGGACGCCATGCCAAAAGTCATCCCGCCAACGCCGAGCAGCGCTCGGGCCCACGACAACCATGGGCGATTGGGGCGAAGGATCGCGAGTCCATACCGGACGATGAAAGGTGTCAGGAAGAGACAGCCGATCGTCACCCTGACAAACGCGATTTCAAGCGCACCGATATGCCCCGCGAGCGTTTTCGCTATTGCAGCAAGAAGCGTAAAGCACGCCATGCAGCCAATCATCCAGAGAGATCCCTGTATGCCCACGGAGACGCCGCCCGGGGATATTTTCAGCGATCGATCCAAGCCAGCCACGTCGCTGCCGTCCAGGAGAAGTGCGCGCCACCTAACCCTTCACTCGTAGTCGGTTCCCAATATTCGTAGAATCCGGAAGATTGTATGAGCGAGCGAAGGTCTTCGCGGACCCGGCGCGCGAGATCGCTGAAACCGTATTCGGCGAGGCCCACGCCGATCATCCAGTTGACGTTCGGCCACACGGGACCGCGCCAGTAGCGACGTGGTTCGAAGCGCAGGTCCAGCGGCGAAGTGGAGGGCACGAGGTATCGTACCGCCCTGCCCCACTCTTCGAGCGCCTGCACCATGCGCTTGGCCTGAGCATCATCCGCGACACCTGCATAGAAGCCGAGCATGCCGCCGGATGTGCCGATCTCGATCTTCTCTCCGGTCAGCATGTCGAGAGGGACATAGCAGCCCTGTGTCTCACTCCAGAGGCGGCTGAATGCAGTCCGACCTCGTGCAATCCAGCCTTCGATTTCAGCCCGATCATTCTCTATGCCGAGTTGATCGCTCAAAGCTAGGAGGTCTCGGTCGGCGCGGTGCAGCACACAATTGGTGGTGGGATCGAGGACCTTGAATGGCGTTTCTGCCCACAGAACTTCGGGATCCCAGCCCGCGCGTTTGAAACGCGTCACGAGAGCCATGTAGCGGTCGTAATCGCTCTTTTGCGGACGTTGGTCGACGGCGATGTAGGCGGTATCCCGGCGCTCGTAAGGGTCGAGAATATCGGTTGGAACATTTGCCATGGGCGTGTCCCACATGGCGCTGTTGTCCATCCCCGATTCCCACGGATGGTAGATTGCGACAAGGCCCGTTCTTTCGGGATCGCGAGCTGCGCGCCACCAGCGATGTGCGCGAACGAGCACGGGGTAGAGCTCACGGGCGGTCTTTTCGGCGAGGGCCTGGTCGCACGTACACTCGAGCATCCAGCGCAGATGGGTCGCGAGAACCGGCGGCTGCGAGATGCCCGAGGTCGGCGGCTGATGCGATGTGCCCCAGGCTCCGGGGCCGGGGGAATAATTCGGATCGACCTTGTGGAAGATGATATGAGGGATCATGCCGTCGGGCCATTGCCCGGTCGCGAGGCGCCTCAGTTCCTCCCAGGCGCGCGGCTCGTTGAAAGTCTGCCACCCCAGAGCCGAGAAGCCGGAATCCCATAGCCACTGATAGGGGTAGAGCCGGGCAGTCGGCACCGTATAGCCACCTCGGTCGTTGTCGCGCAAAACCCGTTGCGCGTTCTCACGTGTTACGGAGCTGCCCTGGTCCAGCATGTCATGTCCTTTATTCGTTCAAGCTGCGGCCCGAGGCAACCAGCACAGACGGTCGGAATGGGGCCTGAGCCACAGCGTAGCGCCGGCCTTCACCTCAAGATCGGGCGGCACCGTTGCACGCAGCATCTGCCCGTCCACGTCAAGACTCAGGAGCAGGTGCGGGCCGAGCGGCTCGATCACCATCACGTGCGCCGGGAACGCATTCGGTGAATTCGGAGTGACGACGCTCAGATCCTCCGGTCGGACGCCCATGACGGGCTCGCTTGGCAGGTCGACTAAGGCCGCGATGGCAGCCTCCCCTATCAGAACCTGTCCACTCCCTCGCCGCACATTGAGGAAGTTCATGGGAGGATTACCGATGAAGGATCCGACGAAACGGGTAGCAGGGCGCTGATAGACGGCCATCGGAACGTCATACTGCTCCACATCCCCATTGCGCATCACGGCGATGCGATCGGCAAGGCTCATCGCCTCGACCTGATCGTGGGTCACATAGATCGTCGTCGTGCGGCTTTCCTGAAGGAGCTTTTTCAATTCCGTACGCATCTCGAGGCGCAGCAGCGCATCGAGGTTTGACAAGGGCTCGTCCATCAGCAGCACCTCCGGCTCAACAGCCAGGGCACGCGCAACCGCAACACGCTGGCGCTGCCCGCCCGAGAGCTGCGCGGGATAGCGTTCGAGCAGATGGTCGATATGCATGAGCTGCGAAACGCGGCCGACCTGCCGCTTGACGTCGCCATCTGGCTTCTTGGCCATGCGGAGCCCGAAGGCGATGTTCTCGAACACCGTCAGATGCGGAAAGACTGCATAGTTCTGAAACACCATGGCGATGCGCCGCTGGCGAGGCGGCAAACGGGTCACGTCGCGCCCACCGATACGGATGCTGCCGGAGCTAGCTGTTTCAAGTCCGGCGATGATGCGCAGAAGCGTCGTCTTCCCGCAACCCGAAGGCCCCAGAAGTACGACGAACTCCTGGTCCTTGATCTCAAGACGGATCTCTTTCAGGGCGTTGATGGAGCCGAAGCTCTTGCTCACCTGGTCGACAACAATATCGGCCATTACGAACTCCTATCGGCTGGTGACGCCCCAAAGGCTGAAGAGATAGCGGCGAACCGTGAAGATGAACACGACCGCCGGAACAACGAGAAAGAAGCCGCCCGCGAACTTCACGAAAATCGGCGCTTCATCGAGCATGGAAAGCAGAAATGCCGTGAGTGTACGCTCGCGCAGTGTCAGGAGGGTTGCCGCGAATACCTCGTTCCACGATACAACGAAAGCGAATACCGCCGTCGCCGTGAGCCCCGGCAGCGCGAGCGGCAGAAGAACCTTGCAGAAAGCCTTGAAGCGCGAGCAGCCGAGAATCCAGGCAGCCTCCTCCAGCTCGCGCGGAATTCCAACGAAGAGGCTCGATGTCACCAGCACGGCGAAGGGCAGCGCCAAGCAGGCATGGACGATGGCGACAGCATAGGGCGTATCGTACAATCCGATCTCGATGAACCGAACCGCCAAAGGCAGCGCAAGAATCGGCACCGGGAAAGCGCGGGTCAACAGTACAAGCACTCGGTAGCCATTCTTGCCTGGGAAGGTGAAGCGCGCCAGGGCATAGCCGGCGGGTGCACCGAGCGCGAGCGCGAGAACCATAGTGATCGAGGCGGCGATGACTGAGTTCATTGCGGCATTCAGCATGCCGGGCAGCTCGAAGAAGAACGCCACCGACGTCCAGCTGAACTGCTGGGGGAAAATCTCCTTCGGCCATTTGAAGGTCGACCGACGCTCCTGGAGAGCGCTGACGACAAGAAAATACACCGGAAGCAGAGACCAAGCCGCCAGGAAAACCGCTGCGGAGTAATAGACGGCGCGATTGCGGTTCATGGCAGCATCTCCTCGTGGACGCGCAAGAGGCGCAAATAGAGAAGCACAGCGATAACTGAGATCGCGAGGATCAGAACCGCATAGGCTGCGGCAACCCCCGAATTCTGATAGGCGCCCTGCCAGAGATACGCCTCGCCGACGAGCATCGGGAGATTGCGTCCAGCAAGCGCCATGACGAGAGAGAACATCTCGAAGGCCATGACGGTGCGCAGAATCAAAGCTGTCTGGAGACTAGGGCGAAGCAGAGGCAGTGTGACCTTGAAGAAGCGCGTCAAAGGGCCTGCACCGAATACTTCGCTGGCCTCATAATATTCCCTCGGAATCATCTGAAGACCCGCGAAAAGAATGACGAGCACGATCGCCGTGGCACGCCAGACTTCACTAACCACGACGGCGGTGAACAGCATGCCGAGGTTCTCGTGGCTCAGGAGAAGCTGCGGCCCCTGAATGACACCAAGTTCGAACAGGAAGGAGTTGAGGAATCCACGCTCGGTGAAGATCGCAAGCCAAACGATGCCCGCGGCGAGATCGGAGATCCCGAGCGGCATGGCGAAAATGTAAAGGAACGTATCGCGCCCACGGGTCAGCTTCGTGAGCAGCAGCGCCATGGCAAGCGCGAGCATCACCTGAAGGGGCACGACGATGCCAACGATCAGGAAGGTATTGCCCAGAGCAGGTATGAAATGGAGATCTTGCGCCATACGGACGAAGTTCGTGAGTGACCAGTGTCCCTGACCGTCCTGGAAAGCAAGAATTGCGGCATCGAGCATCGGCCAGAGGAAGAACGCCACGAGAAACAGCGCGCTTGGCGCGAGCAGCAGGAAGGGAAGGGACGTGCGATCGGACACAGGCGGAGCCTCGGAGCGGAGGTCTGAGAGAAGGCTTAAGGCCTAGGGCGGCGACAAGGCCGCCCTCGGTCGCTCAGCGACATCAGTCGAGCATGCAGGGAGCGCTGCCTGCCGGATCAGGAGCCCAGCAGGGTGCCTTGGTCTCGGCCACAATGCTGTTCAGGATCTTGATGCTATCGTCCAGAACCTTACTGATATCCTGGTTCTGCACCACGATCTGAGTGAAGGTGTCGAAGAAGACCTTGTTGAATTCGCCGTTCTTTGAGCCGAGGCCTGCTGGGATGAGCGCAGGAAGCGCATCGGCTGAACCCTGCATGGCGGTGATCGCGCCTGCCGCGTTTCGCACGCCCGCCGGAAGGTCGCTCGGCAGATCCATTTTCACGACTGGAAAGAAGCCCGTCTCGACCAGCGTTGCAGCCTGAATCTTCGGCGAAAGCAAGTGGCGCATCACGTCGACGGCCTTCTCGGCAGCAGGACCGCCTTCTGGCAGGGAGAAGCCGGCCAAAACCGGCATGAAGGCGCGCCCCTTGGGACCTGCCGGCGCCGGGAAGGCGACGAAGTCGGTCGGCATGTCGCTGAGCGCCGGCAACAGGCGCGCCACGTGATCCCAGGCGACCATTACGTCGCCCGCCATCAGCGGCTCGTTCATGAAGCCGTAATTGGTCGAGGCCGGGTTGGTGACGGACCAAAGCGCCTTGAGATCAGCCCACATCTTCTGGGCGTCGGGCGAACGCCATTTCTTCAGTGCTGAGCCGCTGTAAGCGGGAAGCGTGTAGCCCTGCAGGAAGCGGTGAAGCAGCCCCTTCGGGCCCGCCGGCAAACCGATCTGCTTCTTGCCGGTTGCCTTTTCGAGGTTTCGACCCCACTCGATGAGTTGCGTGTAGGTGAGCTTGCTGAGGTCGGCCCCCGGCGGCAGCTGTTTCAGCGCATCCTTGTGCGCGACCATGATGAAGGTCGCCTGCATCCACGGGACGAAATATTGCTTGTCCGTCCCGAACTTGCCGAGATCGATCAACGCCTTGTCGAACTGAACGCCATCCAACTTGCCGATTATGTCGTCGACAGGCTTCATGACTCCGGCGGCAACCATAGGCGCCATCTGCCCGTGCAGCGCACCGTAAAGGGCAACGGAGACTTTCTTGCCCTCCTTCTCAGCGATAGCGCGGGTCACCATAAGGCTATCGTCCTCGCCGACGAAGTCCACCTTGTGCGGCGCGTTCTTGAGCAGGACGGAGCGGACCTTCTGCGCTTCCTCCACGGGGCGGAACTGAGTGGACAGGAATACCACATCCTGTGCCTTGACCGTTCCTGAAATTGCGATCGAGGCGATGAACGCCGATGCCAGAACTGTTTTCATGCCGCCCCTCCTAGGAATTCTCTCTGATTTGCTTTTCGTTGTTGATTTTGTAGTCATCACTGCCTCAAGCCGCTTCTGCCCGAGGTGGCCTGACACGGCGGACGGCCGTGGGAGGATCGCGTTACGAACTCCGCCTGCATGAGACAGTTCAGCTGTGAAGCCGGTGCGCCGGTCGAACGGCGCTGAAGCATGTCGACCAGAGTGCACCCGATGTCCCGAACCGGCTGGCGCTGTGAGGTCAGCGGAGGACTTGCGAAGCGTGCATAGGGATTATCGTCGAAGCCGACGATACTGATGCCGCCGTCGCCGACTGGAAGAGATAGCTCGCGACAGGCCTCGATTGCTCCAAAGGCAATATCATCGCTGATGCAGACCAAAGCCGTCGGAGCGTCGGATTGGGACAGGAGAGAAAAGGCTGCCCTCCGCCCGCCTTCCGCATCTGGCGCAGCCTCTGCCATCCATTTTCCGCAAAGCTCCGCGGGAATCCCCTCGGCGACCAGACAATCCCGCCAGCCGGCGGTGCGGTGGCGCACGAAGTTCAGGTTGCGTCCTGTGTGAATCAGGCCAATGCGTCGGTGCCCGGCCTCGATCAATCGCCGGGTCATCGAGAAGAAGGCAGCATGGCCGTCGAGATCGACCCACGGAAAAGGATCGGCTATGGCATCGGACCGGCCGAAGGCGACGAAAGGAAAATTCTCGGCCAAGAGAAGACGGATGCGATCATCGTCAACGCGGGTGCGTGTGACGATGACTGAATCCACCTTTCGTCCTGCGAAGAGCCGCTTATAGCTCGGCTCTTCGTCCGGCCCTGGAGGACAGGACGTCACGATGAGATCCAGACCGTCGCAACGCAGGCGATTTGAGATTCCGGCGAGCAGCGCACTCAGGAACGGGTCGCTGAAATTGCCCTCAGGGGTCGGAAGAACGATGCCTACGGCATTCGCTCGGCCCTGCCGCAGGGAGCGGGCCACGGCATTGGGCGAATATCCGATGCGCTCCGCGGCCTCCAACACCCGGCGACGCGTATCAGGAGCGATATCGGGATAATCGTTGAGGGCGCGCGACACGGTGGTCACGGAGATGCGAAGCTCCTGCGCCAGCCTGCGAACACCCAAGTGTCCCTCCCGGTATCGTTTCGTTCAGAGCCGAAAACGTTTTCGTTTATCAATATAATTACGTTGCATAGACGGATGAACGTGTCAACTATCTTCCAGCTTGCCCCTGCGATCCAATTGGAACGCCGAAACAAGAGATTCGAGGGCTGTCTCGGTTTGGCGCGGGAGTGACCCATTTTCCAAACCGAGGGGGAGAGTAAGCTTGAGCTTTCGAGGATGGCGTTCGCAGGATCAGCCAGTGCCGTTGGGAGAGTGCAGGCTGGTTTCGGGAAGAAGCCGACGAGAGCCTAACTTAGCGCCGCTTCTGCCGATTGGGCCTCAACGGCACAGTGCTGGATAAACCAACACTTCGCGCAAACGCGACGGCCGCTCTCGTCCAAGTGACACCCTACGCCCTCTGTTCGAGAATGGCGATCGAGCGTTGATTGATGGAGCCGGGTTGGGAGCAAAGGCTTCGCAGTGAATGGCAGCCCAAGGCTGATGGAATGGGTCTGGCAGCACGCGAATACGGACTGGCCATACGCTCTTTATCGCTCAGAGAGTTCGCAATCCTGCAAAAAGCTCCGCGAACTCCGACACGGTCCGATGGAAGACCGGCGGCTCGCCGAAGGGCGCAGGTACCGTGACGTCCTGCCCTCCCCTGAACGTCCTGTCGGACCAAACATGGACCCATTCCGCCCCTTCCGGAAGATAGAGGCTCCACTCCGATTTCCCCGCTTGCCACACAGGCGCCACGAGAAGGTCGGAACCGTAGAGATAGGCGTCCTGGATGGCGTAGGTTCGGGGATCCTGCTCGAAATGGAGGAACAGCGGACGCTGTACCGGCAGGCCTCGCGTCGAGGCCTCCGCCACGAGCGATTTCAGGTAAGGCGAGAGATGGACGTAAACTCTCGTCATCCTGGCGAAATGTGCGAGGACCTGAGGGTCCTCGTCGATCTGCAGGTTGTCGCGCGGACGATTGCCTTCGTGGGTGCGCATGACCGGCGTGAACGCGCCCATCTCGGCCCAACGCATGATGAGCTCCGCCGTGCGCACATTGCCGAAGAGGCTCGTGTAGCCGCCGATATCCGAATGGTGATAGGCATTGCCGAGAAGCCCCGACGAAAGCGCTCCCGAGATCACCGTCACAAGGCCGTCGTGTCGTGTGAAGTCGACCGACTGGTCCCCGCCCCACAAGAGCGGGCAATGCTTCTGAACGCCCGTGAAGCCGGCACGCATGAAAAAGAGAGCCTCGCCGGTCTTGCCACGGCTGGCGACCGCACGCGCATTCACCTCGGCCCAGAGCGTCGGCCACGCATTGTGCATCAGCTTCGCGTCGATGCCATTGGATAGCTTCACGTCGATCGGCAGGTACTCTCCGAAATCGGCCATCCATCCGGAGAGCCCGAAATCGAGCATGTTCTTCCCGATCACCCGCTCGGCGAACCAGGCGGCCGCATCCGAATTGGTGAAGTCGACCACCCCGCAATCGAACTCGCCGAAATCCACGAGTGCCGTCTTTCCGTTTTCATCTTTGGCGAAGTAGCCCGCAGCCTCTGCTTCCGGGAACAGTGAGCCGTCGACGGCGAGATAGGGGTTCACGTAGCCCAGGAAACGGATGTCGCGCTCCTCCAGCTCCGCAATCCGCCCGCGCAGATTAGGATAGCGGTCATCGTTCGCCTTCCAGTCCCAGAATAGACGCGCCCCGAATGTAGTGTGGCGCAAGCCGATCCAGTCCTCGCACCAGAGGCCGGATACCTTCGCTCCGGCGGCAACGATAGCCTCGAGCCGCTCGAAGGAGCGGGCGCCATCTTTCAGGCCGATGATCGCACCGTTATAGACCCATTCCGGAAGCGGCGGTTGGCGGCCGAAGCGCTCGGACATGGCTTCGACGAGCGATACGAAGGAAGGCCGCGCCGTGAATTCGATCCGCTCCGGGATGGCCCAAACTTCGATCTCGTGGAAGTCCCCTCGGCGGAAGTCGAAGGCCGAGTAGGCTGTCGTCTCGACATGCAGCGCATAGCGTCGGGACGAGAGATAGGTCGGCTGCGGATAATTGGTGTTCCAGTAGTCGCCTCCCGACTTGCCGGAAACATCGGCCTTGAAGGTGATTTCCATGGTCTTGTCGCGGCCGACCCCTGGCTCCGATGTCCAAAGAGGAAAGCGGCGACCACGCATGTCGAAGTACGACATCTGCTCGCCGCCGCCCCAGACATGCTCGCCCTGTTCCGTCGCGATGCGGATCCAGATCCGGTTGAGAGCACCATCCTCCGAACGGAAGGCGATGGCGCCGTTCTGATCGTCGCCCGAGACCTGAAGGCTCAAACGGGTCTTCTGCCCCGAGGCCGCAGAGAAACCGATCTCGGATCCGACGACGACCGCATGGGCGAGCGGCGTACGTTCGACGACATAGTCCTCGATGTCGAAGTTGCCGCGATACATGTCCATCCGTGCATCGCCGTGCCCCACGAAAAGACACGGCGCATCGATGCGATGTCGCAGGATCAGCCTTCCATCGAGAACGATATCGAAGCCGCCGTCGGTCGTCAGAATCTGCATGGGACACTCTCAGTTCTGGGTCAGGCCTGCGTCGACGATGAAGTTCGCCCCCGTGCAGCCGATGCTCTCGTCGGAGGCCAGGAACAGAGCCATCTTCGCCACATGGCTGCCGTCGAGCCGGAACTTCAAAGCCTGGAGATCGAGAAATTGCTGGTTCAGTTCGGGCGTCAGCCAGAGCTGTCTCTGGCGCTCCGTGAGGATGGCACCCGGGACGATGCAGTTGACCCGGATGTTGGACGGCCCGAGCTCGCGGGCGAGGGTCCGGGTCATGCCATTGATCGCAGCCTTCGCAGTCGTGTACCCGACCATGCCGGGACGGCCCCGCATCCACGAGATGGACCCCAGCATGATGATGGAGCCGGAACCTCGCGCCGCCATCCCTTTCGAGACCGCCTGCGTGGCGAAGAACTGATGATCGAGATTGAGCGCAAGCGCCTGGCGCCAGTAATCGGGTTCGATCTCGGCCATATCGTGCCGATCGTCCTTGCCCGCATTGTTGACGAGAACATCGATGCCGCCGTGATCGCCTTCGATCCTGGCCAGCGCCTCGCGGAGCGCCGGGATGTCGGTGACATCGCACGCCTGGAAGGTCGCGCCCGTTGCACTTGCCAGCGCCCCTCCCGGTTCCTTCGCAATGTCGATGAACGATACGCGTGCACCTTGCGACACGAAGGCTTTCACCATCTCCTCGCCAATCCCCGACGCACCACCCGTGATGACGACGGAGCGGCCCTGGAGAGAATGGTACTGGACGGTTGTATAATCGGATGCCATTGCCATGGGGACTTAAATTCAATCTCAATAGGCTGCGGTCGGAGCATCCGAAGGTGCAGGTTGATCGCGCAGGGCGCCCAGCCACTCGGAGGCGCGGCTCGTCATCATAGCGATGTCGGACGCCACAGCGACGTAGCTGTAGCCATAATCGATGAAGCGGCGCACCATGTCAGGGTTGGGGCCAACGATGCCAACGGGCTTGCCCGCAGCACGGGCCATCTTGGCAGCCTTCTCGATCAGCGCCTGAACTTCGGGATGCGCGATATTGCCGATATGGCCCAGGGTAGCCGCGAGATCGCCAGGCCCGACGAACAGAGCGTCGATGCCAGGAACGGCCGCGATGTCCGGCAGCCGATCGACGGCCTCCGGCGTCTCCAGCTGGACGATCACAGCCACCTGATCGTTGGCACGCTTGAGATAATCCACGGCGCGGCCGAACCGCGACCCGCGATGCACTGCGGCGACGCCGCGAACGCCCTCCGGGGGATACTTCGCAAACGAGACCGCTTGCAGGGCCTCCTCGGCGGTCTGAACGAACGGGAGCATGATCGTCTGAGCCCCGGCATCGAGCACGCGCTTCACGAGCACTTGGTCGTTCCAGGCGAGGCGTACCACCGCATCGGCGGGCGTGCAGCCGATGGCGCGCAGGATATGGGCGAGATCCGACACTTCGATCGGCACATGCTCCATGTCGACGACGAGGAAGTCGAAGCCGCTGTAGCCCATCGCCTCGGCGCTTGCGGGAGCCGCCGCCATGAGCCAAGTGCCCAGCGGCGGGCGTGGCCCCTCGCCCTTCAGCCAGCCCTTGAAGCGGTTCTCAATGTCGATCATGGCGGGTCCCTAGAAGATGGACGGCTCGACCACCGGGCCGGGCGCGCTGAGGAAATCGAAGTCGCAGCCCTGGTCGGCCTGCGAGACATGGCGCTGGTAGAGGGCCGCGAAGGACCGGCCATAGACGTGCGCGGTCGGCTTCCATTCAGCACGGCGGCGCTCCAACTCGTCCCCATCGACCTTCATGTCGAGGCGACCGGCTGCGACGTCGAGCTCGACGAGGTCGCCCGTTCTGAGCAATCCCAGAGGGCCGCCCACGGCCGCCTCCGGGGCAACGTGCAGGATGCAGGTGCCGTAATGGGTGCCGCTCATGCGCCCATCGCAGATGCGCACCATGTCACGCACTCCTTGGCGAAGAAGCTTCTTCGGGATCGGCAGATTGCCCCATTCCGGCATGCCCGGCGCCCCGACGGGGCCGGCATTGCGCAGCACGAGAACCGTGTCTTCCGTGATGTCGAGATCCGGATCGTCGATCGCCTTGTTCATCTCAGCGGGGCTGTCGAAAACGAGGGCCGGCCCGACATGTTTGAGGAATTTCGGATTCGCCGCCGAGGACTTCATGACGGCGCCGTTCGGGGCGAGGTTGCCCCGCAGGAGCGCCAGCGTCTTGCCGCGCGAGAGCGGGACGACGGGATTGTCCTCGCCGCGAATGACATCGTCGTTCCAGCACTCGGCCCCGGCGATGTTCTCACCGAGCGTCCTGCCGTTCACCGTCATGGCCTCCCGGTCGAGATGGCTCTCCAGCTTCCTGAGCAGCGCGAGCAATCCGCCGGCGAAATAGAAATCCTCCATCAAGTATGCGCCGGACGGGAAGAGATTGGCGCAAACCGGAACCCTCCCGGCCATGTCGGACATGTCGTCGAGGGTCAGGTCGACGCCGGCCCGGCGCGCCATCGCGATCAGGTGCACGGCGGCGTTGGTGGAGCCGCCCAGCGCCATGTATGTAACGAGCCCGTTGCGGAAGCTCCTCGCGTCGAGAAACCGCGACGGTTTCCAGTCCTCCCAGATCATCTCGATGATGCGCTCGCCGCAGAGGGAAGCCATGCGCGGATGACCGCTGTCGGCGGCCGGGATCGAGGACGCGCCGGGAAGCGTGAGACCCATGGCGTCCACGATGGACGTCATGGTGGAAGCCGTTCCCATGGTGTTACAGGTACCGATGGAGCGGGTCATCCGGCTTTCCAGATCGACCCAGTCGTCTTGCGTGATGTTGCCGGCCCGGAGTTCGTCCCAATACTTCTTGGTGTGAGTTCCCGCGCCGGTCTTCTGGCCGCGCCACTGCCCGTTGGACATCGGACCCGCCGGGCAATAGATGACCGGGATGTCCATGCTGATCGCTCCCATGAGAAGCCCGGGCGTGGACTTGTCGCAACCACCCAGCAGAACGGCCCCGTCGATGGGATGCGAGCGCAGGAGCTCCTCCACTTCCATGGCGAGAAAGTTGCGGTAGAGCATGGTGGTAGGCTTCACCATCACCTCGCCGACCGAGAGCGCCGGCAGCTCCACCGGGTAGCCGCCCACCTGCCAGACACCGCGCTTCACGGCCTCGGCGCGGTCACGTAGATGCGAATGACACGGGCTCAGGTCACTCCAAGTATTGATGATGGCCACGACGGGCTTGCCGAGGAACTCTTCCCGCCGCAGGCCCATCTGCTGCGTGCGCTGGCGATGCGCGAAGCCGCGCATGTCGTCCGAGGCGAACCAGCGCTGGCTCCGCAACTCTCCGATGGATCGGCGTGTCATTTCGAACAGATCGGATCGTCAGGATCGAACCGTCGCCAAGCCTGTCTCATGGGTAATGTCCTTTCTCGTCGCTCGGTAGCCGATAGGACCCGCTCTCAGTCCTGAAAGGCCGGTTTACCCTGCACGACTTTGATGGATCCCGCCGGCGTTTCAATCCGGATCTGCCCTTCGATGCCGACAGGATGAATCGAGACCGTGTCGAAAGCTGGCCGGTAGGCACCGCTCGTGTCGAGAGACATCACGAAATCCCGACCGCTTCTCTGGAGCTGGAAGCGAAGCTCCAACCGGCCTTTACCCTGCCAGTCCGATGTATCGCCATCATCCTCATAGAGATCCGCGTGGGTGACGTCCTGCGGAGCCCCGAAGACGATCAACTCGCGCTGCGTATCGGTGCTCGGTTTGATCCCGTCGATCTGCCGCGTCACAGGGATGATGGCGCCACAGCGCACGAAAACAGGCAGGCGCCCGAGAGGAGCCTGGACCGTAATGATCTGCCCGCCCTCGAAGTGGCGGCCGTCGTGGAAGTCGAACCAGCCGCCCGCATGTTCCGGCAGATAAACCTGTCGGTCCTGGGCCCCCTCCTCGAGAACGGGCGCTACCAGAATATCCGGTCCCATCATGAAGCTGTCCTGCACATCGAGAGCCGAACGATCTTCAGGGAAGGAGTAGAACAGCGGGCGCACGACCGGCTCGTTCTCGCGTGAGGCACGCCACATCTGGGTGTAGAGATAGGGCATCAGCCGATAGCGCAGCTTGATCACGTCCCGAACCTGCGGAATGACGCTCTCGTGCATCCAGGGAAGGTTGACGATGCCGTCGTCCTTCCAGGAATTCATGACCATGCGTGGCCAGAGCGCGCAGAACTCGACGAAGCGGCAGAACAGCTCAGCATTCGGGCTGGGCCCGTGGAACCCGCCCACGTCATGCCCGATGTTGAACATGCCGGACAGGCTCATGTTGAGCCCTTGAGTCAGATTGAACCGAAGAGTCTTCCAGGCGGTCTCGTTGTCGCCGGACCATGTCTGCGCATAGCGCCACAGGCCCGCCGCTCCCCCGCGCGTGATGGCATAGGGTCGCTTTCCTGGCGTATGGGCCGCCTGCGCCTCGTAGGACAGCTTCGTCATGAGAAGCGGCTGCGCGGCCCGCGCCAAAACCTGCGGGAACGGGCGCCCGTCGCCGTTGCACACTGCATCCTCGTCCCAGATCTCGTATTCGTTGTTGTCGTTCCAGATCGTGACGACACCATAATCCAGGAGGGCGGATTGAATGCCGTTCCGCCACCAGGTGCGGCCATTGGGATTGGTGAAGTCGACGTGGAAGCCCAGGCCGTCCCAGAACTGAGCCACGGCCGGCTGCTCCGTCGCGCCGTCCTTGACGAGGATCCCCTGCTCCATCGCCTCGTTCAGCCGAGGATGATCGTCCAGGAGGCAAGGCTTGAGATTGGTGACCGGCTGCATGCCGGCTTCCTTCAGCCGGCGCATGGTGCCTGCCGGATCGGGAAACTTGTCGCGGTTCCAATTGAAGGCATAGCGGCGATGGCCGATGGAGGTATAGCCCGAGCCGAAATGGAAGCTGTCGCAGGGGATCTGATGATGGCGGCACTTCTCGATGTAGTCGGTGATCCTCGCATCGGCGTCGGGCGCATCCGCGATGGTCATCGACGTGGTGGCGAAGCCGAGAGACCATTTCGGTGCGAAGGCCTGACCGCCCGTGAGCCAGGAGAACCGCCGCACCACATCCGGCACGCTGGGGCCCGCCATCACATAGAAGTCGAGGTCGCCGTCCTGCGCGCTGTAGGACCGGAACGGCCCGTGATAGTTGTCGATCGTGCAGCCGAGGTCCATCTCGCCGACGGCGAGATTGTCGTAGAAGATGCCGTGAGCGCCCGTTGGCCCGTCGACCATGAGGAACGGGATCATCTTGTAGAGCGGGTCGCTGAGCTCCGCATCGAACCCGCAGGGGTCGACGGCGTCGATTTTGAAGCGGCGGCCCGTATGATCGAGAGGCCCCGCCTTGTCGCCCAGGCCGTAATGGCGCTCCTGATCATCGCGCGCCATGACGTGCTGAAGCGCGCCGGTCTTGCGCGACACGAAATAAGCCTGCGTCCGACGATCCTGCAGGAAGGGACGATTCTCGCCGGTCCGGTGCCAGGCAATTCCGAAGGGAGACAAGGTGACGATAGCCGTCAGGCCTTTAGCGGCAAGCACCACGGTACCGTCCTGTTCCGTGACGGATGCTTCCGGGCAGGCAAACCCCTCCACGGAATCCCTTGCTCTGCCTTCGTACGACGGCTCGCCCCCGTTGGGCGCGATGCTCCAGCCCCGATCGAGACGATGGCCGCCGTCACGCTTCAGGATGACCCGTCCGATGTCATGCTCGAGAATCCCGATGCGCATCTGCGTGTTCCAGCCCAATTCGAACACGGCCCAGATTCCGTCGCGGCCGCTATAGCGGCCCTCAGTCAATGCTTTCATCGAAAAAGGTCTCCTCAGGAATATCAGCGAATCCGGATCGCGTTTCCGTCTGCGTCGAACAGGTGAAGCGCATCGCGCTTGAGCCGCAGCCCGATCCTGTGGCTCCGGTCGTATGTGGCCTGACCATTCTGGCGCACAGTGATCTGCGGCAGGCCAGGACCAGACCCATACAGGTATGTCTCGCCACCGAGCTGCTCCACCAAGTCGATCGTGATGGCGAGATCCGCCTCGGTTTCGTCTACGACATCGATATGTTCGGGACGTGCACCCAGCGTGACGCTGTCCCCCGCGGACGCATGCCCGGTCGAAGGCACGGAAATTGTCCGCGCGTCGGCCCCTATCACGACTTGACCCGACGCCGCCACGCGGCCCGGGAGCAGGTTCATGCGGGGCGAGCCGATAAAACCTGCCACGAAAAGGTTGGCCGGATGATTGTAGACTTCGAGCGGCGTGCCGATCTGCTCGATACGCCCCGAATGCAGCACCACGATGCGATCGGCCAGAGTCATGGCCTCGACCTGATCGTGCGTGACGTAGATCATGGTGCCACCGATCTCCCCGTGCAGGGCGGCGAGCTCCTTGCGCGTCGCGACACGCAGCTCCGCGTCGAGATTCGACAGTGGCTCGTCGAACAGGAAGATCTTGGGATCGCGCACGATGGCGCGTCCGATCGCAACGCGCTGGCGCTGCCCCCCCGAGAGAGCCTTTGGCTTGCGGTCGAGGTAATCGGTCAGCCGGAGCATTTGAGCCGCGCGGCGGACGCGCTGATCGATTTCAGGCTGGCCGAGGCCCATGTTCTCGAGAGCGAAGGCCATGTTCTTGTAAACGCTCATATGCGGATAGAGCGCATAGGACTGGAACACCATCGCCAGTCCGCGGTCTGAGGCCGGCACGTTCGTCACGCTCTTCCCGTCGATCCGGATATCACCGCCGCTGACCGTCTCCAGCCCGGCGATGATGCGCAGAAGCGTGGACTTTCCGCAGCCGGACGGACCGACGAACACCACGAACTCGCCGTCGTCGATAGCAAGATCGATGCCATGAATGATCGTAGTGGCGCCGTAGGATTTCTTGATGTCGGTGAGTTGCAGCTCTGCCATGATTCATCCAGTCCGGTTATTTCATCCCGGTATTGGCGATACCGGTGGTGATGAAGCGTTGCAGGAACACGAAGACGAGAGCGACTGGGGTCAGGGTCATCACGGTCATCGCCAGGAGATACTGCCACTGGGTCTGCAATTCGCCCTGGAAGGCATTGAGGCCGATCTGCAGCGTGTAGGATTCCGTCTTCGTCAGCACGGCGAGCGGCCACAGGAACTCGTTCCAACGCCACATGATCGAGAAGATCGTCAGGACCGCAAGTGCCGGTAGGGTCAGGGGCATCACGATCCGCCAGTAGATCTGCCACTCTGATGCCTTGTCCATGCGGGCCGCTTCGATGAGATCGCGCGGCAAGGTCAGCATATATTGACGCAGGAGGAACACGCCCGTCGGCGTCGCCGCGCCCGGCAGGATCACGGCCCAGAGCGAATTGACGAGCCCGAGCTTGGTCACGACGAGATAGACCGGCACCAAGATGATGGTGATCGGGATCATGAGCGTTCCGATCACCATGAGCATGGCGGCGTTCTTGCCCTTGAACTCATAGATCGAAAGAGCATAGGCCGCCATGGAGTTGATCAGAAGCGTGATCAGGGTCGCGACCACGGTCACGAAAACCGAATTGGCGAGAAACCGCGGAAAAGCGAACCGTTGCAGCGGCTCCGAATAATTCTCCGTCGCCAGGGAGAATTGGCGGACGGGGGTGCGTTTGTCGATGGGGACCCTGAATTGCTGACTTGGATTGGCCGGATCAATCATCTGCGCCTGGATGCCGATCCGCCGAACTTGCGCGAGCTCGCGCTTGGTCCCGTCCTCCATCGTCACCGTAAACAAAGGCAGCGGCTGCGGATAGCCTGTCACGACAACCTCCTTCTGCGACAGGGGCAGAAGGGAGGGAGGAAACTCCAGAAGGCTCGCCTGCGTCTTGAACGACGACAGGACCAGCCACAACACGGGCCCGAACATCAGGACCACGCCGAGCAGCAGGTACGCGTAGGCGGCGATGTCGGTCCAGTGCCATCCCTTGGGATTGCGGCGGGCGGAGACGAGATGAGCGATGTTCATAACGGCCTCACGAGGACTTGCGTTGCGTGAAGGCGAGCTGCGCCAGTGTCAGGGCGAAGAGCACGATGCCGAGGACAACGGATGCCGCCGCCGCGAGACCGAAATTCTGAACCTGGTTCGAGAATGCCGTCTCGTAGATGTACTGCACGACCATGAGGGTGGATGTTCCCGGTCCGCCTCCGGTGAGCACGAAGACCTCGTCGAAGGTCTGCACGGCGCGGATCAGGGACAGGACGATCACGACGATGAGGTTGGGCCAGAGCAGCGGCAGGGTAAGGCGCCAGAACACGCGCCACCGGGGCGTCGCGTCCATCTCGGCCGCCTCGTAGATATCCGTCGGAATGGCCTGGAGCCCCGCCAGCAGAATGAGGGTGTAGAACCCCATATGAGCCCAGACCGATACGAAGATGACCCAGAACATCGCCCAGCCGGGCTCCGCCAGAAAGAGCGTCCTGTCGCCGCCCAGGCCCATGATGGCGGCGTTCAAAAGGCCGTCCCGCTGCAGGATCCACTTCCAGATCAACGCCACCACGACGGGAGACAGCAGCACGGGGAAGAAATAGACCGCGCGGAAGAAGCCGCGGCCGCGGATCTTCATGTTGAGCACGACGGCCGTCAGGAGCGACAGCCCTACCATTGCGACGACCTGGAAGAAGGAGAAGAAGAGCGTGTTGTAGACGCCGCGCCAGAAATGGTCCTCGCGGCAGGTGTTCGGATCCACGTAGGACCCGCAATCGAACAGATACGAATACTGGCCGGCACCGACATAGGGACGCTCGGACGGAAACAGGGCCGGACCGCCGGTGACCGAATAGACGAAGTTGATAGCGATCGGCACGAACACGAAGAGGCCGAAGAACACGAGGTTCGGCAGAAGGAAGACATAGGGCATCCGCCGCTCGCCGATGAGGCGCTGCAGACCCGCCATCGGCCAGTCGAGAACCCGGGTGACCAGTTTCAGGACGGGGTTCGTTCCGCCCGATGGCGCGAGGCTTGCTGCCGGAGCCGGCGATGTCGCCGGAGAGGTCTTCGACGTGAGGGTCATGGTGTCCTCAGCCAGAGCGGGAATGCTCCGGGCGCAGTCGCCCGGAGCAGGTTGCAGGCTTTACTTCCTGGTACGCTCAGCAATCTGCTGCTGCACATCCGACTCGATGCGCTGGTAGGCCTCGTCGAGCGTGGACTCGCCGGCGATGGCCTGGCCGAGACGGCTGATCACCGCATTGAAGATCACGCGGTTGTGGACATAGCCCTGAAGCTTGGTTGCGACCGGCGAGAGCTGAGAGACGCCTTCGTTGAAGACCTTCAACGCGGCCTTGCCCTGCGGCGTGGCGCTCTTGTACTCGAGGCCCTTCTTGGCAATGCCCAGGTGTCCCGGCACGAAGAGGGAGCGTTCATAGAACTCCGCTGCGATCGGCTCGCTGGCGAGGAACTCCATGAGGCGCGCGACCTCCTGAGGATGCTGCGTCGTCTTGATGGCCACGAGCGCGGCGCCACCGGGCATGCCGGAGCAGTTGGCGGGCCCGCAGGGCGTCGGAACCGCCACCCAGTCGAAGGCGTCGCCGATCGTCTTGTCGAATTGCCCGATCTGCCAGGAGCCGGACTCGTACATCACGACCTGGGCGTTCTTGAACTCGTCATTGGCACCGCGGTAGGCCGTGCCGGCGACCGAGCCCCAGAGCTCCTTCGACATCACGCCATTCTTGTGCCAGTCGAAAACGAGCTGCGCGCCCTTCTTGAATCCTTCATCGACGACGGCGGGCTCGCCCTTGTCGTTGAACACCTTCGCGCCCTGCGTGATGGCAAGGCTGAAGAACCGATGTCCGGACCGATCGATGGCGATCGGAAATGGCGCCTGCACCTTGGCCGCGACATCCTTCGCGGCTTTCGCCCATTCCTCCCAGGTCGCCTTCGGACCGGGCATGGGAACATTGGCCTGCTCGAACAAGGTCTTGTTCACGAAGGGGCCCGTCAGGGTGAGCTGGGTCATGAAGCCCGGAATCGAGCTCGTGTCGCCCGGGACCCGCATCCATTCGAGGAAGGGGCCGAAATTGGTCTCGAAATAGGCTGCATCCTTCAGATGAGGACGCAGATCGAGCATGTAACGGGCAACGCCTCCGAGATCCGCGACGCGCGCAAGATCCGGCCCCTGCCCTGCCGCGAGCTGGACAGGGAGGTTCTCGTTGATGGCTTTGAACGGGACCTGATCAAGAACGACCTTGATGCCCTTGTTCTGCTCCTCGAATCGGCGAAGAAGATCGGACATGACCTCCCCCTCGTTCCCGTCCGAGTACCAGGTCATCCGCAGCGTTGTTTGTGCTTGAGCATGGCCGACCCCAAGGCTTGCTGCGAATAAGGCGCAGCCCAGGAGCATCGTTGTACCCTTCATGGTTTCCTCCCTTATGTATTCTTATCGAACGTCCAGATTTGCTCGGATCTGTGGCGCCACAGGGGCATCAGATCTCATTGAACCCCTTCTCTGGTAGTCGACGTCATCCCTCCAGCGGAGAAGTTCGCTGAAGCCAGGGTTGGGCGAGATTCCGCTCTACCCATGCATCAATCAGTGACTGCTTGCGGGCGGCACATCCGCCATGATGCCCATCCTGCACTTGGACTTTGGCAAACGTTTGCCTAAACTGTCTATCATTCTTTGGTATAAGCATCCTGGTGAGTGCATCGGAGCTCTCGACAGGACCCGCGAATGTGGTGAACAAGGTGGCATGAACAAGCAGAAGCTCATCGGCCAAGAACCTGTTTCACTGGCGACGGTAGCGGCTCAAGCCGGGGTCTCCGTTGCTACTGTATCACGCATTGTGAACGGCGAAACCCGTCGAGCCTCTGCCGAGACCGTCGAGCGGGTTCAAAAGATCGTGGCAGCGCTCGGCTATCGGCCGAACCATGTAGGCCGGACGTTGCGCAGGCGGGAAAGCCGCGTCGTCGCCATGCTTTCTCCCAACCTCGACAACCCGGCCATGGCCGCCATCGCGGCCTCGGTCGAGACGGCTCTCCGCTCGGCGGGCTACGTCATGATCCTGTGCGACACGCATGATCGTGCCGATCTTCAGGATGAATATCTGCACGTGATGCGGTCGCAGGTCGTTCAGGGCTATATCGTCGTCAACCCGGTACGCAGCGAGGCACTGTCGGCCTCCGTGAGCCGCGGCGACCCCATCGTGTTCGTCGGACGCCGAAACCCCGACGGAGGGGGAGCCTTCGTGGGCATCGACAACCGCCGCGCCGGGCGGGATGCGGCCGACCATCTTTGGGCACGCGGGATCGAGGAATTCGGGGTCATCTACCCAACCCAGGGATCATCGGCGACGCGCGATCGCGTGGGAGGATTCATCACACGCCTTGAGGAGCTTGGCCTGTCCGATGAAGCCGTCCGGCAAGCCGAGGCGCCCGGGCTGTCGCATCTGGAGGTTGGCTACGCTGCCGCTCAGAGGCTCGTGAACGGACACTCCTGGCCCCAGGGATTGTTCTGTCCGAGCGATCTCATGGCCTATGGCGCTTACCGTCTCGCTCTGGAAACCAAGGTCCGCATCCCTGAAGATTGCAGGGTCGTCGGCGTCGACGACAACAAGCTCAATGCCTGGATCGCCCCCTGGCTGACCTCGGTCCACATCCCCTATGCCGATTTCGGCGCCAAGGTCCTGGATCAGTTGCAATCCCTGTGGGCCGGTGAATACCCCTCCGAGCAGCTTCTCCCGCACACGCTTATCGTCCGCTAGAGCATCGAACGCAAAAGTGGGAACCGGTTTTGTGTGGAAAGATGCGTCAAACCCGAAAGTGAGAGCATCGGACGTGCGTTCGATTGCACGTCCGATGCTCTAGCTCGACCCGGGTCCTGCGTCGCAGTTTGGAGACATGTTGAGGAAAGCGGCCCGCATCCACGTAGACGCAGGCCGCTCTACCATCTTGCCTAGAAGCCGCGCCTATTCGGCCGCGACCCCGACGCCGATCTGGCAGGACACGCCCGTGCCGCCGAGACCGCAATAGCCGTTCGGGTTCTTGGCCAGATATTGCTGATGGTAGTCCTCAGCGAAGTAGAACGGCCCCGCATCGAGGATTTCCGTCGTGATCGGCCCGTAGCCCTTGGCCGCGAGTGCCTCGTCGTAAGCCGCCTTGGAGGCCTCGGCAGCCTTTCTCTGAGCCTCATCGAACACATAGATCCCGGAGCGGTACTGGGTGCCCGTATCGTTGCCCTGGCGCATGCCCTGCGTCGGATCGTGGTTCTCCCAGAAGGTCTTCAGCAGGGTCTCGTAGGAGACCACCTTCGGGTCGTAAACCACCAGCACGACCTCATTGTGCCCAGTCAGGCCGGAGCAGACCTCCTCGTAGGTCGGGTTCGGCGTGAGGCCTGCGGCATAACCCGCGGCAGTGATCCAGATACCGTCGCCCAGCTGCCAGAACTTGCGCTCAGCGCCCCAGAAGCAGCCGAGGCCGAATACGGCCTTTTCCATTCCGTCGGGATAGGGCGGTTGGAGGGGGCGATCGTTGATGAAGTGCTTTTCAGCCGTCGGGATCGGGCTGGTGCGGCCGGGCAGCGCCTCAGCGGCGTTGGGCAGGTCGAGTCGTTTGCGGAAGCTGAACATGGAGGTCCCTCGCGTGACCTCGCTGATGTAAGCACTCCTGCGCGTGAGCGCGAGAGCCCCACCGTCACCTTCCCGTGAAAGAACAGGCTCAACGGCCCGCGAGATAACCGATCGGCTCCAGGGGCTTCTGGCCGACCCACATCAGAAGCGCACCCAGCAAGAAGGCCGTGACCGAAGCGGGCATCTGCAGGACATAGGTAGCAATCGGATCCCACAGCCAGGGATATCCGCGCTGAGCGATGCTTCCCTCGAGCTCAGCCAGCCCGTTGGGAGAAAGAACGCCCGCCACCTTCCCGATGGATTCGAACGATACAGCATTGTTGACGATGGATCGGGTGCCGTCGATCACCAGTCCGACGAACCCTGCCGCGATAAGCAGGAGGCCAAGGCTACGCGCTAGGAACTTCAAAGGAAGATACCTCTATGAACAGAGGGGGAATTATCTAGAGCGTTTTGCCGCAATGGCAAAGGCGATTCCGGCTAATTTGTCACAAGTTCGGTCTTGCCTTTCCCCCCGGTTTGGCGATACACGAGCGCTCTGCCGATGATATCGGGGAGAACCTGTCCGTTCCGCACGACGGGCCGAGGTTTCTGGAGCCTTAAGAGGCTCATGCTGGAGGGGTGGCCGAGTGGTTGAAGGCGCACGCCTGGAAAGTGTGTATACGGGAAACCGTATCGCGGGTTCGAATCCCGCTCCCTCCGCCATATCCAAAAAAGAAGTCGTTGATTTGGGTGGAATTTCAGAGAGTTTCTCAGAATGAGCCCACAACTCGACCCATGTTTCTATTTGGCTTCGGCTGATCGCCTTTAGATCGCTCTAGATAACTGGCTAACCCACCACGCTTGGTTATGGACTGCCTCACAGCGCCTGAACGCCAGTGTTCGATGGCGAGCTCGGCGCAGGCGAACTCGAAGGCGTGGCAGAGGAACGACTGCTCCCGCGAGAGCCAGCGTCTCGGCACGATCCACGACCTGATCGGCGGCTGAGCGAAAATTATGTGTTAACCATCTGGACAGAAAGCGAGCTTAGGCATTATCCAAAGCGCAAGACCTTCCGACTTGAAAGGAAGCGCGATGGAAGAAACGGGCAAACGCCACCCGGCCAATGATGCCTTGGCCTATTTGATGAACATGATCGCTCTCGCGTTCAGCGTCAGCTGTCTATGGGTCGTCGCATCCGCCGCGAAGATGTAATTGAGTATCGCTTTCAAGTTTTTCAGCGAGCACGAAATTCCTTGACCGCATCGGCGGCCTGATAGCTCCAATAGGTAAGCTGAACCGCGGCGCGACCGAAGATGCCGCCATTCCATGCCAGATCGAAGGGCGCAAAGAGGCGATAGCGATCGCTTTCGCCCGTTAGTCCTTCCGCGATGACCGTGCCGCCGATCGCGGTGGTGTTCATGCCGTGGCCGCCGAAGGCCGTGCAGTACCAGACACCCGGCTTCCACTGGCCGATTTGCGGCATCAGGTGCCTGGCGTAAGCCATGAGGCCCGACCAGGCGATCTCCACCTGCAAGTCCGACAGTTGCGGATATGTCGTCACCATCTCGCGCCGGAGAAGAGCCGCAATGTCGCGTGGATCGGTCGTGCGCGTCGTGATGCGCCCGCCCCAGAGGATCCGGTTTCCGCCGTCGACGAGTCGGTAATAATCCCCTGCCCGACGATCGTCGAGAATGGCCGCCCGGGTCCGGATCGCGCCCTGCACCAGTTCCGGCGCCTGTTCGGTCAGCAGAACGTAGGTGGCAATCGGCAGGAACGAACGCTGCAGCGCGGGCAGCACGCCACCGGTATAGCCACCCGTCGTGAACACCACATGCTCGGCCGCGATCTCGGCACTTTTCGTGCGCACGATCTTGCGGGCACCATCGAGATCGGCGGCCACCACAGGCGAGTGCTCATGGATCGCCGCCCCGAGCCGGGACGCCTCGCGGGCCAGCGCGCGTGCATAGTTCAGCGGATGGAAGTGGAAGGCGCCTTCGTCGAGGACCGCTTCGTGATACTTGGGAGAGATGAAAAGCTCCCTCACCTCATCCCTGGGCAAGTAGCGGAGCTGCAGCCCGAATTCGCTCTGCTGGCGCTCGCTCGTCTGTTTGAGGGCTCCGCGCGAGTCATATCGCAGCGCCTTCGCGATGCCCGGGACAGAATGCGCATCTCTGATCCCAAGCACGTCGATCGTGTTGCGGACGATCTCCACGCCCTCCATGGAGAGACGAAACAGCTCCCGCGCCTGATCGGGCCCGACCCGGCGTTCTATGGCGACAAGCCCCGTGGCATAGCCGGCGGAGACGAACCCGCCGTTGCGGCCGGAGGCGCCCCACGCCACGCGCTGGGCTTCGAGCAGCACGACCTTGCGCCCGCTGCGCGCCAGCTTCAATGCCGCGGTCAGGCCGGCGAGCCCACCGCCGACGATGCAGACATCCGCCTCGATGCGTCCCGCTGCCGCCGGATAACGTTCCGGCGTGGCGGTGGTGCGGCTGTAATAGGTGTCGGTATAGGCGGGCTGCATGTGTCGGTTAAAGCGCCAGCTCGGAAGCCGCGAGATAGATCTGCACGAGCGTCTCGCAGCCTTCGCGATCCTCTTCGTCGAACCGGTTCGGGTTCGGGCTGTCCAGATCGAGCACACCGAGGACGCGACCGTCCTTGACGAGAGGCACGACAAGCTCGGACCGGGAGGCACTGTCGCAGGCGATGTGGCCCGGAAACGCATGGACGTCGGGAACGACGATGGATTCCTTGCGCTCGACGGCGGTCCCGCACACGCCGCGCCCGACGGCGATGCGCACGCAGGCCGTCTTGCCCTGGAAGGGACCGAGAACGAGTTCCGGGCCACGCATGAAATAGAATCCGGCCCAGTTCAGATCCGGCAGGAACTGATAGATCAGGGCCGACATGTTGGCCGCATTCGCGATCGCATCCGGCTCGCCCTCCAGAAGTCCGGTGAGCTGCTGGGCGAGCGAGGCATAGAAGTCCCGCTTGTTGTCGGAAAGGGGAATGTCTTTGACTTCGAACATGGGATTTTCCTTAAGATTCCAAAAGGATCTTGTCCAGATGCCCTACTCGGCGGCCACGTCGGACCGGGGCGCCTTTGCGAGATCCAACCCCTGATGATCGCAGAGGCGCCGGTAAAGGCCGCCCTTGCGATACAGCGTGAGATGATCCCCCTCCTCCACCATCCGCCCCTTGTCGAAGACGAGGATGCGGTCGAGAGCGCGCACCGTGGAGAGGCGGTGCGCGATCACGATAGAGGTGCGCCCCACCATGAGCCGTTCCATGGCCTGCTGGATCAGAACCTCCGATTCCGAATCGAGCGCCGAGGTCGCCTCGTCCAGGATCAGGATGGGCGCATCGGCCAGGAAGGCGCGCGCGATGGCAACCCGCTGACGTTCGCCGCCCGAGAGCTTCACGCCGCGCTCGCCCACGAGGGTCGAGTAGCCCTTGGGCAAGTTGACGATGAAGTCGTGTGCGTTGGCCAGCCGCGCCGCGCGCTCGATCTCCGCCATGGATGCGCCGGGACGTCCATAGGCGATGTTCTCGGCCAGCGTGCGGTGAAACAGGATCGGCTCCTGCTGCACGATGGCGATCTGCGCGCGCAGGGACGCCTGCTCGCTTTGCGCGATGTTCTGACCGTCGATCAGGATCTTCCCGCCGGTCACGTCGTAAAGACGCTGGATGAGCTTCACGAGGGTCGTCTTGCCTGAACCCGACGGGCCGACGAGGCCGACGCGCTCACCCGCCCGGATCGTCAGTGACAGGTCCCGGTAGAGCGGCGTGTCATGCCCCGCGTAGTGGAACGTGACGTGATCGAACGCGACCTCGCCGCGCGAGATGCGAATGGGCTTCGCATCGGGACGATCCGGCACGCCGACGCGCTCGCGATGAATCTCGACGAGTTCCTCCATGTCGTTCACCGAACGGCGCAGGTTGTTAATATGCATGCCCACGTCGCGCAGGTAGCCGTGGATCACGAAATAGGTCGTGAGCACGTAGGCAAGATCGCCCGGCGTCGCGCGATTGTCCCACCACAGCCAGATCGCGGTGCCGATGATGGCCGCGCGGATGCCGAGCAGGGCGATGAACTGCACCGTGCCGCTGTTGGTGCCTCGCTGCCAGAGACGGCGCGTGCGGCTCTGCCACTTGCGCAGGACCCAGGTGAGGCGCTGGTCCTCGCGGATCTCGGCCCCGAAGGCCTTCACGACGGGATTGCAGCTCAGGGCATCGGCCAGGGTACCGCCGACGCGTGTATCCCAGGCATTCGCCAGCCGCGCCGCAGGCGCGACATAGCGCGTCGCCAGGAAGCCCGTCATGACGATATAGGCGAGCGCGCTCACCCCGATGACGACGCCCATGACCGGCCAGCGCAGGCCGAGCACGATCATCGAGCCGGCAAGCACCGTGAGAGAAGGCAGCAGCGCCAGGAGAAGCGTGTCGTGCATCAGGTCGAGCGCCCACATGCCGCGCGTGATCTTGCGGACGGTGGAGCCGGCGAAGGAATTGGCGTGCCAATCCGTCGAGAAGCGCTGGACACGCGCGAACGCATCCTGCGCCACGCGTCCCATGACGCACAGCGTCAGCTCCACGATGCCGTAGAATGCCAGATGGCGCATGACGATCATGAGCAGACCGAGGCCGGTCATGAAGGCGAACGCGACGAGGGCGGCATGAAGCGCCGCGTCACGGTCGTTGCCTCCCATGGAGATGGCATCGACGAGCCGTCCTGCGAAGACGGGCATGAACACGTCGGCCAAAGTCGAAACCATCATGGTGACGACGATCAGCACCACGTAGCGCGGTTCTTCGCGCCAGTGTTGGAACGTGAATCTCAGGACATCGCGGGTGGCGTCCCCGCTCTTCTTCTGCTGTTTCATGGAAGCGAACAGGCGGCACTCGGAGCGCGCACCTCTCCCCGGAATTTCAAGGAGCGACAGAAGGAACACCCGTTGACGGCGCCCAAGATCGCTCGAAGATCATAAATTGTGAAGGCTTGATAAGGTTTGCCGGGCCTCGGAGCCCCGCACGGTCCGAACTAAAGTTTGGACGCGGGAGGAACGTTCAGCAAGCGGATAGAAGCCATGCAGTCCTCCCTCTCTAGAAATTAAACCTATGCACAAACGTAGTGCAGTTCGTTCAACTTGGCAACCGTGGTTTTGTTTCAGCGAGATCGACGCTTTCAGACGACCTCGAGCGGTCGATGCGGCGCGGGCGGCAATTCGACCTGAACGGCATCGCCCGGCCTTACCTCCCCGGCCTCCAGGACGATCGCCATGATGCCGGACTTGCGGATGAGATTGCCCTGTTCGTCCTTGCCGAGCACCGCCTTCATGAGGCCTTTCTGGAAACGGTCGATCTGGATGCAGGGATTGCGCAGCCCCGTCACCTCGATCACGGCGCCCGAGCCGAAGCGAAGGCGAGTGCCCGCCGGCAGGCCGAGCAGATCGATTCCGCGCATGGTGACGTTCTCGCCCAGGTCGCCGGCGGACACATCGAATCCGGCCTCGCGCAGCTCATCGTGGAGTTCCGCGTGGATCACATGAACCTGCCGCAGGTTCGGCTGGCTCGGATCCTTGGCCACGCGCGAACGATGCTTGACGGTCGTACCGAGATGCGCGTCGCCCTCAACGCCGAGACCGGCGAGAAGCCGGATGACGTCGCGGTTGGGTTTGCTGAAGCTGTGGCTCGCGCTGCTGCTCACGGCCGTGACGATTGCCTGCATGACTGTCCCCCTGCCCTGTCTTGTGTAGCCTCAGAGAACGGTCAGATCCACCGTCTCGAAGCCTCTCTCCGCGAGGTGCTGCGCCAGAACGCGGCGGTGGCAGTTGGCAGGATCACGCTCGAAACAGAGAAGGCAGATCGGCTGGGCCTCGGCCAGCGCCTCGAGTTCCCGAAAGGCCTCTTGGGCCGGTTCGGTCACCAGGACCTCGTTGCAATAGATCCGGCGCATCAGGTCGCCATCCCCGGCGCGCGCCGCCTGGCGCCCTTCCTTGGGCGTTCCAAGCTTGATGAAATGCTGATAGCCGATGCCCTGGTTCGCCAAGGCATCGCGCAGGGCGGACTTGGAGAACCCCCGCTTGCGCGAGAGTGCGACCGCGCGCACGTCCGCGAGCGTTCCGACTCCTGCATCCTTCAAGGTGGCGAGGAAGCGGTCCACGTCCGCTCCCTCGTACCCGATCGTAAAAACCTGCGGCTTTGCCATGCCGCGAAGTTACATGGACGGCTGCGGATGTCGAGGTGCTTCCGGTTGCGTGTAGGGGCGCAGGGCCTCAGGCGTGCGGAAGTCCCGCGGCACTTCGAAATCGCGGGCAACGCCGTGGCTCTGTTCGAGACCGCGCGGATAGCCGGTGCGGTTCGAATAATCCTGCAGCGGCGGCAGCGGATGCGGGCTCTCCCGGCTCAGGGTCTGGGCGCAGTAGACATCGAGCGCCGTCACGCCGGCCACAGCCGCCATGGCGACGCCGACATTGCCCTTCTTCGGGTTGTTGCCTTCGAGAGCCGTGGCGAGCGTTGCAAGGTCGAGCCCGTCGCCCGCGACACGCCCCCAGATCCAGGGCGTCGGATCCTTCGAGGCGAGAATGCCGATACCGGTGGCGATCTCGCGAAGGCCATAGCCGGCAATCAGCCCCTCCTGCCCCTTCATGCCGAGCGTGTGCGCCAATGCGCGAGGCGCGGCGATCTGGGCGATCCCGAGAGCAATGGAGAACAGCCCGAGCCCACGGGCCAGAGTGTCGGTTGCCGTGTCGGCGTGACCACGGCGGCGCGTTCTTTCGGTTTCGTAGCGCATGATCTCACCTGTCAGGGCTTGAGGACGACCTTGATGCAGCCGTCCTGCTTGTCGCGGAAGATCTTGTACATGTCCGGCCCCTCATCGAGGGACACGGTGTGCGTGATGACGAAGGACGGATCGATCTGGCCCTCTTCGATGCGGCGCAGGAGGTCGTCGGTCCAGCGGTTCACATGGGTCTGGCCCGTGCGGATGGTCAGGCCCTTGTTCATGATGGCTCCGAAGGGGATCTTGTCGAGCAGGCCGCCATAGACGCCTGGAACCGACAGCGTGCCCGCGGGGCGGCAGACATAGGCCATCTCGCGCAGAACGTGCGGACGGTCCGTCTCCATCATGGTCGCCTGCTTCACCCGGTCGTACATGGCATCCACCGTGCCGGCGGCATGGGCCTCCATGCCGACCGCGTCGATGCATTTCTCGGGGCCTTTGCCGTTGGTGAGCTCGTTGAGACGCTCGATCACGCTCTCCTCGTCGAAATTGATGGTCACGGCGCCGCCCGCCTCCGCCATGGCGAGGCGTTCGGGAATCCGGTCGATCACGATCACCTGCTTGGCGCCGAGAAGAATGGCGCTGCGGATCGCCATCTGACCGACCGGCCCTGCGCCCCAGATGGCGACCGTGTCGGTCGGCTGGATGTCGCACTGGACGGCCGCCTGCCAGCCCGTGGGGAAGATGTCGCTGAGGAAGAGGAGCTTTTCGTCGGGAATGCCGTCCGGCACCTTGATGTGGGTGGTGTCGGCGAAGGGCACCCGCAGGTACTCGGCTTGCCCGCCGGGATAGCCGCCCGTCAGATGCGTGTAGCCGAAGAGGCCCGCCGTGGTGTGGCCGAAGGCCTTGGCGGCGATGTGACCGTTGCGGTTGGTTCGCTCGCAGACGGAGAAATTGCCGCGCTTGCACTGATCGCACTCGCCGCAGATGATCGTGAAGGGGATGACGACCCGGTCGCCGACCTTCAGCTTGCCTTTGGTCTCGGAGCCGACCTCGACGACCTCGCCCATGGTCTCGTGGCCCATGATGTCGCCGGATTTCATGCCCGGCATGAAGTGGTCGTAGAGATGGAGATCGGAGCCGCAAATGGCGCAGCTCGTCACCTTGATGATCGCGTCGCGGGGATGCTCGATCTGCGGATCGGGAACCGAATCGCAACGGATATCGGTGGTGCCATGCCAAACAAGCGCCTTCATTGAAATCTCCTCACATGCCTGCAGATAGCCAAGCTCCGCCGCTCGACCGCGTTCGTCAGTGGAAAGACTTCTTGGGGGGCTTTGCGTTCCCTTCTAGGCGGCAAAAACTGCCGCTACTCCGCCGCGAGCGGTTGCACATGCTCCGGCAAACTCCGGATAAGTTCGGCCAGAGCAGGCTCAAGCACCTGATGGGCAGCCTCCTCGACGTCGAACCATCGCGCTTGGCGCTGCCCCTTCTCGCGCCACGACTTGAGCTGCTTGGAGACCTCGAGCGGATAGACGTTGACGCGGCACAGGTCGAAATGGGCGGCGCGGCGCTTCCAGTAATCGTAGGAGCCCAGGGGCCGGCTTCCGATCTCGCCCTTGACGCCGGCCTCCTCCTCGGCCTCCTGCGCGGCCGCCTTGTGAGGCTTCTTGCCCTTCATGGGCCAACCCTTCGGAATCAGCCAGCGCTTGGTCTCGCGGGACGTGACGAGAAGCACCTCGACCTTGCCGTTCTTGATCCGGAAAGGGAGGGCCGCAACCTGGCTGAGTTCTTCTTTAGGTGTCTGGGGCATTCGACGAGAGTAGAATTCCTATCAGGATAGTTTGTAACGTAGATGATTTGAGCCGGCTAATAAAGGGTCAATTTGAGAAAGGTGTGACCGCTATCGGCCTCAGGCCGAACGATTCTCCATTCTCTCACGGATCCATGACCGCTTCATAACAATGGACAGCCCGAATTTGATCCAGAAGGACGCCCCCACGCGATGACAACAGAAAGTCTGGATATGAGATTCGCCGCGGCCTGCGCGATCGCCCGCGAGGCGGGCGTGCTGGCGCGCAAGCGCTTCCTGGAGCGGCCCCGCTCGCAGCGCCCCGATTTCAAGGGACCACAGGATTTCCTGACGGCGACCGACGCGGAGGTCGAGGAGCTGATCCGCAGCCGCCTGAGCGAGCTGTTTCCCGGTGATTCGTTCTTCGGCGAGGAAGGCGGCGGCTCCTTCGAGCGCAACGTCTGGGTGGTAGACCCCATCGACGGCACGGCGAATTTCGCCCGAGGGATCCCGCACTTCGCGATCTCCATCGCCTTCGTCCGCGAGGGCCGCGTCGAGATCGGCGTGATCTACGACGTGATGCATGCCGAGCTCTACACCGCTCAGCGTGGACGGGGCGCCATCCTCAACGGCGAGTCGATCCGGGTGAGCGGTCTGGCCCAGATGAACCAAGCTACCGTTGAGGCAGGCTGGTCGTCTCGCCTGCCGCCGGAACCTTACGTAACCGTCGTCGACAATCTGAAGAAGGCCGGCGCCAATGTGCGTCGCGCAGGATCGGGAACCCTCGGCCTGGCCTATGTCGCGGACGGGCGCATCGACGCCTATTGCGAGCTCCACATCAACTCCTGGGATGCCCTCGCGGGACTTCTGATCATCAAAGAAGCGGGCGGCTGGACCAACGATTTCCTGGCCAATGACGGCCTCAGGAAGGGCAATCCCATTCTGGCCTGCACGCCTGAACTGGCTGATGCGCTCACCCGGGCCACGGGAATCGCAAGGGAACCATGAGGGGCATCTTATTCTAAAGATTCAGATTTGATGCACAGGCTAGGCACTTGACCCGCCGTCCCATTGGGGAGAGCTTAGCCGACCAACCAATAACAAGAACGACATCTTGGGAGGATGATATGACAATGAAGAAGAACCTCGCTGCGGCGACCATGCTGGCAGGCACCATGACGGCCCTGTCCTTCATGTCGGCTGGCGCAGCCCAGGCGCAGGGCGCGCTGGTCATGTATTGCGGCGTGCAGGAAGAATGGTGCCGCGCCATGACCACTGCCTTCGAGCGCGAAACCGGCATCAAGGTCTCCATGACGCGCAAGAGCGCGGGCGAAGTCTACGCCCAGGTCAAGGCGGAAGCGGCCAATCCCCGCGCCGACATCTGGTGGGGCGGCACAGGCGACCCGCACATGCAGGCGGCGGAAGAGGGAATCACCGACGAGTACAAGTCTCCGAAGATGGGTGAGCTCCAGGATTGGGCCGTGCGCCAGTGGGAGCAGTCCAAGGGCCGCACCGTGGGCATCTACTCCGGCGCGCTCGGTTTCGGCTACAACACCGACCTCGCCCAATCGAAGAAGATCGGCGAGCCGAAATGCTGGGCGGATCTCTTGAAGCCCGAACTGAAGGACGAAGTGCAGGTCGCGGATCCGAACTCCTCCGGTACCGCCTACACGCTTCTCGCCACCATCGTGCAGATCATGGGTGAGGACAAAGGCTTCGAGTACCTCAAGGCCCTGCACAAGAACGTCAATCAATACACCAAGTCGGGCGCCGCCCCGGCCAAGGCCATGGCGCTTGGAGAGACGACCGCGGGCATCGCCTTCATGCACGATATCGTCACGATGGTCGTCGACAAGGCGCCCGTGAAGGTGGTCGCGCCTTGCGAAGGCACGGGCTATGAGATCGGCTCCATGTCGATCATCAAGGGCGCCAAGAATCTGGACAACGCCAAGAAATTCTACGACTGGGCTCTCACCGCCGATGCGCAGAAGCTCGGCGCGGAAGCGAAGTCCTATCAGGTGCCGTCGAACAAGAACACGCCGATTCCGCCCCAGGCCCCCAAGCTCAACGACATCAAGCTGATCAATTTCGACTTCGCGAAATACGGCTCCTCCGCCGAGCGCAAGCGCCTCCTGTCCAAGTGGGACAACGAGGTGAAGAACCTGCCGAAATAGTCGGGCGCAAGACAACCGACGGCGAGGCGGCTCACCGCCTCGCCGTCGCGCATCGATATCCTGATCATATGACGGCCGGGCATGAGCACCGGCCTCGAAGCGAGAACAGAAGATGTCACGGGCAACCCTTGGCTGGATCGTTCTGGGCTGGGTCGGCTTTGCCCTCCTGCCCTGGTACGGCTTCGACCGCAGCACCGTCCCCACCCTGGCCGATTACTTCGTCAGCGGCTCGGCTCTGATCCATGGTCTCAGAGGTGCGTGGTGGCTCCTGCCGATCCTGGCGCCCTTGTGCCTGGCTCTGGTTCCAGTGATCCGCCCATCGGCGGAATCCAAGGGCAACTGGCTCATCGCGTCGGGGATCCTCGGCCTTGCTCTCGTGGTTCTTCAGGGCTTCTCCATCGGCCTCAATGGATGGACACTGGACATCCTCAGAAGCTTTTTCGGCGCGCCGGGCCCTCATCAGGCGGGCATGGGTTACGGTGCGGCTCTCACCGCGGCCGCCTTCCTCATTATCCTGTGTCACGGCCTTGCGGCTCATGGCTGGTGCCGGGGCGATGCGTTCGTCACCTCGTCCATCGGCGTCGTCATCGCGCTGATCATCGTTTTCGTGTTCTTCCCGGTCTCGACCATTCTCGCAAGCGCCTTCGCCGACAACGACGGCAATTTCGCCCCTTACGAATTCTTCGCGAAATTCATGGACCGCTCGATCTGGGGGCTCGACTGCCTGTCGAGCGACCTGCGCTGCGGCGTGGCGTGGAACACGCTCTTTCTCGGGCTGCTCGTGGGCGTCGGCACCACGGCCCTCGGCCTCGCCTTCGCGCTGATCGCAACGCGCACGGGCTTCCGGTTCAAGAAGCTCCTGCGCCTGATGAGCGTTCTGCCCATCATCACGCCGCCCTTCGTGATCGGCTTGGCTCTGATCCTGCTCTTCGGCCGTTCAGGAGCGCTCTCCGCCGTGCTGTGGGAGTGGTTCGGCGTGCCGCGCTCGCGCTGGATCTACGGCCTTCCCGGTGTTTTCATCGCGCAGCTTCTCGCCTTCACGCCGATCGCATTCCTCGTCCTGATCGGCGTTGTGCAGGGCATCAGCCCGACGCTCGAGGAAGCCTCGCAGACCTTGCGCGCCAAGAGCTGGACGACCTTCTGGACCGTGACGCTGCCGCTCATGCGCCCGGGTCTCGCCAACGCCTTCCTTCTTGGATTCGTGGAAAGCCTCGCGGATTTCGGCAATCCGCTGGTGCTCGGCGGCAATTACGAAGTGCTCTCCACCAAGATCTTCTTCGCGGTCGTCGGCGCGCAGCAGGACCAGGGCCGCGCGGCCGTTCTGTCCATCATCCTGCTCGCGTTCACCCTCGGCGCCTTCTGGCTCCAGCACGCCTGGCTCGGCAAGAAGGTCTACACGACCGTCACCGGCAAGGGCGACGCCGGCATTCCCCTGCCGCTTCCGCGGCGCGTGGCGTTCGCCTCCTACCTCACGGCCATTCCGTGGGCGCTCTTCACTGTCGCCGTCTATGCGATCATCGTGGTCGGCGCCTTCGTCCGCTCCATGGGCCGCGACTACACGCCGACCTTCGAGCACTTCCTCACCGCCTTCCGGGTCGAGCGCGCCGATTGGGGCTTCTACTTCTCGGGTTCGGCCTGGAACTCATTCTTCGCCACCGTGAAAGTGGCCGCGCTCTCGGCACCGCTGACGGCGGCCATCGGCCTTCTCACCGCCTATCTCCTCACCCGCCAGCGCTTCTCCGGGCAGCGCGCCTTCGAGTTCGGCACGCTCCTGAGCTTCGCGATCCCCGGCACGGTCGTCGGCGTGTCCTACATCCTCGCCTTCAACGTGCCGCCCATCGAGATCACCGGCACGGGCTTCATCCTCGTGATGTGCTTCGTGTTCCGCAACATGCCGGTGGGCGTGCGCTCGGGCATCGCAACCCTGAGCCAGATCGACAAGAGCCTCGACGAGGCTTCGTTGACGCTGGGAGCCCGCTCGTCGACGACCATGCGCCGCGTGGTGCTGCCGCTGCTGCGTCCGGCCATCGTCGCTTCCCTGGTCTATTCCTTCGTCCGCGCCATGACCGCCGTGAGCGCCGTGATCTTCCTGGTCACCGCCGAATACAACATGGCGACGACCTATATCGTCGGCCGTGTCGAGGCCGGCGAGTTCGGCCTCGCGATCGCCTATTCCACCGTGCTCATCCTCGTCATGCTGGTCGCCATCGCGCTCATCCAGCTGGCCGTCGGCGAGCGGCGCCTCGGGCGCCGCAGCGCGAGCACCGCCCCCTCCCCCGTTGCCGTGCAGGCTGTCCCATGAACAAGATGTCATCCGTCCATTCCCTGTCCCGCCCCGGGACATCCAAGAAGCAGGCGGCTTCGGTTCAGTTCCGCAACGTGACGAAGCGCTACGGCAACGTCACGGCGGTGGACGACGTCTCCTTCACCATCGAGCCCGGCCAGCTCGTGACCCTGCTCGGCCCTTCCGGCTGCGGCAAGACCACGACTTTGCGCATGATCGCAGGGCTTGAGATGGCGAGCGAAGGCCAGATTCTGATCGGCGGGCGCGACGTGACGAACCTCTCCGCTGCGGACCGTGACGTGAGCATGGTGTTTCAGTCCTACGCGCTCTTTCCGCACATGTCGGTGCTGGAGAACGTCGCGTATGGACCTTCCGTACAAGGCGCCTCGAAGAAGGACGCCTACGAGATGGCCATGGAGAAATTGTCCCTGATCGGCCTCAAGGGACTGGAGAAGCGCGCGCCGTCCGAACTTTCGGGCGGGCAGCAGCAGCGCGTAGCCGTGGCCCGCGCCCTCGTGCTGGAGCCGCAGGTTCTCCTGTTCGACGAACCCCTGTCCAATCTCGACGCGAAGCTGCGCCGCCGCGTGCGCGAGGATATCCGCGAGCTCCAGCAGAGCCTCAACCTCACCGTGGCCTACGTGACGCACGACCAGGAGGAGGCGCTTGCGGTCTCGGACCACATCATCGTGATGTCGAATGCCCGTATCGCGCAGACCGGCACGCCGCGAGAGCTCTACGAGGAGCCCGCCGACCTGTTCGTGGCCGATTTCATCGGCGACGCCAATATCATCTCCGGCGATCTCGTGAGCGTTGCCGGGCCGACCGCCGAGGTGAAGATCGGCAATGTGAGCCTCCAGCTCCCGCACAGGAACGCCCGCCAAGGCACCGTCAAGCTCGCCGTGCGGCCCGATGCCATCTTCCTCGACGAGACGGCAGCCACGACCTCCGGCGCGCTGACCGGCACCGTGCGAAAGGCGTCCTATCTCGGCACCCAGGTGGAATACGAGGTGGACAGCGCCATCGGGGACCTGTTCGTGGTTCAATACGGACGCAAGGAGCCGATTGCTCCGGGCACGCCTGTGTCGATCTCGTTCGCGAACCTGCGTGGCGTCGCGATCGTTCCGAACCCGTGACGCATCGAACGCAAAAGCGGGAGCCGGTTTTGCGCTCGACGCGTGAAGCCGAAACTTGAAGCGTTCAGATCGCCCCTTCATCCGGAATGTTGAGGACCGTGCCGCAGGCTTTGCAGTGCACTGCATCCCGGTCGTGCCGCTGAAGGGCGCAGACGGGGCATGGGAAGCGGACCTTGTCGGGCCTGAGCAGCACCTGCACGAGGCGCAGGAAAAGCGTGACGCCGAAGATCATGATGATGACGGAAATCAGGTGTCCCAGCGTTCCCGTCAGCGTGATGTCGCCGAAGCCGGTGGTGGTCAGCGCCGCGATGGTGAAGTACAGCGCATCGATGTAATTTCCGATGTTCGTGTTCGTCCAGCGCTGCGTCTCATAAACGAAGCCGGTCATGACGAAGATGAAGACGCAGAGATTGACGGCAGCGATGATGAGATCCTCGTTGCGCCGGAAGAAGACGCTGTCGGACCGCAGGCGGGCAAGCAGCTGATAAGTTCTCAGCAGACGAAGCGTGCGCAGAATCCTCAGGAACCCGATGCCTTCCCCGACCACCGGAGCGAGAAAGGACACGATGGCCGCAACATCCGCCAGCGTCGTCGGATGAGCCAGATCCCGCCAGGGTGTCCGGCTGATGGCGATGCGAGCCGAGAAGTCGGCCAGAACGATCAGACCGATAATCACGTCCATCCACTCGAAGGCCGGGGACCGCGGCAGGAACGACGACAGAACGATGAAGAGGATCGTGGCCGCATCGAACACCAGGAGGCCGTAGCGGAACTGATGCGCCTCCGGCGTGTCCCCCTCGTAGAAAAGCCGGAGTCGGTCGATCATCCGCATCGGAAAATCTCGTCGGTGCGGCGGGAAAGAATGCGAACCATCGGTGGGATCACGCTTTATACAGTTTCACAGGTCCTCGATTATCTATAGAGCTGGGCTGCAATTCCAACGGGGTGCCTTCCGGGGCCGAACGTTCTATTCCTGTACGCCAAGATGCGACATTCACTAAGAGGCGTTCCCATGCTCAAAGCACTGATCTTCGATATGGACGGCACATTGGTGCACAGCGACCCCGTCCATCTCAAGGCCTTCGCGGAAGTCCTGGGACCCGAGGGGGTCGTCATCGACGACGAACTCTATCGCACCAGGATCATCGGCCACACGAACGAGTCCATCTTCGCGTCGCTCCTGCCTCATCTGCCGGTCGAAGAGCACGAAGTCTATGCCGACCGGAAGGAGGCGGCCTTCCGCCGCCTTGCACGGGAACTCAAGCCGCTGGAAGGCTTGACCGAGCTGCTCGACTGGGCGGACGACCACCGCGTCAAGATAGCCCTGGTGACGAATGCGCCGCTTCTGAACGCGACCCATGTTCTCGACATTCTGGGCATCACCGACCGCTTCGAGATCAAGATCACCATCGATCAGGTCGAGCGCGGCAAGCCCGATCCGCTGCCCTATCTTACGGCCCTGGAGCGCCTCGGCATTCAGGCCGAGGAAGCCGTGGCCTTCGAGGATTCCCCGTCAGGCATGAGGGCCGCCAAGGCGGCAGGCCTCTTCTCCTTCGGCGTGCTGACCGGCTTGACCGCCGACGAGATGCGGGAGATCGGCGCCGACGGCGCCATCGTGACCTTCCATGACCGGGCGCTCTGGGAGATTCTGGAACACAGGGCCGGCTCCGGCTCGTGATCTGGCGCAGGGCTGCCGGTTGACACCGTTGCCGGGTCTCGCGACCCTGAGCGAATGTCCGGTCTCCCTCCTGTATTTCACACCTGCGCCTCTCTGAAGCGGGACCTCATCGATCTCGGTGTCGCCGCAGGGGACACGGTCATGGTGCATGCCGCCATGAGCCGTGTCGGACGGCTGCTCAACGGCCCGGATGCTCTGATCGGCGCCCTTCTCGATGCGGTCGGCCCCACGGGCACGATCATGAGCTATACGGATTGGGACGCGGCCTATGACGAGTTGCTGGATTCAGCAGGACGAGTTCCGCCGGAATGGCGCGACCACATCCCGGCCTATGATCCCGCCGCCTCGCGGGCCATTCGCGACAACGGGGTGCTGGCCGAGTTCATCCGCACCACGCCCGGTGCCAGACGCAGCGGCAACCCGGCAGCTTCCGTGGCTGCCATCGGCGCCCGCGCCGAGTGGCTGACGTCGGATCACGCTCTCGACTACGGATATGGCGAGGGCTCGCCCTTGGCGAAGCTCGTTGAAGCCGGCGGCAAGGTCCTGATGGTGGGGGCGCCGCTGGATACCATGACCCTTCTCCACCACGCCGAGCACTTGGCTTCCATCCCGGGCAAGCGCATCCGCCGCTATGAGGTGCCGTTCGCCACGCCTGAAGGCGTCATATGGCGCATGGTGGAGGAGTTCGACACCTCCGAGCCTATCGCGGAAGGCTTGGCCGACGATTACTTCGCGACGATCGTGCAGGACTTCCTCGCCACAGGCCGGGGTGCGCAGGGCTGCATCGGTCTGGCTCCCTCGGTCCTGGTCGACGCAGCTCCCGTCTGTGCCTTTGCCGTCACGTGGTTACAGCGGAATGCCGGATTCTAGAGCTTTTCTCGTTGCGCACCGTCAGCTCCAACCGGGGATGACGCGATGAACGATGCTCCATGACGGAACGGAGCACCGGATGGGCCGATCAGGCAGCATCGGACTGTGTCTGTCCGGCCCCATGATCGTCACCGGTCCCGGCGTCGAAGCGGCGCCGCGCGGCCAGGATCTCGTCCCGATTGGCGATCGCCCAGTCGCCCAGCCCCCGGACAGTCTTGAGCAGGGAGCAACCCAGCCCTGTGAGCTGGTAATCCACCCGGGGCGGAATGGTCGGGTAGACGGTGCGCGTCACGAGCCCGTCCCGCTCCAACCCGCGCAGGGTCAGGGTGAGCATCCGCTGCGATATCCCGCTGACGATCCTTCGTAACTCGTTGAATCTCTTAGGACCTTCACCGAGCTGGACGACGACCTGAACGCTCCACTTGTCGCCGACGCGCGACAGGATCTCGGTCACGGTCCCGCAATCGGTGGGCACATGGATGTGACTGGGTGACATGAAAGTGCCTCCTTGCATTACGCTAGGGAAGTTACTTAATGAGCCTCGGTTACAAAACGGAACTTAAGCGTTCCGGCCTTCGAATGCAAACCAAGGACATGTCATGAAGCCCAAGCTTCACATCATCATCGGCAGCACCCGTCCCGGCCGGATCGGTCCGAGCGTCGCCCAATGGTTCAGCGATTATACCGCGGAGCACGGCAAGTTCGAGCCGGTTCTGGTGGACCTGGCGTCGTTCAAACTGCCGGTCTTCGACGAGCCGGAACACCCGATGAAGCAGAATTATCATCACGCCCACACGAAGGCTTGGGCGGCGAGCGTGAGCTCCGCCGATGCCTTCGTGTTCGTGACGCCGGAGTACAACTATGCTCCGCCTCCGGCTCTCGTGAACGCGCTCAACTACCTGTCCCGCGAGTGGAACTACGCCCCTGCCGGCTTCGTCAGCTATGGCGGCATCTCGGGCGGCCTGCGGTCGGTACAGGTCGCGAAGCAGATCGTCACGACCTTGAAGATGATGCCGATTCCGGAAGGCGTGCCCATGCCGATGGTATTCCAGAATCTGGACGAGAACGGCACTCTCAACGCGCCCGAGATCTACCGGACCTCGGCGGCTGCGATGATCGACGAGCTCTTCCGCTGGACGGAAGCCCTCAAGTCCCTGCGCGCCGAGCGCAAGGCGCCGCTGAAGGCTGCAGCTTAACCAAGAGCAGTCCCGGCCAATCAAAAGGCACCGCTGTGACGAACAGCGGTGCCTTTTTTGCATGGCGCGACGCTCAGAGACGCCCGGAGAGCGCATCCTCGAAGAGCTTGCGAGAGCTCTCCTTGGTGATCGGAACGGGGTTTCCGCCCGCCGTGGGATCGTTCGGCGCCATCTCGGACATCTCGTCGAAGCGGGCGGCATCGACCTTCAGGCCTTCCAGCGTATGCGGCACGCCGAGATCCTTGCGCAGCTGGAGCACCCAATCGAGGAACGCCTGGAACGAAGGCTGCAAGCCGATATAGGCGGCGAGGCGCTCGATCCTCTCCTCGATCGCCCTGCGGTTATAGACCAGCACATAAGGCATGAAGACCGCATTGGTGAGGCCGTGATGCGTGTCGTAGAGCGCGCCGGTCGGGTGTGAGAGCGCATGGATCGCGCCCAGGCCCTTCTGGAACGCGGTCGCGCCCATGGCCGCCGCCGACATCAGCTGCGCCCGCGCCTCGATGTCCCGGCCGTCCCGATAGGCGCGCGGCAGGTATTCCTTCACGAGGCGGATGCCCTCCACCGCAATGCCGTCCGCCATCGGATGGTAGCCGGGGGCGCAATAGGCCTCGATGCAATGCGCGAGCGCGTCGAGGCCCGTGCCGGCCGTGATGTGGGGCGGCATGCCCATCGTCAGCTCCGGATCGCAGATCACGATCTTCGGCATCATGAGGGGATGGAAGATCACCTTCTTGGTATGGGTCGCTTCCTGCGTGATCACGCCCGCACGTCCGACCTCCGAGCCTGTTCCGGCCGTGGTCGGCACCGCGATGATCGGCAGGATGCCCTTCGGATCCGCGCGGGTCCACCAATCGCCGATATCCTCGAAATCCCACATGGGCCGGGTCTGGCCCGCCATGAAGGCGATGACCTTGCCTGCGTCGAGCGCCGAGCCGCCGCCGAAAGCGACGACACCGTCATGCCTGCCGGAGCGCAGCACCTCGAGGCCCTTGTAGACATTCGTCTCGACCGGGTTCGGCTTGATCTCGGAAAAGATCGCAGCCCGGAGACCGGCGCTCGTCAGCTGGTCGAGCGCCGCCTTCGTCATCGGTTGCGTGGCGAGGAACGGGTCCGTGACGATCAACGGCGAGGATATGCCGACCGCCTTGCAGGCCTCGGCCAGTTCCGCGATGCGGCCTGCGCCGAAGCGCACGGCTGTGGGGTAGTTCCAGTTGGAGCGAGGGGACGTGGTCATGATGCTTTCAATCAGATCTGACGGAGGTGGTAGGATTTCGGGCGGGTCAGCGACTCGTAGGCCAGCCGCGACAGGCTCGCGCCGCGGCCGGTATCCTTCACGCCGGTCCAAGCTAGCGCGGGATCGAGGTAATCGCAGCGGTTCATGAAGACGGTTCCGGTCTCGATCTTCTCGCCGATCGCCTCGGCGGCATCGACATCGGAGGTCCAGATAGCCGCGGAGAGACCGTAGGGCGAATCGTTCATGAGGCGGATCGCCTCCTCGTCACCCTTCACCTTCATGATGCCGACGGTCGGGCCGAAGCTCTCATCGCGCATCACGCTCATGGAGTGATCGACGTCGGTAAGCACCTGCGGCGCGAGATAGGCCGTATCGCCCACATCGGCAGAAAACGCCTTCGCGTCGATATGCGCCTTCGCGCCTTTGGCAACGGCCTCGGCATTCTGCTGACGCACGAGATCGGCGAAGCGGTTGTGCGCCATCGGACCAAGCGTGGTCGCCTCCTCCAGCGGGTTGCCGAGCACGTACTTGTTGACGAAATCGACGGCCCCTTCGACGAAGCGGTCGTAGTGCTTCTCGTGCACATAGATGCGCTCGATGCCGCAGCAGCACTGTCCGGAATTGAAGAACGCGCCGTCGACGAGGTTCTCGATGGCATGGTCGATATTCGCATCCGCGCGCACATAGGCCGGATCCTTGCCGCCGAGTTCGAGGCCAAGGGACGTGAAGGTGCCGGCCGCCGCGCGCTCGATGGCGCGGCCACCGCCGACGGACCCGGTGAAGTTGCAATGGTCGACGAGACCACCGCCGAGGATGCGGCTCGTCTGGTCATGGGAAAGGTGCATGTTCTGGAAAAGTCCCTTCGGCATGCCGGCGCGGTCCATCGCCATCTGGAAGCGCTCGCCCGCGAGCACCGTCTGCGACGCATGCTTCAGCAGCACGGCATTGCCGGCCATGAGCGCCGGCACGATGGTGTTGATCGCCGTCAGGTAGGGATAGTTCCAGGGCGCGATGACGAGAACGAGGCCCACGGGCTCGCGCTTGATCATACGCCGGAAGCCAGGCTTCTCGTCATCGGCCGGAATGGGTTGCAGGCTCTTCTCCGCGATCGCGATCATGTGGCGCGTGCGCTCCTCAACCCCGCGGAACTCGCCGCCATAGCGCACCGGCCGGCCCATCTGCTGGGCGATTTCCGGCACCACCTCCTGGTTCATGGCGAGCAGCGCATCGAGAAAGGCCGAGACCCTGGCGGCGCGCTCAGGTAGCGGCACGTTGCGCCAAGCCTTCTGCGCATCGCGGGCAACCGCGATCGCCGCGTCGATGGCGGCCTCGGACATGATGGGGCGGCGGACGAGTTCGCGCCCGTCGATGGGGGAAATGCAGACGATATCGGTATCAGCCATGATGTGATGTCCGAAAGACCATAGCCCGCGAGGACCATGGTCTTCTCCTGTGCTTGTTCTGGATAAGTCTTTTAAATGATCTCGAAGTAACGGGCGAGCTGCCAATCCGTGATCGCCTTGCGGGCTTCCCTCTCCTCCCATTCGCGCGTGGCCGCGTAATGATCGACGAAGGTATCGCCGAAGAGCTGGCGGGCCGCCTGCGAGCCCTTCAGGCGCTCGGCGGCCTCGCCGAGGGAACGCGGAAGGGCCCGCTCCTTCGGGTGCTCCACCGCATAGGCGTTACCCTCGATGGGTTCGCCCGGGTCGATCCGATTCTCGATGCCCCACAGGCCGGAGCCGATGGCAGCCGCGAGAGCGATGTACGGGTTGATGTCGGCGGCGGCGACCCGGTATTCCACGCGCTGCGACTTTTCGGAGCCGGGAATGACGCGCAGGGCCGTCGTGCGGTTCTCCACGCCCCAGGCCGAGTCGGTCGGAGCCCAGAAGCCGGGGATGAGCCGGGTATAGCTGTTCACCGTGCAGGCCACCATGGCGAGGATCTCGGGCATCAGCTTCTGCTGGCCGCCGACGAACCAGCGCATGGTCTCCGACATCGAATGCTTGCCGTTCGCATCGTAGAAGACGCCCTTGCCGGTGCGAAGATCGCGCAGGGAGGCGTGCAGATGGCCGGACTGGCCGGGCCAATCGCGCGACCATTTCGCCATGAAGGTGGCCATCCAGCCGCGTCGCTGTGCGAGGATCTTGGTGTAGGTCTTGAACAGGGCGGCCTTGTCGGCTGCCTTCAACGCGTCGTCGACGCGGATCGCGGCTTCCAGAACACCGGGCCCGGTTTCGGTATGCAGCCCTTCGATCTCGAAATCCATCCTGTTCGCGAGATCGAGAAGCTCGTGATAGAAATCCGCGTGAACGCCTGAGCGCAGCACCGAATAGCCGAAGAAGCCCGGCGTGATGTTCTTCAAATCGCGATAGTTCTTCTCGCGCACGGAATGCGGCGTTTCCTCGAACAGGAAGAACTCGAACTCGGCGGCGGCCGATACGGCAAAGCCCATATCCTCCGCCTTCTTCAGCACGCGGCGCAGCACGCCGCGCGGACAGGCAGCCTCCGCATAGCCGTCGAACTCGGCGAGGAAGAACGGCAGGTCGTTCTCGAAGGGGATGAGTCGCATCGTTTCGGGCAGGATCCGCACGGATGCATCCGGATAGGCCGTATGCCAGCCGGTAAGCTTCGTGTTGTCGTAGAGCTGATCGTTGGAATCCCAACCCAGAACCACGTCGCAGAAGCCGAAGCCCTTATCGAGAGCGGATTCGAACTTGTCGCGGGCCATGTACTTGCCGCGCATGATGCCGTCCACGTCGACGACGCCGACCTTCACGAAGGGGAGATCGCGGCTGCGCACATACTCGGCGGCCTCGGCGGCATTCTTGATCTTGGGAGCGTCCATACGAAATACCTTCAGCGGAAAGGGAGGGAGCGCGGCGGCCGCGCTCCCCTGGGATCGTTCGAGCATCGGACCCAAAAGCGGACTTGCACTTTTGGGATTGATCCGGTGCTCAATCCCTTAAGCGGCGCATCGTTCTTGCGGAAAACCGGGTCCACTTTTCCGCACGATGCGCTAGTGCGTCTTGTATTCCGCCTGGCCCTTGGTGAGAGCGAACTCTTCCTCCGGAGAGAGGATGAGCTTGTGGCGTCCGATGATCAGGAAGTAGGCCATCATGACCGCATAATAGATGGCGACACCGATGACGGCCGTCTGGAAGACCGAGTCGGTGAGCTGGAAGTAGAGCGTCACCGCCGCGATGACCATGCAGGTCACTGCCCCGGCGATGCCGAAGGGGCTCTTGTAGGGTCGATGCAGGCCCGGAAACTTCCGCTTCAGGACGATGTAGGACATGCCCTGCATGAAGTAGGCCAGCATCGCGCCGGCGACCGCCATGTTGAGCAGTGTGCCGCCGATGACGGTCGCGCCCGCCTCGGCACCTTGGGCGAACCAGATGATCAGCATCACCAGCAGGCCGAGTGCGGCGCCCGCGATCAGGGCCACGTGGGGGGTCTTACGCTGCCCGTGCGTGACCGACAGGAAGCTCGGGAAGTATCCCGCCCGCGAGAGAGAATAGATCTGCCGCCCGAAGGCGAAGATGATGGTGTGGAACGACGCGATCAGCCCGATCACGGCAACGGCCGCCAGAATCTTGGCGATGTCCGTGCCGAACAGGGTGCGGAAGCCATCGAGCAGCGGCTCGCCGGACTTGCCCAAACCCGCGGCACCCGGCGCAATGCCCGTGTTCAGGAAGAGCACGAGGAAAGCTGAGGCGATCAAGGTCAGGATGCCGGCGATGATGCCCTTGGGCATGTCGTTCTGCGGATCGTGCGATTCCTCGGCAGCGAGCGGAAGCTGCTCGATGGCGAGAAACAGCCAGACCGCGAAGGGCAACGACGCGAGGATACTGCCCACGCCCATGGGCAGGAACGGGCCGTTGCCGTTCGGAAGCTCCGCTCCGTCCGGACCGAGGTTCAGCGCCCAGCGCGAGAACGCGAACTGCCCGGAGAGCAGCACCGACACGTAGAAGAAAGCGAGCACTGCGAGTGCCGCCAGAGTCACGCCCACGGTGACCTTGAACGAGAGCTCGACGCCGATGATGTTGAGGCCGACGAACAGGGCGTAGCAGAGAACCCAATAGACCGGCTGAAAGGCCGGCGCGGTCTCGAAGATCGCCGACAGGTACGAGCTGATGAAGAACACGATCACGGCCGGTGTGAGCACGAACTCGATGTTCTCCGCGATGCCCGTGATGTAGCCAGCCCATGGCCCCATGGAGGTGCGCGCGAACGAATAGGCGCCACCCGTATGCGGCAGAGCGGGCGACATCTCCGCGAGCGAGAAGGTGAGGCCCAGATACATGACGGCGATGATGATGGTCGCGAAGAACATCGCGCCGAAGCCGTTGGTGAGGCCCAGGTTCCATCCGGAATAATGGCCCGAGATGACCGCTCCCACGCCGAGCGCCCAGAGCGACCAGACGCGGGCGTGGCGCTTCAGGCGCCGCGCCTCGAAATAGCTTTCATCCACCGTCGTATAGGTAATTCCGGCCGCGCTTTGTGCTCCGGCCGGCGGGGCGTGCACTCCTGTACTTCCTTGTCCGACTGACATTGAGTTGATCCTCCAAGAAGTTCTGCCTTTCGGGTCACGGCACGTCATGCGCCATGCCCGTCATCAGAGCGTCCGTGCCCCCTCCCTCAAAAGCGGCGCGAGACGGCGAGCCCACAACGCCTGTTCGTCTTGTGTGCGAATCAGGTCGTTGCGGATTTCGATCATCAGCGGAGGAAGGCCGCGCCTCTCGGCGTGGCGCTCGAGGGTGTGGAACACCCGGTCCGCCGGTGAATAGGGTTCGTTCATGCCGACGGCGAGCGCCGGATCCCGCTTCAATCCGGCCTCGACGCTGCGCGCATAGCGCTCGTCGCGGTCGAAGATCAGGCCGATCTGCCACGGACGCGAAACATCCCGGTAGACCGGCGTGAAGGAGTGGATGGAGACGATAGCCGCCAGTTGCCCTGCGGCCTTTCGGGCATCGGCGAAGACGTCGATCGCGTCGTGAAACGCATCGTAGACCTCGCGGACACGGAACGTCCGCTCCGCCTCGTCGAGGTCGAGATTGCCCGGGATCGGCGTACGTTCGCTGATCGTGCAGATCGAGTCCGGGGCGGACGGCTCGCGGTTGAGGTCGAGAACCAGGCGCGAAACGGCGGCATGGATCAGCGGGGCGTCGAGGAGATGCGCGAGCTCCTTCGCCACGCCGAGCGCTCCAGGATCCCAGGCGATATGACTTTCCAGTTCGGCAGGCCCGAGCCCCAGGGTGCCATACCGGGCCGGCAGATGATTGGAGGCATGTTCGCAGATGAGCAGAATCGGCGAGCCCCCTTCCGGGTTCTCGATTCTGGCAACCGGGGCCACCGCCTGCGCGGCAGATTCCTGACCGAATGCCACCCGACTCGCATGTGCCATGCGACCCTCCGTTCCCTGCGGGATGCAGATTTTCAACCCTCGTTTGAACGCTTGGTACGTTTCTGGACGATTTTTGTTGTATGAAATTTTTGATACAGCTTTTAATAACCGTCAAGGTGGGGAGACGAAACATTCCAACATGAAAAGTGACAACGCCATTCCGCCGGTGGATCCGCCGAGCCTAGCCGAACGCATCCGCCTCGACATGGACGGCTTCACGCCCAGCGAGAAAAAGGCCGCGCATCTGCTGCTCAGCCATTATCCCTTTGCGGGCCTCGATACGGTAGCCGAGTTCGCTTCCAGGGCCGGAATATCCGCTCCGTCAGCCTTACGTTTCGTAAGCCGCCTGGGCTTCAGCGGCTTTCCGGATTTCCAGAAACACCTGCGCGAGGAATTGGAAGCCCAACTACTCTCGCCCCTGGCCAAGGCGAGCCCTTCGGACAAGGGCCAGGGCGCCCCTGCGCTGGCTTCCTTCGCCGAAGCGGTGATCGGGAACCTGCGGGCGACGGTGGAGAACATCGCCCCGACCGAATTCGATGCGGTCGTCGCCCTTCTCAGCGACCCGCGCCGGCGGATCCATTTCACGGGCGGCCGGTTCACAGGGGCGCTCGCGCGCTATGCCGAGAGCCATTTCCGGATCGTGCGCAGCCATGTGGATTTCATCGAAGGGCAGCCCGTCGTCTGGCGCGACCGGGTGATCGAGATCGGGCGGAAGGACGTGATCGTCGTCTTCGACATCCGACGCTACCAGGAGGATGTGACAGCCTTCTGCGAGACGGCCGCGAAACAAGGCGCGACCGTCGTTCTCCTGACGGATCCCTGGCTCTCCCCCATCGCCCGCATCGCCCGCCATGTCCTGCCGGCCCATATCGTGGCGCCGTCGAACTGGGATTCCTCGGCCGGCCTTCTTCTCCTGACCGAGGCGCTCATATCGGCGGTCACCAAGCACCTGTGGGACACCGCCAAGCCGCGCATGGAGGCCGTGGAACGGCTGCGGGGCGGGAAGCCGTAAGGCCTATTCCGCAGCCTCTGGCCGGGCTCTCTGCAGCCAGCCGATGAGGAACGGCAGCACCAGTCCGATCCCCAGGAAACGGACGAGGTGGTGGATGCCCACATAGAGCGGGTCGAGGCCGAGGATCAGAGCCAGCACGGTCATGGCCTCCAATCCGCCCGGCGCGAAGGCCACGAGACCGTTGGCGAAGCTGACCCCGGCAAGCCAGGCGGCCACGCTCGCGAAGAGGGCGGCCACCACCATCCCGACCGTGAAGGAGCCAAGCGCGGACACGAGCGCCCTCCTGAGGGTCGAGCGCTGGAGGTTGCGGAACCGGTCGGCGATGAAGAGTCCGATCAGCACGAGGCCGCCCGTGGCGATGGCCGGGGGAATCACGCCGGTGACGAATTCGGTGCCATGGCTCACGGAGCTGACCACGGTCGCGCCGAGCAGGATCGGAGCGGCGACCTTCAACCGCTTGAACACCGTCCCCAATGCAAGTCCGCCGAGCAGGATGAAGGCCATGCCGCCCGGGCTCTCGACGGGAAGTCCCGCGCCGACCAGCGCACCCGTGTTGCCTCCTCCTCCGGTCATGACGACGAGGCTCGGCAGCAGCGCGATCAGCACGAAGAGCCGGAAATTCTGCACGATGGCGATGGCGGCCACCTCGGCCTTCCGGTCGGCCGCGACGGCCAGGACGGTGGACAGCGCGCCGGGGACGGAGGCGAGCACCGCATCGGCCTTGCGCCAGCCCGACATGCGCACCAGCCACGCGCTCGATGTGGCGGAAATCGCCACGATGCCGAGAACCAGCAGGAGGAGACTGCCCGGGTAACGTCCCATCGCCTCGATGGCGGCGGGCGTCACCGCCGCGCCCATCGCGGCGCCCGAGGTCAGCATGGCGGCATCGGCGAGCGCCTTCGGCAGGGGCACGGCCAAGCCGGTCAGCCCCCAGAGCGTTGCCGCGATGGCGGAGCCGGACAGCCATGCGGCCGGAACGCCGAGCCAGTAGAAGACGAATCCGCCGAGGCCGGCAACCAGGATCTGTATGAGATGGGCAAGGATGAGACGCATCACAGCTTCGCTGAATGAACGTCCTTGCTTTTAAGGTCAAATGCCCAGGATGCGCAGATGCCATGCGGCCAAGGTCTGCCCGCGCCGAGGCGCACCGTTGCGAAGATCGCGAAAGCCTGCTGAGATCATGCGCATACAGGCAGGATCAAGGAGGAAACGGTGCTGCACGGAATCGACCCGGCTCTCAATGCGGATCTACTCTATGTGCTCCAGGCCATGGGGCACGGCGACGATCTCGTGATCTGCGATGCCAATTTCCCCGCCGATTCCATCGCGCGCCAGACCGCCTATGGCCGGGTGATCCGCATGGACAATATCGGGTCGCCGCGAGCCATCCGCGCCGTCCTCTCGCTGATGCCCCTCGACAGCTTCGTCGAGTATCCCGCGGAGCGCATGGAGGTCGTCGGCGATCCCGGCGAGCTCCCGGCCATTCAGCAGGAAGCTCAGGCCGAAATCGACGCGGTCGCGCGCCGCGACGCCAGGCGCGACAGCTGGCCAATGGGGTCCGTCGAACGTTTCGCATTCTACGAGCGCGCCAAGAATGCCTATGCCGTCGTGGCCACAGGCGAGCGCCGCTTTTACGGCTGCTTCATCCTCAAGAAAGGCGTGATCCCGCCTCCCTAGAGCATCGAGAGCAAAAGCGGGAACCTGTTTTGCGTGGAAAGATGCAACACGACAAAACCTGAGAGCATTGGACATGCGTTCGATTTCACGTCCGATGCTCTAGACGGCATCCTCTCTTCAGGCCACCAGCCTCGGCAGGGCTTCGCTGATGCGGCGGACCGCCTCCTCCACATCCTCGGGCTTGCGCAGGTAGCACAGACGCAGATAGCCTTCGCCGGCCTCGCCGAAGGCGGAGCCCGGCGCGAGGCCGACATTGGCCTCGTCGATGAGCCGGAAGGCGATGTCCTTCGAGTCCGTCGCGCCCTTGATCTTCAGGAACGCGTAGAAGGCGCCGCTCGGCGGCGGCAGTTCCACGAGCCCGGTTTCCGCGAGGCGTCCGACCACCTCGCGGCCGTGACGGGCCTTGGCGATCTGGTCGGCCAGGAAGTCCTCGCCCTGCTCGATGGCCGCCACGCCCGCGCGCTGGATGAAGACCGGCGTGCCGGAGGTCTGATACTGCACGAGGTTCTCGATCACCTGCCCGAGGGAGGACGGTGCCTCCAGCCAGCCGAGGCGCCAGCCGGTCATCGCCCAATTCTTCGAGAAGGTCTGGACGAAGATGACCTTGTCCTCCGGCTCCATCACATCGCGGAAGGAGGGCGTGCGTCCGTCGATCGTGAGGGCAGGATCATGGACGAAGCGTCCGTAGATCTCGTCGGCCACGATCCACAGGCCGTGCCGCCGGGCGAGATCGAGCGCGGTGCGCAGGTCCGCATGGGTCGCGACCCAGCCGGTGGGATTGGACGGCGAGTTGATGACGAGCACGCGGGTGCGCGGCGTGATCGCCTTCTCGAGCCGCTCGAAATCGAGATGCCAGCCCTCGGCATCGATCGTCATCGGCACGCCGACGGGGCGCGCGCCCGCGATGGTGATCGCGCCGGCGAAGTTCGGCCAGGCCGGCGTCGGGACCAGGACCTCGTCGCCGTTGCCGCCCAGCATGCGGAAGGCGATCTGCATCGCGGGCATACCGCCGGAGGTCACGAAGAAGCGCTCCGGATCGAACGCCTTGCCATAGACCCGCTCATGATAGCCGGCGATGGCCTGACGGAGTTCCGGAATGCCGCGCTGATAGGTGTAGAAGGTCTCGCCCTTCGCCAGCGACTGGGCCGCGGCCTCGCAGATGAAGGACGGGGTCGGCAGATCGCCCTCCCCGACCCAGAGCGGGATGATTCCCGGCTTCAGCCGCCCGTAGCTGAACACGTCGACGATGCCGCTGGTCGGCGCCTGCTCCGCCTCGGGACGCAGGTTGAGAGCGGACGGAACCGGCACGGGCATATTCATGGAGAACTTCCTCGAAAAGAGGCGAACAGGGATGGCCTGTTCGCCGGTTCAAGGCAAGTCCGGAATAGGGCTCATGACAAAAGACGAAGGATCCGATCGAAACCCGTGATGGATGTCAGGTCGTCCGGCCCGTCTTCAGGAGATCGCGGATTTCCGTCAGCAGCTTCACGTCGGCCGGGATTTCCGGGGGCTTTTCGGCGGTCCCGGTCTTCGCATCCTCCGTGCGGCGCAGGCGGTTCATACCCTTGACCAGAAGGAAGAGGATCCAGGCGATGATGGCGAAGTTGATGGCGACCGTGATGAAGTGCCCCCAGCCGAGCACCGCACCCTGCTTCTTCGCCTCGTCGAGGGACCCGGCCGTGACGTTGCCCGACAGGGCCGTGAAGTAGTTCGAAAAATCGAGGCCGCCGGTGACGGCCCCGATGATGGGCATGAAGATGTCCCCGACGAGGGAATCGACGATCCTGCCGAAGGCGGCACCGATGATGATGCCGATGGCGAGATCGATCACATTGCCGCGCAGGGCGAACTGCTTGAACTCATTCCACATGACGGACCCCTTTGCTTTACCCCTAAGCTAAAGCTGCCCGATCTGGGAATTTCGTCAAGCTTCGCGGGCCGCCAGCAGGTCCTGCAGGTCGAGGCGTTGCGTGACCATGGCAAGCTCGCCGTTCGCGGTCTTGGGCCACTGGTCCTCCGGCCGGTCGACATAGAGCTCGATGCCGTTGCCGTCCGGATCGCTCAGATAAAGCGCTTCGCTGACCCCGTGATCGCTCGCGCCCTGCAGCGGAATGCCGGCCTCGGCCAGACGGTAGAGCGCATCCGCGAGGGCCGCCCGTGTCGGATAGAGGATCGCCACATGGTAGAGCCCTGTCGTGCCGGGAGGCGGCGGGGAGCCACCCTTGCTCTCCCAGGTGTTCAGGCCGATGTGGTGGTGGTAGCCGCCCGCCGAGACGAAGGCGGCCTGGGTCCCGTAGCGCTGGATCAGCTCGAAACCGAGCACCCCGCAATAGAAGGCGAGCGCACGATCGAGATCGGCCACCTTCAGGTGGACATGGCCGATCCTGACGCCGGGATCGATGGGACGGGCCACCGGTACTCCGGTGGCATCCTGGTGAAGGGGCTTGACCATGGCTTTGCCTCAGGCTGAGCGCGTGGAGAAAGTGGGAGCAGTCTTGGCCGATCCGGCCCGCACCGCAAGAGCGCCGTCGCCCAGGAGAGCCTGCGCCAAGAGTGCCGCGATCCAGAACGCCAGATATTCCCAGCCGCCATTCGGATTGTTGAAGAAGAAGCCCGCAGGGCCGTGGACGAACGCGATGGCGCCGAGCAGGATCGGGATCAGGGCCAGGGAGACCCAGCGGGTGTAGAGGCCCAGGATGAGGGCGATGCCGCCGGCGGTCTCGGCCGCGATGGTCAGGTAGGCCAGGGCCGGGGGCAGGCCGAGGCTGCCGAAGAACTGGGCCGCGCCGGCCGGCGTGAACACGAACACTTTCAATCCGGCATGGGCAAGGAACACGAGGCCGAGCGTGACGCGCAGGATCAGGGCGGCGTAGGGAGCGGTGCGGGTATCGATCATGAAGGATCTCCTGGGATGATCCTTCCATATGACTTCAAACTGCCAATGTGATAAGCCTGCGATTAGAATATCAGTTCACACGGCGAGAGTGAGATCATCGGATGCTTGACCGCATCACGGGCATGCAGGTTTTCGTTCGCGTCGCGACGCTCGGCAGCTTCTCGGCGGCGGCACGGGCGCTCCACCTGTCGCAGACCATGGTGACGAAGCACGTCGCGGCTCTCGAGGAGCGGCTCGGGGTCAAGCTGCTGCACCGGTCCACCCGCAAGCTGGTGCTGACCGAAGAGGGCCGGGCCTATCTCGCCGCCTGCGAGCGGATCCTCGCCGAGATCGAGGAGGCGGAGGTCTCCGCCAGCCTCGACCGCATCGAGCCCCGGGGAACGCTGCGGCTCAACGTTCCCCTCACCTTCGGCTTCCGGCAGGTCGTTCCGGCCCTGACGGAATTCAGCCGGCTTTATCCCGCCGTCTCGTTCGACCTCGGGCTTGCGGACCGCTATGTCGATCTCATCGAGGAAGGGTGGGACCTCGCGATCCGGATCGGGCGCCTGAAGGATTCGAGCCTGGTGGCGCGGCGGCTCGCCGCCTGCAGGACCACCGTCTGCGCCGCTCCGGCCTATCTGAAGGACCATGGAACCCCGCAGACCCTGGAGGATCTCGCCCGGCACAACTGCCTTGGCTATACCCTGCCGAGCGCCATCGGGGCGAGCCGCTGGGCCTTCGGCCTCGACGGCGACATCGTGGTGTCGATCCAGGGCAACCTGCGGGCCAATAACGGCGATGCCCTCCTGGCGGCGGCCGTTGCCGGACAGGGCCTGATCTATCAGCCCACCTTCATCGTCGGCGACAGCCTGCGCGACGGCAGTCTCGTTCCGGTCCTGACCGCCTATCCGACCTACGAACCCGCCATCCATGCCGTCCTGCCCTCGGCCCGGCAGGCTCCGGCCAAGGTCCGCGCCTTCGTGGCGTTCCTGGCCGAACGTTTCGGGCCGGAGCCTGAATGGGACCGCGACCTGTGACGCCTGCCGTGGTGGCGTTCACATTCGTAAGTCGCTAAAGCTGTTTCGTGTTTGCTTTCGAGGGTTGAGCCTATGGTCGCCACCTGGGCCGTCATACTGTCCGCGCTGGTCTATCTCTGCTTCCTGTTCACCGTGGCCCATTGGGGCGACAATGGCGGGCGGCGCTTCATACAGGGTCCTGCCCGTTCCACCATCGCGGCCCTTGCCCTCGCGGTCTATTGCACGTCCTGGACCTTCTTCGGATCGGTGGGCTTGGCGAGCCATTCCGGCTTCGACTTCCTGGCGATCTATATCGGCCCGATCCTGGTGATCGGACTGGCCTATCCGCTGGTCGCCCGGATCGTGCGGGTGGCGAAGACGCAGAACATCTCCTCCATCGCCGATTTCGTCGCGGCCCGTTACGGCAAGAGCGAGCGGGTTGCGGCCCTCGTCAGCCTGATCGCGCTTGTCGGCTCCATTCCCTACATCGCCCTGCAGCTGAAAGCCGTCTCGTCCTCGCTCGACGTATTCCTGACGGCCGCCAACGAGACCTTCCTGATGAAGCCTCCCTTCATCGGCGACCTCGCTCTCGTGGTTGCTCTCGTGCTGGCGGGCTTCGCCGTCGCCTTCGGCACCCGCCACACCGACGCGACCGAGCACCAGAACGGCCTCCTGCTGGCGATCTCCCTGGAATCGGTGGTGAAGCTCGTCGCCTTCCTGGTGGTCGGCGGCTACATCACCTTCGTGGTGTTCGACGGCTACGACGCCATCGTGCAGCGCCTCCACGAACAGGGCACCACCGCGGACCTGATGAGCCGGACCTCGGGGTTCGGCAGTTACGTCACGCTCATCCTGCTCTCGAGCTGTGCCGCGCTTCTCCTGCCGCGCCAGTTCCATGTGACGGTGGTCGAGAACCACGACATCGCGGACCTGAAGCGCGCCGCGTGGCTGTTTCCACTTTATCTGGTGCTCATCAACCTTTTCGTGCTCCCGATCGCTCTTGCGGGACTTGCGTCGTTCGCCGAAGGCACCGTCGACCGCGACATGACCCTGCTTGCGCTGCCGCTCGCGGACAAGGCGGGCACCATCGCGGTTCTCGCCTTCCTCGGCGGCTTCTCGGCAGCCACGGCGATGGTCATCGTCGATTCCGTCGCCGTGGCGGTGATGATCTCGAACCATCTCGTCATGCCGATCGTCCTGCGGCGGCGCGCCTTCGCAGGGATCGATCCCGGCAATTTCGTGATCGGCGTGAGGCGCATCTCCATCGTCCTGGTCATCCTCCTCGGCTATGCCTATTACCGGGCCTCCGGCGAAGCGGCGCTCGCGGCCATCGGCCTTCTGTCCTTCGCCGCCATCGCGCAGGTCGCGCCGGCCTTTCTCGGCGGGCTCATCTGGTCCCGCGGCACGGCGCTCGGTGCCAGCATCGGGCTGATCGTCGGCTTTCTCACCTGGGCCTATACGCTTCTCCTTCCCAGCCTCGTCTGGGACGGCGTGTTCTGGTCCGACGTGGTCGTCACCGGCCCCTTCGGCATCACGGCTCTCAAGCCGACGGCCCTGTTCGGGGTCGACCTGCCGCAGCTCACCCATGGCGTCGTCTGGAGTCTGACGCTGAACATTCTCTGCTATATCGGCTTCTCGCTCTGGCGGCCGGTGACGGCGATGGAGCAGATCCAGGCCAATATCTTCCTGGGCGAAGCCGCCGCCTCCGCGACGCCGAGTTTCCGCCTGTTTCGTGCCAGCGTCACCGTCGGCGAGCTGCGCGCCACCGTCGCGCGCTATCTCGGCGAGGAGCGCACGACCCGTTCCTTCGAGGGCTTCACCCATAGCCGAGGACAGAACCTCGAACCCCGCGCCGAAGCCGACGTCCATCTTCTGCGCTATGCGGAACACCTGCTGGCTTCCGCCATCGGCACGGCATCGTCGCGCCTCGCGCTGTCCCTTCTGCTGCGCCGCCGCACCGTGTCGACTGAAGCGGCGCTCAAGCTGCTCGACGACGCCTCCGCGGCCATCCAGCACAGCCGCGACCTTCTCCAGCACGCGCTCAACTATGCCAAGCAGGGCATCACCGTGCTCGACAGCGACTTGCGCCTGCTGGCCTGGAACCAGGCCTTCATCGATCTGTACGACATGCCGCCCAACTTCGTGCATGTGGGCATCAGCATGGAGCGCATCGTTCACTACAACGCCTCGCGCGGATCCTATGGACCAGGCAGGATCGAAGAACTCGTCGAAGCTCGCCTGCACTCCTTCCGCCACGACGTGGAGCCGGTGCGCCTCAAGCTCTATCCGTCCGGCAAGGTCATCGAGATCCGCTCGAACCTGCTGCCCGACGGCGGCCACGTGACGACCTATACGGACGTCACCGAAACCGTTCTGGCGGAAGAGGCGAGCCGCCGCGCGAACGAGACGCTGGAGCAGCGGGTCCGCGAGCGCACCGAGGAATTGACGCGCCTCAACGAGGCCTTGCGAAGCGCGAAGGCCGAGGCCGATGAGGCGAACATTTCCAAGACGCGCTTCCTGGCCGCCGCCTCGCACGACATTCTCCAGCCGCTCAATGCGGCGCGTCTCTACGCGGTCTCCCTCGTGGAGCGGGATCGCGAAGCCGGCGACGGGACGCTGGCCGAGAACATCGACGCCTCGCTCGACGCGGTCGAGGAAATCCTGACCGCCATCCTCGACATCTCGCGCCTCGACACCGGCGCCATGAAGCCGCAATGGTCTAGCTTCCGCATCGACGAATTGTTCCGTCAGCTGCAGCGCGAGTTCGAGCCCGTCGCCCGCAACAAGGGCCTGAAGCTCACCTTCGTGCCCTCGTCCCTGACCGTCCGCTCGGACCGTCGCCTCATGCGGCGCCTGCTCCAGAACCTGATCTCCAACGCGATCAAGTACACGCCATCGGGCCGCGTGATCGTCGGCGGGCGTCGGCGCGGCGGCCATCTCGTGCTGGAGGTGTGGGACACGGGCCTCGGCATTCCGGCCTCGAAGCAGCGCATCGTGTTCCGCGAATTCCAGCGCCTCGACCAGGGCGTGAAGGCCGCGCGGGGCCTAGGGCTCGGGCTCTCCATCGTCGAGCGCATCGGTCGCGTGCTCAAGCACCCGATCACACTGAACTCGGAAGTGGGCACCGGTTCCGTGTTCCGGGTCGAGGTGCCGGTGGTGGCGGCTCTTCCGGCGACGGCGGCCGCGCCCGAGGCGCCGAAACCGGCCGCGACGGTGCTTTCGGGCCTGCGCGTCCTCGTCATCGACAACGAGCCCGCCATCCTCGAGGGCATGCGACTGCTGCTCTCGGGCTGGGGCTGCGATACCTGGACGGCATCCGATCTCGACACGGCGCACCAAGCCCTGAGAACCCACAAGGCTCTGCCCGAGGTCATCATCGCCGATTATCACCTGGACGACACGGACGGGCTCGAGCTCATCAAGGCCCTGCGCTGGAAGACCCAGGTCGATACGCCGGCCGTTCTCGTGACCGCCGACCGCACGCCGGCCGTGCGCGACGCCGCCGCGGCCATGAATATCCACGTGCTCAACAAGCCGCTGAAACCGGCGGCCCTGCGGGCCCTGTTGACGCAGTGGCGCGCAACGCGGGCAGCGGCTGAATAAGCCGACAACGCACGTCGTCACCGGCCTTGTGCCGGTGATCTCGATCGTTTGAAGCGCTGCGTCTCACAAAATCGGGATGGTCGGCACAAGGCCGGCCATGACGTGGCTGGCGCTGACAGCGGGGCGCTTCAACCCACCGTCAACGCCCGGTCCACTGCCGCAACCGCGTGGATCGTCGTCGTGTCGAAGAGGGGCACAGCGCTGTCCTCGTCGGAGACCAGCAGCATGATCTCCGTGCAGCCGAGGATGATGCCCTGCGCGCCACGTTCGATCAGGCGCGCGATGATATCCCGGTAGGCGTGGCGCGATTCCGGCTTGATGACCCCAAGCACGAGTTCCTTGTAGATGATCTCGTGCACGATCCGCCGATCCTCTTCGTCCGGCACGATCACGTCGAGCCCATGACGCTCGTGCAGGCGGCCCTTGTAGAAATCCTGCTCCATCGTGAAAGCGGTTCCGAGAAGGCCGATCCGATTGAATCCGGCAGCCCTGATCCTGTCGGCCGTGGGATCCGCGATGTGAAGCAACGGAAGGCTCACGGCCGATGAAATCGCATTGGCGACCCGGTGCATGGTGTTGGTGCACAGGACGATGAAATCCGCCCCGCCGCGCTCCAGGCGCGATGCTGCCTCCTGCATCGCTTGTGCGAGGCTGTCCCAGTCACCCTCGTGCTGCATCCGCTTGATGTCCTCGAAATCGACGGAATACATCAGGCATTGCGCCGAGCGCACCCCGCCGAGCCGCCGGTTCGCCTCCTGATTGATGATGCGGTAATACTCGGCCGAGCTTTCCCAGCTCATGCCGCCGATAAGTCCGATGGTCTGCATGGCGAGATCAGGGGTTCGGCGTATAGGGCGAGCGCCCGGAGCTCAGCGCGTCGTCGAGAAGTTCGAGCCGGTCCTGGCCCCAGAACACCTCGCCGTCGAGCACATAGGCCGGCGACCCGAAGACGTCGCCCGCGACGGCATTCTCCAGGTTGAGGGCATAGATCGCCTCCGTGGTGCTGCCGGTCACCACGTCCATGAGCGCGGACGAGTCGAGTCCCGCCTGTTCCGCCAGCTCGGACAGGACGAGCGGATCACCCAGGTCCCGCTCCTCCTCCCAGATGGCCGCGAAGGCTCGGCGCAGGAAAGCATCCGGGCTCCTGCCGGAGGCCGTGATCGCAATGACGAAGCGGTCGGCGAGGTTCACGTCGAAGGGCCAGTGCTTCGGATTGATATTGAAGGTCAAGCCACGCTTCTCGCGCCAGCGCTGCAGTTCGACGATCCTATAACGCTGGCGCGCCGGATGACGCTGAGCGAGCGGCAGGCCCCCGGTTTCCGAGAAGACCCGCCCGAGAAAGACAGGCTTGTAATTGACCTCGACCCCGTGCTTCTGCGCGACCTCCATGAAGGGCGCGTGGCCGATATAGGCCCAGGGGCTCACGAGGGAGAAGTAGTAATCGATGGTGCGGGGCATGGGTTCGGTTCGCCGGTAGCTGAAACGGTGCCCCCACCTTGGACCATCAGGCGGCGCTCTTCAACGCCTCTTCGGCCCTGAGGAAAGCCTCGACCTCGGGCGACGCCGCAGGCGCCTTCTCCTGAATGCCGACCTCTTCGAGCAGGCGGCTCATGGGCACGAAGCTCTTCTTGCGGCGGTCGTAGACCCCGGCCCTGACGAGGGCGATGGCGTTGAGGATCGGGCTGCCGTCCCTGGCCGTCGAGACCAGCCGATGCTCCATCACCACATGGCTGTCGGACCAGGTGAGGATACGGGTTTCAAGGGTGAAGGACCGGAAGAGCCTGAGCTCCCGCCTGAACCGGATCTGCCCCGCCGCCACCACGGGCACCCAGCCGTGCCTGAAGATGGGCCGCCACAGACCGGAGCGGATCATGATGTCGGAACGGCCGAGATCCATGAGGGTCCAGTAGCGCCCGTTGTTCATGTGGAGCGAGGTGTCGAGGTCATGCGGCCACACCCGGAAGGCCAGGCGTGACACGTCCCGCACCGGATCGAGCCTCGGCCGGAAGAACGAGGCGACGATCAGCTGAAGGACGCGCAGCCACAGGTTCATGCGAGGCCCATTCCGGTCTGGCGCTGGAACAGGATCAGGTCGAGAGCAGGCGCATCGAGGCCGAAGCCCGTCAACAGGCAATGCACCTGCCCGCGGTGGTGCGTCTGATGATTGAAGAGATGGATCAGGGCCGGCGCGAGGGGCTGCTCGATCTCCGCCGGGTTCGTGATCGTCTTGTAGCGGATGCGGCCTGCGAGATCGGCCTCGGAGAGCCCCTCGATATAGGCGACGATCCGCTCGTCTTCCTTCCGGCGCGCGTCCCGAAGATCATCGAAATTCTCGAACAGGACCGCATCGAGCCGGTTCGGCGCCTCGCCCTGCGCCGTAAAGCGCTTCAGCCAGATCCGGTCCGTGGCGAGGAGGTGGTTCAGGGTGCCGTGGACCGATTTGAAGAAAGCGCCGCGATCCGCGCGGTAGTCGGCGTCGGAAAGCTGCGCGGCGGCATCGTAGACGCGCTCGTTGCACCATGCATTGTAGCCCGCCATCATGGCAAAGTGCGGTTTCATGGAAAGGCTCCTTCAGATCGTCCCGATGTTGAAGCGACACCTTATCGTCATCCCGGCCGAAGCGCAGCGAAGATCCCGGATCGTCGGACGAGAGTAGCGCGGATGTCCCCTCCCCCTTGGGGGGGAGAGGGCCGGTCGCGCCATGTTCTGGAAACGATCCAGCGTATTTGATCAAGCCGCCTTCTTTGCTCCGGCGCGGCCGTAGAACGTGTCGCCGGAGGCGGCCATGTCGAGCAGGATCCTCGGCGGGGCGAAGCGGTCGCCGTGCTTGGCCTGCAGGCTCCGGCACAAGTCCACGAAGGCCTTCGCGCCCATGAAGTCGATGTAGGACAGGGCGCCGCCCGTATAAGGCGCGAAACCGAAGCCCAGGATGGAGCCCACATCCGCCTCGCGCGGATCGGTGATCACCCCCTCCTCGAAGGTGCGCGCGGCCTCCAGGGCCTGCGTGACGAGCAGGCGCTGTTTCAGCTCCTGCATGTCGACCAGTTCGGCCTCCACATGCTTCGCCTGAAGATCCGTCAGGCCCGGCCAGAGGCGCTTCTGCCCGCCTTCCGGATAATCGTAGAAGCCTTTCCGGTTCTTGCGGCCGAGACGGCCTTCCTTCTCCACCAGGGTCGTGAGCAGTTCTTCCTGCTCCGGCACGATGGACGTTTCGCCCAGCTGGGCCTTCGTGGCGCGCAGGATCTTGAGGCCGAGATCGACGCCCACCTCGTCGTTGAGCGAGAGCGGGCCGACCGGCATGCCGGCCTGCTTGCCCGCCTGCTCGATCATGGCCGCAGGCAGCCCCTCGGTGAACATGAGGTGGCCTTCGAGAATATAGGCCAGCACGCAACGGTTCGCGAAGAAGCCGCGGGAATCGTTGACCACGATCGGCGTCTTCTTGATCAGCCGCACATAGTCGAGTGCGGTGGCGAGCGCCTTGTCACCGGTTTCCTTGCCCATGATGATCTCCACCAGCATCATCTTCTCGACGGGCGAGAAGAAATGAATGCCGATGAACTGGTCCGGCCTCTTCGACTGCTTGGCGAGACCGGAGATCGGTAGGGTCGAGGTGTTGGACGCGAAGATGCAATCCGGCCGGATCGCGGCCTCCACCTTTCCGATCACCTCGGCCTTGACCTTGGGGTCCTCGAACACGGCCTCGATGACGAGATCGCAATCGGCGAGATCGCCGTAATCGGCGGACGCCTTGATGCGGGATAACAGCGCATCGCGATCCGCCGTCTTGGCGCGGCCCTTCATGATCTGGTCCGACATGAGCTTGTGCGAATGCGCCTTGCCCTTCTCGGCCGCTTCAATGTCGCGGTCGATGAGCACGACGTTGAGTCCGGCATTGGCCGTGACGTAGGCCACGCTGGCGCCCATGAAGCCTGCGCCGACGACACCCACCTTCTTCAGGCTGGACGGCGGCACGTCCTTGGGGCGACGGGCGCCCTTGTTGAGATCCTGCATGGAGATGAAGAGCGTGCGGATCATCGCCGCCGCTTCCTTCGAGCGCAGGATCTTGGCAAACCAGCGCGATTCCACTTTCAGGGCAAGATCCATCGGCAGCTGCAAACCCTGATACACGGATTCGAGGATCGCGCGGATCGCCGGGTAATTGTCCTGCGTCTCGCGGCGATAGATGGCGTTCGCCGGCGGCCAGATCTGCATGCCGGCCGCGGAATAGACCTTGTTGGAGGGCAGCTTGTAGCCCTTCTGATCCCAGGGGGCGACGGCAGAGCCACCTTGCTTGATCCAGTCCCTTGCCGTCTGAACGATCGCATCACGTGGCGCGACCGCATGAACGAGCCCCATGTTGCGCGCCATGAGCGGACGGATCTGCTCGCCCTTGAACAGCATCTGCAAAGCGTCGCCGGTCTGCATGAGACGTGCCACGCGCTGCGTGCCGCCGGCGCCGGGGAACAGCCCGACCTTCACCTCCGGCAATCCGACGCGGGTGGAATCCACGTCGGAGAGAACCCGGAAGTGGCAGGCGAGCGCCAGCTCGAAGGCGCCGCCGAGACACACGCCATGAACGGCAGCCGCGAAAGGCTTGCCGCTCGTTTCGAGACGGCGATAGAGCAGCGAGAGCTTGCGCGATTCCTCGAAGAAGAACTGCATGGCGGTCTCTTCGCCCTTCTCCTTCGCGAGGCGCCCGTATTCGGCGCCGAGGCCCTGGAGCATGGTCAGGTCCGCGCCGCCGGAGAAAGCCTCCTTGCCCGAGGTGATGACGCAGCCCTTGATCGCTTCGTCGCCAGCGACCTTTTCGATGATCTGCTCCAGCTCGCCCATCACCTCGGGCGTGATCACGTTCATGGAGCGGCCGGGCATGTCCCAGGTCGCAAGCGCAATTCCGTCGGCATCGACCTCGAAGCGGAAATTGGTGACGTTCGTCATGGTATTTCTCCCCTTCCCGCTTTCTCAAACCCGCTCGATGATCGCAGCCGTGCCCATGCCGGCGGCGACGCACAGCGTGATCAGGGCCGTCTGCTTGTTCGTGCGCTCGAGCTCATCGAGCACCGTGCCCAGGATCATGGCGCCGGTGGCGCCGAGCGGATGGCCCATGGCGATGGCGCCGCCGTTCACGTTGACCTTCGCTGGGTCGAGATCCATGGCCTGCATGTAGCGCAGCACTACCGACGAGAAGGCCTCGTTGATCTCGAAGAGATCGATGTCGTCCTTGGTCATGCCGGCCTTGCGCAAGGCGAGTTCCGACACGTCGATGGGGCCGGTGAGCATCAGCGCGAGGTCGGAGCCGATGGAGGCAAAGCCCTTGAGGCGCGCGCGCGGCTTCATGCCCATCTTCTCGCCGCCCTGCTTCGAGCCCACGAGCACGGCCGCCGCACCGTCTACGATGCCCGACGAATTGCCCGCGTGATGCACATGGTTGACGAATTCCACGTCCGGATGAGCCGCGATGGCGACGGCGTCGAAACCGCCCATTTCGCCCATCTGGACGAAGGCGGCTTTCAGCTGGCCGAGCGACTGCATGTCGGTCTGCGGCCGCATGTGCTCGTCCTTCGACAGGATCGTGATGCCGTTGACGTCCTTCACCGGCACGATCGATTTGGCGAACCGCCCTTCGTCCCATGCCTTCGCGGCACGCTTTTGCGACTCGACCGCATAGGCGTCGACGTCATCGCGCGAGAAGCCGTATTTCGTCGCGATCAGATCCGCCGAGATGCCCTGGGGCAGGAAGTAGGTCGGAATGGCAATGCCGGGATCGACCGGCCATGCGCCGCCCGATGCGCCCATGCCGATGCGGCTCATGGATTCGACGCCGCCGCCGATGGCGATGTCCTTCATGCCGGACATGACCTGCGCGGCGGCGAAGTTCACCGCATCCAGGCCCGAGGCGCAGAAGCGGTTGATCTGCACGCCCGGCACCTCCTTGCCGAAGCCTGCCTTCAAAGCGGCCGCACGCGCAATGTCGCCGCCGGCCTCGCCGACGGGATCGACGCAGCCGAGCACCACGTCTTCCACCAGCATCGGATCGATCTCGTTGCGCTTGCGGATCGCGTCGAGCGCCGTCACGGCGAGATCGACCGCCGGAACCTCGTGCAATGACCCATCCGGCTTGCCGCGTCCGCGCGGCGTGCGAACGGCGTCGTAGATATAGGCTTCAGCCATGGCGGCCTCCCAGATTTGTTTCGGCGTCATCCCGGGCAAGCGAAGCGCGGCTCGGGATCGTTGTCAGAATTAGGCACTATACTCGTCATGCGATCCCGGCTCTTCGCTCATGCTCCGGCCGGGATGATATATGTCGGTTAGAAGGCCTCCATCGGCAGCGCCATGGTGGTGTCCGCACCGGCGGAAATGCGCGCGAGGCGCATCCCGGTCTCGGGCATCATGCGCTCCATGAAGAAGCGTCCCGTGAGAAGCTTCGCATCCATCCTGTCGGCGACGCCGTTGCCTTGCGCCTTCTTCGCCTGTGCGGCCTTTGCCATCTTGGCCCACATGTAGCCCAGCACCACGAGGCCGAAGAGGTGCATGTAGTCGGTGGCGCCCGCACCCGCATTGTCGGGCTTCGCCATGGCGTTCTGCATGAACCACATGGTCGCCTGCTGCAGATGGCCGAGCCCCTGCTGCAGGGGAGCGATGTAGGCTTTCAGGGTCTCGTCGCCGGCATTCTCCTGGCAGAAGGCGCCGACCTCGTTGAAGAAGGCCATGACGGCGCGTCCGCCGTCCTTGCCGAGCTTGCGGCCGACGAGATCCATGGCCTGAATGCCGTTGGCGCCCTCGTAGATCATGGCGATGCGGGCATCGCGCACGAACTGCGACATGCCCCATTCCTCGATATAGCCGTGGCCGCCGAACATCTGCTGCGCCTTGACGGCATTGTCGAAGCCGAGATCGGTCAGCACGCCTTTCACCACGGGCGTCATCAGGCCCATGTAATCCTCGGCGGTCTGGCGCTGCGCGTCGTCCGACGAGCGATGCGCGATGTCGCTGTTGAGCCCCGTCCAGACGACGAGCGCGCGTGCCGCCTCATTGAACGCCTTGATCGAGAGAAGCGTGCGGCGCACATCCGGATGCACGATGATCGGATCGGCCGGCTTGTCGGGGAACTTCGCACCCGTGAGCGAGCGGCCCTGCAGGCGATCCTTCGCGTAGGCCACGGCGTTCTGATAGGCGACCTCGGACTGCGACAATCCCTGGACGCCGACCGCGAGCCGCGCCTCGTTCATCATCACGAACATCGCGTTGAGGCCGCGGTTCGCCTCGCCGACGAGCCAGCCCTTGGCGCCATCGTAATTCATCACGCAGGTAGCGTTGCCGTGGATGCCCATCTTGTGCTCGAGGGAGCCGCAGGAGACGCCGTTGCGGTCACCGAGCGAGCCGTCGGCGTTGACGAGGAATTTCGGCACGACGAAGAGCGAGATGCCCTTGGTGCCGGCCGGCGCTCCTTCGATGCGGGCGAGCACCAGATGGACGATGTTCTCCGCCATGTCGTGCTCGCCGGCCGAGATGAAGATCTTGGTGCCGGAGATCGCGTAGGAGCCGTCGCCGTTCGGCACTGCCTTGGACTTGAGCAGGCCGAGATCCGTGCCGCAATGGGGCTCGGTGAGGTTCATGGTGCCGGTCCAGGCCCCCTCCACCATCTTCGGCAGATAAGTCCTCTTCTGCTCCTCGGTCCCGTGCACGAGGAGCGCCGCGATGGCTCCCTGGGTCAGCCCCGGATACATGCCGAGCGCCAGATTCGCCGAGGAGATGAATTCCTGCATGATGGTATTGAGGACGGAGGGAAGCCCCTGCCCGCCATAGTCCTCGGGCGCTGCCAGCCCCATCCAGCCGCCGGCCGCATAGGCATCGTAGGCCGCCTTGAAGCCCTTCGGCGTCGTCACCGATCCGTCCGGATTGCGAGTGCAGCCCTCCTGGTCGCCTGACAGGTTCAGGGGCGCGAACGCCTCCTCGCACAGCTTGGCGCCTTCGCCGAGAATAGCCTCCACCATGTCGGGCGTCGCATCGGCAAAACCGGGAAGATTGTTGTACCGCTCAATCGGGAACACGTCGTTCAGGAGGAACATGACGTCTTCGACGGGGGCCTTGTAGACCGGCATTCGGACTCTCCCAGATCGGTTTCCGGTGCCGAATACCCAAAGGAATTCGCACCGGGCAAAGATATAGTTCACATATAAACTATATCCCCGTTTTGGAAAGAGGTAGGGTGGAATATCTTTGGTGGAAGCGAGGGGTCGAGTTTTCAGCCAAGCTGCGACCCTGGCGCCTCGGAGGCCCGCTGGCTGATGGATGATGGACAGCGCCCTGTCCGCCCCTGTCCCGTCATCATCGGCCTCGCGCCGATGATGACGATCGGGAAAGCGCAGCGCTTCACCGACGCGGGATAGCCGGACAAGCCGGCCGTGACATGGCGGAGCACCCTCAGTCCGGGCGAGGCAGCGCAGACTCACCCCAGACGAACAGTAACGCCCACCCGGCAGCAGGCCTCGACCTGCTCTCGAATGGACGTCTTTGCAGGAAATTGAACCGGGACGGAAACGCTGCCGTTCAGGCGGCGGCCGCGAGACCGGCGCGGCGCGTCTGGAGCTCGGCCAGGGCTTCCTCGATTTCCTTCTTCTGCTGTTCGAGGTGCTGGATCTGGCTCTCGATCTGATCGAGAGAGAGCTTGAGGTTCATGGCCGGACCGCTCCCCGCCCTCTCCTCCGCCACCATGGCGCGGATCTCGGTGAGCGTGAAGCCGAGCTGCTTTCCCTTGAGGATAACGGAAAGACGCTCGCGGTCGCGGGCATCATAGATGCGCGCCGTGCCGTCCCGGCGCGGAGACAGGAGGCCGCGATCCTCGTAGAAGCGCAGGGTCCGCAGCGTTACGCCGAACTCGCGTGCGAGATCGCCGATCGTGTAGAATTTGGCACCCTCTCCGGCCTCGCCGGCATCGGGAGTGACGGTAAACTGATTCATGGAACGTCCCATCGATTGTTATTGTCGGAGGATCCGTGCCTGGCACCTATCCTTTGGTAATGCAATAATAGAACATATTCGCGTCATCTTGCAAGAGTATTGCAACTCGGTTGTTCCGCAGAGGCAAAGGGCGCTCGTCCGGTCTGATGACGCAACGGCAGCCGGCTAAGATCCGGATATCGTTGCCGCTAACTCCTCTTCCCTTAACGAGTTTTTTACTACGCCGGACAAAAGTTGCGGCGTCGGGCGAAGGGTTTGGAAGTGGCGTGATTCGCCCCTTCATGTCCCGGATCCGTCAGGCGGGCAGCGGCACGGGGCCATGCCAGCCACACCAGTTCACGAGTATCCCCCCGCGAGTCCCATCATGAGACGACCCGTCCTCTCGAGACCTGACGACCTGGACCTCAAAGCCCGCGAGCTGATCGCCGCCGCGGCCCGCCGGGCCGGCATGAGCCTTGAGGAATGGACCGCCGCCGTGCTCGAAAAGACGAAAGCCCCGCCGGCGTCACCAAACCGGAAGGCCGGGAGCGACCTCGACAGCCTGATCCCCCGGGTGTCTCCTCCGCTCCGCTCCCCACCCGGGCGGGATTATGACACCCTGATGGCGACCGTGGCGCAGGAGAGCGAGCGCCAGGCCAAGGACCAGGCCGCGCAAACCGCGATCGCCCTCGAATCCATGGCCAACTGGATCGAGCAGGCCGAGATCCGTCTCAACGAGGCGACCCGCAGCTCCGTGGATCAGCAGGACCGGATCGCCGGCGTGCTGTCCCAGGCCCTGTCATCGTTGAAGAACCGCCTCGACTCGGTCGAGCGCCAGGTGATCTCGGAACGCGCGGCGCCGGCGCGGATCGAATTCCCCATGGAGGAAGCGCTCAAGGCGCTTGCCCCCGTGTCCGAGACGCTGACCGGCCTGCGGGCAGACATGTCCCGCCTCGCGGCGCAGCTCGAGCAGCCCCAGTCCCTCTGGGCCCCGGCCGTCGAAGGCATCCGGAACGAGATCGACGGATTGCGCAGCGGCATCGAAAGCTTGGCCACCCGCGACGAGATCGCGGCTCTCGGCGCCGCACTCGGCTCCATCGGCAAGGAGCTCGAACAGGGTCCGACGACCAAGGATCTGCGAACGCTCGCCAGCTCGATCAGCGTGCTCTACGAACAGGTCCAGTCCCTTTCGGAGGACGTCAGCGACGGCCTGCACCGGCGCATCGGCCGCGAGATCGATCACATCAAGGGCAAAGTCGATACCCTGGCCGCCACCGGGGTGGACCGGTCCGTCGTCGACTTCCTCAGCGGCCAGATCGTCGACCTGCGTCAGGATCTGGCCCATCGGGCCGAACCGCAGCAGATATCCCGCCTGTCCGACGAGATCGGGATGATCAGCCGCCAGGTTTCGGAGCTTCGCCTCCACCAGGTGAGCAAGAGCGATTTCACCGCTCTGAAGACATCCCTCGACGATGTCTGCTCGGCTCTCTACGTCACCGCCACCGCGCAGGAGACGAGCAAGGTTCCCGAGCAGCTGGAGACCTTGAGCCGGCGCATCGACGCTCTCGTCCGCCGCCCGGATCCCGTGTCGACCGATCTCACCCCGATCAGCGCACAGCTCGCGCTGCTGACCGAGCGCATGGCGAGCCTGTCGGAGAGCCGCGTCGACGGTGGCGATGCGCTCACCGGAACCATCGAGCGGCTGTCCTCGCGGATCGAAGCCGTCGCCGAACGGGAGACCTCTTCCTACGAGCCCCTGATGCGGCGGTTCGACCGCATCGAGCAGGAGCTGCGCGAACTCGGCCGGCCCGCCGACACCGCCGACATGGCGCAGACGCTCCGTTCCATCGACGAGAGGCTCGGACGGATACCGTCTCAACCGGCGGGGCTCGATTCCCTCGAGCAGCAGATCAGAACCCTGACCGAGCGTTTCGAGCAGATGCCCGGGGAGACCCTGCACACGGTCCTGGCCGAGGCCACCGGCCATCTCAGGACGCTTCAGGACGAAGCGGTCGGCATCGCCGAGCGCGCCGCCCGAACGGTGCTCAACGACCTCCGGCCCTCCCTGCCGGCGGCGGACGACTTCGATGCGCTCAAGCATGGCTTCGTCGAGCTGAAGGCGCTGCACAGCCGTTCCGACAAGAAGACGCAGGAAACCCTGCGCGCCGTTCACGACGCGCTCGAGGCTCTCGTCTCCCGCATGCCGAACGAGAACGCGGCCTCCATCGCCGGTGCAGGCCGAACGACACCCGTCCCGGCGGTCGAAGCGCTGCCCCCGGCGGACCGCCTGGAAGCCGCCGTGCGCAGGCTCCATACAGCCACCCTCACCCAGATCGAGGAGACCGCTCCGCCGACCCTGGACATCGCCGTCCGGGATCCCTCCACGGCGCAGGGTCCCGACGCGGCTCCCGAACCCGATCTCGGGCACGTGCGTGCCAACTTCATCGCGGCGGCGCGCCGGGCCGTCCAGAATACGGCACCGGAACTGCCACCGGCCGAAGGCGCCTCCTCGTCCTGGGGGGTGGAGTTCGTGGAGACGGACGAGCAGGAATCCGACGATCCTCTGTCCCCTCCCGGGTCCTTCTTCGAGCGCCTGCGCCGGACCCTCGACAGCCGGCGCCGTCCCCTTCTCTTCGGGCTCGCCTTCCTGATCCTGGCCGCAGGCACGTACCAGATCCTCTCCGTCACCGGGAATCTGCAGGACCTGTCGATGACGCCGGCAAGCCTGGAGGAGCAGGCTCAACCCGCGCTGGCGAAGCGCGCCGACGAGGCACGCAAGATCCCTCCGGTCGAAGAGACGAATCTCTTCCAGTCGTCGAGCCTCGCCACGGGATCCATTCCTGCGGCTCCCGTGCCGGCCGGGCAATTCCTCGTCGATCCGGCGACCATCGACGGCATCCCGGTCGATACCCCGGCATCGTTGCAGCACGCGGCCTTGTCCGGCGATGCGGCGGCGCTCTACGAGATCGCGTCGCGGGCCGCGGAAGGACGCGGCATGGCGAGGGACACGAAAGCCGCCGCCCGTCTGTTCGAGCGTGTCGCCCAGGCCGGCCTGCCTCCGGCCCAGGAACGGCTTGCCATGATGCATGAGAAGGGGGAAGGCATTCCGCTCGACCTCAAGCAGGCGGCCTTCTGGTACGAGCGGGCGGCGCTGGGCGGCAACATCCGCTCCATGCACAACCTCGCCACCGTTCTCGCTTCGGGCAAGAACGGCAAGCCGGACTATGCCGCCGCCCTTCGCTGGTACGCGGAGGCTGCGGAATACGGCCTGCGGGACAGCCAGTACAACCTGGGCATCCTGCTCGCCCGCGGGATCGGGGCGAAGCCCGATCGCTCCAAGGCCTATCAGTGGTTCTCCCTCGCGGCTGATCAGGGCGACACGGAAGCCGTCCAGAAGCGCGAAGAGATCGCCGTGTTCATGAGCCAGGCGGAGCTGAAGGCCGCCAAGGTTGCCGTCGAACTCTGGCGCCCGAGGGCCGCCGACCCCGTCGCGAACAAGCCGCCGGCCGCGCTGCAGGGCCAGACCGCGGTCCTGGATCGGACGCAGGGCAACCGGAGTTGACGGCACGCGGGCTTTGTCATCTTCCGTTCAGAACATGACCGTTACATGGCCTGTATGATGCTGTAACAACGACATGGCTGCACCGGCCATTGGGGGAACCGGGGTGCAAATCTATTTGCCGATCGCCGAGATGCCCGTGAGCGTTCTTCTCATCCTTGGGATGGGTGCGGCCGTCGGTTTCATTTCAGGGCTTTTCGGGATCGGCGGCGGCTTTCTGATGACCCCGCTCCTGATCTTCCTCGGCATTCCCCCGGCCGTCGCTGTGGCGACTCAATCGGCGCAGATCGTCGCCTCCTCGACCACGAGCGTGCTCGGCGCGCTGCGCCGCAACGCCCTCGATCATAAGCTCGGCGCCATCCTGGTCGCGGGAGGATTCGTCGGCTCGGCGCTGGGCGTATGGTTCTTCGCGGCCGCGCGGCGGGCCGGCCAGCTCGATCTCGTCATCGTCGTCTCCTACGTGACGCTGTTCACCATCGTGGGCAGCCTGATGCTCAAGGAGAGCATCCGGGAATTCTGGAGCCGCCGAAAGGGCGGCGCCGTGCGCCCGCGGCGCAGGGCCGGCGAGCATGCGCCCTATCTCGGCTGGCCCCTGCGCATGCGCTTCTACCGGTCCAAGCTTTATGTGAGCATCATCCCGATCGTCGGGCTGTCGCTGTTCATCGGCTTTGCCGGCGCGCTGCTGGGCATCGGCGGCGGCTTCATCGTGGTGCCGGCCCTGCTCTACATCTTCCGGGTGCCGACCAACGTGGTCGTCGGGACCTCCCAGTTCCAGATCGTCTGCACCACCCTCGTCGCCCTCATCCTTCATGCGGTGACGAACCAGGCCGTCGACATGGTGCTGGCGATCCTGCTCATCGTCGGCGGCGTGTTCGGCGCGCAGTTCGGCGCGCGCATGGGCCGCCATCTGCGGGCGGAACTCTTTCGCTTCCTGCTCGCCATCCTGCTGCTGGCCGTCGGCCTGCGCTTCGGCCTCGAACTCGTGATGAAGCCGGATGAGCCGTTCTCCATCACGGTGCAGGAGGTGCGCACGTGAGGCTCGCCGCTGCCATCCTGATCCTTCTCGGCACGATGGTCTGCGCCCACGCGGAAACCCTCATCACATCCCTGTCGAACCACCGGGTCCTGATCAACTCGAACTATACGGGAACGCAGATCGCCGTGTTCGGCGCCATCGAGCGGGACGCGCAGACGATCGCCCGGGCCACGGGCTACGACATCGTCGTGACCGTTCGCGGCCCGCGCCAGTTCCTCACCGTGCGCGAGAAGGAGCGGCTCGGCCCCGTCTGGATCAACCAGGATCAGCAGAAGTTCCCGACGGCTCCGTCCTACCTGAACGTGCTCAGCTCCCGGCCCATCGAGGAGATCACGAGCGATCAGCTGCGCCAGCGCCAGAAGATCGGCCTGAGCGCAATCATCAATTCCGGCGATTTCACGCTGGCGCGCGGTGGCGCGGACCAGCCGTTCCGGGATGCGCTGTACCGGCTCAAATCCGAGGAAGGCCTGTATCTGGAAGACGAGCGCGGCGTGACCTTCCTGACGCCCGAAATCTTCCGCGCCGCCATCGCGCTGCCGGCGACCGCCCCGCCCGGCAATTACGACGTCGACGTGACGCTCTTTGCCGACACCGTGATCCTGGCCCGCACGCAGACCCATTTCGAGCTGGTCAAGACCGGCTTCGAGGAACAGATCGGCGTCATCGCCCGCGACTGGTCCCTGGCCTACGGCCTGACCACAGCCTTCATCGCGCTCCTCTTCGGCTGGCTCGCCAGCACGATCTTCCGGCGGGATTGAAAGGCACCTTCATCCCCCTTTACGCGGCAGAACAGGCGGGCAATCCTGCTGCCGGCAGGAACGAGGGACAGACCATGATGCTCCGGTGTGGAACGGTTCAATTTCATCACAAGGCCGACGACAAGGACTACAACATGTCGGTGGTGGAGCGCTTCGTCCGGGAAGCCGCCGAGGCGCAGGTCAAGGTCCTGGCCTTTCCGGAGATGTGCCTCACCGGGTACTGGCATGTCCGCAATCTGGGACGCGAGAGGCTGGAACAGCTTGCGGAGCCCGTGCCCGCAGGCCCCTCGACCCGAGCCGTCCTTGAACTCGCGGGCCGCTACGACATGGCCATCGGCGTCGGCCTGATCGAGCGCGGGGACGACGGGCGCCTGTTCAACACCTATGTCGTCTGCCTGCCTGACGGGCAGGTCCACCGCCACCGCAAGCTTCATGCCTTCGAGAACGACGCCATCGCCAGCGGCGACAGCTATACGGTGTTCGACACGCCTTTCGGCGTGAAGGTCGGGGTTCTCATCTGCTGGGACAACAACCTCGTGGAGAACGCCCGGGCCACCGCTCTCCTGGGCGCCGACATCGTCATGGCCCCTCACCAGACCGGCGGCTGCCACTCGCGTAGCCCCCAGGCCATGGGTCTCATCGACCCTGCCTTATGGGACAATCGCCATCACGACCCTGAAGCCATCGAAGCCGAATTCCGCGGACCGAAAGGGCGCGAATGGCTGCTGCGCTGGCTCCCTGCCCGTGCCCACGACAACGGGTATTTCCTGCTCTTTTCCAACGGCGTCGGCGAAGACGACGGCGAGGTCCGCACCGGCAACGCCATGATCATCGATTGCTACGGCCGCATCATCAACGAGACCTGGAAGGCGCAGGACGCCCTCGTGGTAGCCGATCTCGACCTCGGCCTTCTGCCGCTCGCCACGGGCCGGCGCTGGATTCGCGGCCGTCGGCCGGATCTTTACGGCCTTCTCACTCAGCCGCAGGGCCACGAACTCGCACCGCGACAGGCGCGCTTCTCCGAGGCGCCCGTGGTGAAGAAGACTGGGTAAGCCAACGGCACATTGTCATCATCGGCACAAGGCCGGTGATCCCGACCGAGTGAAGCACAGCGCTTTTCAAATCGAGGTGGTCAGGACAAGCCCGGCCATGACAGCAAAGGACGACAACTGCTCTGCTCAATCCCGGCAGAGCATCGTCCGGGCAATCGCGAAAATGCGCTCGGTGCCGATGAGATGCGCGGTGAAGCCCTGCGGGAACAGCGGTCGGAAGGCGGCATCGCAGGCGTTCAGCCCGCCCGCATAGGCGCCGAGCGCGGGCATCACGCAGCGCCGGCCGTCCGTGAGGAAGCAGCGCCTCCGGGTGGCGCGCCCGCGCATCACCACCTTGCCGACCGGATGCAGATGGCCGGCGATTTCCGCCTGCTCCCCTGGGGCCGGCTCATGGCGCAGGGTGAGAGACCCGAGCGCCATCTCCTCGACCACCTGTCCCCCGATGCTGTCGGGCAGGATGCGGTCGTGATTGCCCGTCACCCAGATCCACTCGCGCCCCTTCTGCACCTCGGCCAGGGTGGCGCGCTCCTCGGTCCCGAGCCGATCCGGCCCACCGATGTCGTGGAAGCTGTCGCCAAGGGCGATGACGGTCTTGGGATTGAAGCGAAACACCGCGTCGGAGAGCGCGATCAGGGTCTCGCGGGTGTCGTAGGGCGGCAGCATCATGCCACGCCGGGCGAACGACGAGCCCTTCTCGAAATGGAGGTCGGCCACAAGCATGGCGTGGTGCGCCGGCAGGACCATCGCGCCGGTCAGGTCGAGGAGCGCCAGCTGACCGGCCAGCTCGATCTCGTGTGTTGTCTGTTTGTTCTTGCGCAATGCCGTCACGCCAAAGCCTCGTCGAGAAGCGCCGCTTCCGCCTCGGCCAGAATTTCGTCCGCGTTGTCGCTATAGACGCGCTCGCGGCCGATCTCCAGCATGACGGACACGCTCAAAGGAGAAACCCGGTCGAGCGGCTTGTGGATGATTCGCCCCCGGATGCGCTCTAACATCATGCCGAGGCGCCGCACGTCGAGGAGTCCCGTTGCCGCATCCGCCCGCGCGGCGCGCAGCAGCACGTGGTCGGGCTCGTGCTTGCGCAGCACGTCGTAGACGAGATCGGTCGAGATCGTGACCTGCCGGCCGGTCTTCTTCTCCCCTGGAAAGCGGCGCTCGATCAAGCCCGCGATCACGGCGCATTGGCGGAAGGTTCGCTTCATGAGGGCCGATTCGGCAAGCCAGTCCTCCAGGTCGTCGCCGAGCATGTCCTCGGAGAAGAGGTCGTCCATGAAGGTCGGGTCGCGCCCGGCGCGGGCCGCGACGTCGCCCGAGGCATACACGGCGATGCCGTAATCATTGGCCACGAAGCCGAGCGGCTTGAGCTTCGCCCGCTCCAGCCGGCGGGTCAGCAGCATGCCGAGCGTCTGGTGCGCGAGCCGTCCCTCGAAGGGAAAGCAGGTCATGTAGAAGCGGTTGCCGCGCGGGAAGGTCTCGACCAGGAGGTCGCGCGGCCCGGGCACGATCGAGCGGCGGCGCTGCTGCAGGAGCCACTCGGTCATCTGCGGCGGCAGGCGGTCCCATTCGAACGGATCGGCCAGGATCGCCCGCACCCGCGCGGCGAGAAAGGTCGAGAGCGGGAACTTGCCGCCCTCGTAGGACGGGATCATCGGATCGGTGCCGGAGCCTGCCCGCGTCACCAGGACCTCGTCCTCGGAGATGCCCTCGAAGCGCAGCACCTCGCCGGCGAACAGGAACGTGTCGCCCGGGGTGAGCGTCTCGGCGAAGTATTCCTCGATCTCGCCGAGGATTCGTCCGCGCGGCAGCACCGTTCCCGGACGCGAGCGCGCGCTCTTGCCGAGCCGCACCTTGATCATGCTGGATTCGACGATGGTGCCCACATTCAGCCGGTATTGCTGCGCGACCTTCGCGTCGCGCACGCGCCAGAGATCGTCCTTGCCCTTCACGATCTTGGCGAAGCGTTCATAGGCGCGAAGCGCGTATCCCCCCGTCGCCACGAAGGCGACGCAGGCTTCGAAATCCTCCCAGGTCAGGCCCGCATAGGGCGCGGCGGAGCGCACCTCGTCGTAGAGCGCGTCGAGCCTGAACGGCTCGGCGCAGGCCATGCCGAGGATATGCTGGCAGAGAACGTCGAGGGCGCCGGTGCGCGCATCCGGCGTATCCTGGGCGGCCTCGTGCACCGCGTCGAGCGCCGCCCGGCATTCGAGGATCTCGAAGCGGTTCGCCGGCACCAGATAGGCTTCCGACGGCTCGTCCATGCGGTGGTTCGAGCGGCCGATGCGCTGCATGATGCGAGACGCCCCCTTCGGGGCGCCCACATTCACCACGAGATCCACGTCACCCCAGTCGATGCCGAGATCCAGCGTCGCGGTGCACACCACCGCCTTCAGCCTTCCCGCCGCCATCGCCTCTTCGACGCGGCGGCGCTGCGACACGTCGAGGGAGCCGTGATGGAGCGCGATGGCGAGGTTGTCGTCGTTGAGCTTCCAGAGCTCCTGGAACGTGTATTCCGCCTGCAGCCGCGTGTTGACGAACACGAGGGTGGTCTTGTGCGCACGGATCAGATCGTAGATCGCGGGCATCGACAGGGAGGCCGTGTGGCCGGCGAGCGGCAGGCGCTCGTCGAGTGCGAGCATGCGGATATCGGGCTGCGCGCCGCCCTGGACCACGACGAGGTCGGCGAGCAGCTCTTCATCCTCCCCTTGAGGAGGAGGGTCGGAGTGCATAGGCGCTCCGGGATGGGATGGAAGCGCCAACGCCGATAAGGTCGCGCCTCCCACCCCCTCCCGCACCTGCGTTGCGGCCTCTCCCCTCAAGGGGGAGGCGGAATGCTGCGGCACCAGATAACGCCGCAGATCGTCCGGTTCGCGCACCGTCGCCGAGAGCCCCACCGCCGTCGCCTCCGGGGCAATGGCCATGAGCCTTGCCAATCCCAGCGACAGCAGGTCGCCGCGCTTCGAAGTGACCAGCGAGTGCAGCTCGTCCAGCACCACGCGGCGCAGGTCCTTGAAAAACTCCCGCGCCTCCGCATGGGCGAGCAGGAGCGCGAGCTGCTCCGGGGTGGTCAGCAGGATGTCCGGCGGACGCTCGATCTGCCGGGCGCGCTTGTGGGAGGGCGTATCGCCCGTGCGCGTCTCGATGCGGATGGGCAGCCCCATCTCCTGCACGGGCGTTTCGAGATTGCGGGCGACGTCGGTGGCAAGCGCCTTGAGCGGCGAGATGTAGAGGGTGTGGAGCCCTCGCCTGTCCTTCGCCGTGCCCCGCCCCGGCCCCCTCTCGGCCAGCTCCACGAGGCTCGGCAGGAACCCGGCGAGCGTCTTGCCCGCTCCCGTGGGCGCCACGAGCAGCACGGACCGTCCCTGCCGGGCCTTGGCGAGCAGTTCAAGCTGGTGCTCGCGCGGCGCCCAGCCTCGGCTCTTGAACCAGTCACGGAAGATTTTCGGGAGAAGGGACGCTTGCGACATGGGTCCTGAACATAAGGTGCGACGGGCCTTTCGCCAGTGACTTCCCGAGTCAAAGAAATAAAGTTACATATCAGCCACGGGCCTTGGTGTGAACGCCGACCAATGGCCGCTTGCCATCGTCCGTCGGATCCTTTCAGCTGGGACGACGCCAACAACGAGAATGAAAAGGCAGAATGCCATGTCGGACGACTTCCAATTCCAGAATGCCGTCGCCGTCGTCACGGGAGGTACGCAAGGGCTCGGCGAGGCCATCGCCCGCACCTTCGCCGAACGCGGCGCCAAGGGGCTCGTGATCTGCGGCCGCAACGCGGAGCGCGGACACGCCGTCGCGCGGGAGATTTCGGGCCAGGGATGCCACACGGAGTTCGTGCAGGCCGATCTCGAAAGCGTCGAGGAGGCGCGCCAGGTCACCGCGCGGGCGGACAGCGTGTTCGGGCGCGTCGACGCGCTGGTGAACGCCGCCGGCATCACCGACCGCGGCACGATCTTCGACACCAGCCCGGAGCTGTTCGACCGCATGTTCGCGGTCAATGTGCGTGCGCCGTTCTTCCTGATGCAGGAGGCCGCCAAGATCATGCGGCGCGAGAAGATCGAGGGCGCCATGGTCAACATCCTGTCCATGTCGGCCCATGGGGGCCAGCCCTTCATCACGGCCTATAGCGGCTCGAAGGGCGCGCTCGCCACCCTCACCAAGAACGCCGCCTTCAGCCTCATGCCCTGGCGCATCCGCGTGAACGCCCTGAACATCGGCTGGATGAACACGCCGGGCGAGGACCGGATCATACGGCTTTATCACGGCGCCCAGGACGGATGGCTGGAGAAGGCCATGAAGGAACAGCCATTCGGCCGCCTTCTCGAGCCGAAGGAAGTGGCCCGCGCCGTGGCTTTCCTGTGCAGTTCGGAATCCGGCATGATGACCGGCTCGGTGATCGATTTCGACCAGTCGGTGATGGGCTGCTACGAGAGCGCCCCGCATCCCTCGACGCCGGCGCAGTAGACCGACCGGATGAGACATCGGCTCACCTCTCCCTCAGGGAGAGGTGAGCGTGCCGAAGCAGGTCGCCCTGTCGTTTCTTAACGCTGCAGCACCACCAGAAACCCGGGCACCGGCACGCCACGATCCTCCCGCGTCGAGGCGCGTTCGAAGACGATGGGCGTGAACCCCAGGCTGTCCGCGAGCCGGCGAAGGTAAGGCTCGCTGTGCGCGTACCGGGCATCGTCGCCGAGAATATAGCCGTCGCCTTCATGGGCCTGAACCGTGAAGGCGAAGAGGCCCTCGGGCTTCAGCACCCGATGCGCCTGCCGGAAAACCCCATCGAGCGCTGCCATGTAGACGAACACGTCGGCCGCCACGACGAGATCGGCCTCGTACGTCTCACGCCCGCTCAGGAAGGCAACGAGCTCCCCTTCGTGCAGGGCATCGTAGAGCTTCGTCCTTTCGGCCTTCTCCAGCATGCGCGGTGAGAGATCGACGCCGACGATCCCGGCGCAGAGGCCGGCGATTTCCTGCGCCATCAGCCCGGTGCCGCAGCCCAGATCGAAGGTGAGCCCGAACCGGAAATCCCGGATCTGCCTGGAACGGGTCCGGCGCAGGGCCTCAGCGATCAGTGCCGGACCTCGATAGGCGAGACTCCCGGTCAGATGGCGGTCGAACTTCGGCGCGTAATCGTCGAAGAGCGCCCGCACATAGCCGTCGGTGATCGCCTCGTCGGGCGCCACCGCGCCGAGCCTGGCGAGATCGAGGCGCACGCCCAGCGCATCCTCGGGCTCCAGGGCAAGAGCCCGATGCAGAGCCTCGACCGCCTCCTCCCGTGCCCCCAATTCGGCGAGAGAGCGCCCCAGCATCGCGTGGGCGGCCGCAAAATCCGGAGCAAGCTCGAGCACCTGCCGGGCGAGATCGGCAGCGGCCGCGAAGTCGCGCTCGTCGAAAGCCCCGCGGGCATATTCGTAGCGACGGTCGGCCAGAAAGTCGCCGGAGGATCGAACGGAGGAGGTCGATGACATGGCCTTTGGATGCGGGAGAGCCGAAGGGCTGTCAATGGCGCGCCAGCTGCGGCACGCGTGCCGGAGGCACGGGCCGGATCGCGGGGCGGTCATTGCGATTGGAAGAAGGGCACGCCCCCGGCCACGTCATGGCCGGCCTTGTGCCGGCCATCCCGCTTGTGTGAAGCGCCGCGCTTGTCCGATCGGGATCACCGGGACAAGCCCGGCCATGACGTAAAGAGGTGGCGAGGGCAACGTTATGTTCTCACTTTGTTCTTGACAGGGGGATGAACCTTGGCTATATCGTTGCACAGCCTGATCCGACGAGGGGCGCGCTTCGCGAGGCGTCGCACGGTGTGGGAGCAGGCACGGTCCTGTCCGACGGTCACGCAGCCGGCGGCAGGAGGCCCTTGGCAGCCCTGTGCTGGTCCAAGTCGAAACGCCTAAAAGAACCGTGCGCGAAGCGGCCTTCCGGCTCTTCTAGCTAACTTAACACAGCGAGCCGGACGGCCCGTCGCGCCACCCTCGATCTCCTGTAAAGGCTCGCAGCGCAAGCTGCGGGCCCACAGGTGCTGGCTCTTTGACAGACATAACCACCACCCGCCCGTCATGGCCGGGCCTGTCCCGGCCATCCCGGTCCGGTGAGGCTCGGCGTTTCAAGAAATCGGGATCACCGGCACGAGGCCGGTGATGACGTCGCGGATGTCCCTGGCTGTGATGGCAAGGGTGCCATCCCCTCCGACCATGGCGAGCGCGGTGCGACGCCGCTCGCCGCGCCCGGCCTCCTCCGCAGGTACGGGGAGCCGCCTGCGCGGGAATGACAGCTTCGAGGTGCCGGTGCCCGATCCTGCCGAAGAAACCCGATCGGCGCGACCGTCCGGTCACCGATGGAGCCCATCGGCCCGGACGGCATTATCCCTGAACCTGATTTCGACCGGGCGAACCCTATATTCTCAACCCATGGCGCTGCGTTCCACCGACATCCTCACCCAGACCCCGCAAGGGCTCTACTGCCCCCTCGGCGACTTCCACATCGACCCGGTCCGACCCGTCAAACGGGCGCTGATTACCCATGGGCACTCGGATCACGCGCGGTCGGGCCATCGATCCGTCCTGGCGACCCGGGAAACCCTGCTCATCATGGCCGTGCGCTACGGCGAGGATTTCGCCGGCTCGACCCAGGAGGCGCCCTTGGGCGAGGGCCTGCGGATCGGCGACGTGACCGTGCGCTTCACGCCCGCCGGCCACGTGCTGGGCTCGGCCCAGATCGCCATCGAGGCCGGCGGCACCCGGGTCGTGGTCTCGGGCGACTACAAGCGCGCGGAGGACCCGACCTGCCTGCCCTACGAGGTCGTGCCCTGCGACGTCTTCATCACCGAGGCGACCTTCGGCCTGCCGGTCTTCCGCCATCCCGACACGCGGGCAGAGGTTCGCAAGCTCCTGGATTCGGTCGCCCTGTTCCCGGAGCGTGCCCATATCGTCGGCGCGTATGCGCTGGGAAAGGCGCAGAGGGTCATGGCCCTGCTGCGCGAGGAGGGCTACGACAGGCCGATCCATCTCCACGGCGCCATGGAGCGCCTCACCGAATTCTACAAGTCGGAAGGTGTCCCGTTGGGCGAGACCCCGAAGGTCGTGGCCTCCGAGCGGTCGAAGCTCACCGGCGCCATCGTGATCTGCCCGCCCTCGTCGATCCAGGACCTGTGGTCCCGCCGCTTTCCCGACCCGGTCACCTGCTTCGCCTCCGGCTGGATGCGGGTGCGGGCCCACGCCCGCCAGAAGGGCGTCGAGCTGCCGCTGGTGATTTCCGACCATTCCGATTGGGACGATCTGTGCCGCACGATCCGCGAGACCGGGGCCGGCGAGGTCTGGGTCACGCATGGGCAGGAGGACGCCTTGGTCCATTGGTGCACCACCCACGGCATCCGGGCGCGCCCCCTGCACATGCTGGGCTATGGCGACGAGGGCGAGGCGGAGGAGGCCCAGCCCACCCCCGCGGATGCGGGAGGCTCCGCATGAATCGCTTCGCCGCCCTCCTCGATCGCCTCGGCTACGAGCCCCGCCGCAACGCGAAGCTGCGGCTCCTCACCGATTACTTCCGCCACACGCCGGATCCGGAACGCGGCTATGCCCTCGCGGCCATGACCGGCGCGCTCATGTTCAAGGAGGCCAAGCCCGGCCTGATCCGCGGCCTCGTCGAGGAGCGGACCGACCCGGAGCTGTTCCGCATGTCCTATCATTATGTGGGCGATCTCGCGGAGACCGTGGCCCTGATCTGGCCCTCACCGGGGCATGAGAGCGTGGCTCCTGCCTCAGACGCTCCGGCCATCGGCCACAACAACCCGCCGCCCCATGTCCCGACCCTCACCGAGGTGATCGAGACGCTCGCGACGACCGGCAAGAGCGACCTGCCCGGCAAAGTGGCCGAGTGGATGGACGCCCTGGACGAGACCGGGCGCTGGGCGCTGATCAAGCTCATCACCAGGGAGCTGCGCGTCGGCGTCTCGGCACGGCTCGCCAAGACCGCCGTCGCCCAGCTCGGCGAGATCGAGCCGGACGAGGTCGAGCTGGTCTGGCACGGCCTGGAGGCGCCCTACGAGGATCTTTTCGCCTGGGTCGAGGGTCGCGGACCCAAGCCCGAATCCGGCAATCCCGCGCCCTTTCGCCCGTCCATGCTCTCCCATCCCCTGGAGGACGAGGATTTCGAAAAGCTCGACGCCTCCGCGTTCCTGGCCGAGTGGAAATGGGACGGCATCCGCCTCCAGGCCGCCGCCGGCCACGGCAGCGACGGGCGGCCGGTGAAACGAATCTATTCCCGCACCGGAGAGGACGTGTCCCGGGCCTTTCCGGATCTCGTGGAGGCGCTGACCTTCGAGGGTGCCATCGACGGCGAATTGCTGATCGTGCGCGAGGGGCGCGTCCAGAGCTTCAACGTGCTCCAGCAACGCCTGAACCGGAAGGCCGTGACGCCCAAGCTCATCGCGGAGTTTCCGGCGCATTTGCGCGTCTACGACATCCTGTTCGAGGGCGAGGAAGACCTGCGCGGCCTCCCCTTTGCCGAAAGGCGCAAGCGCCTGGAGGCGCTCGTCGCCCGCATCGGCGATCCGCGCATCGACCTCTCGCCCATGGTGCCGTTCGCGACCTGGGACGATCTCGCCGCGGCCCGCGCCGACCCGGCTTCCGTGGGGGCCGGTCTGGACGCGGACGCCATCGAGGGCTGCATGGTGAAGCGGGCGGACAGCCCCTACCTGCCCGGCCGGCCGAAGGGCTATTGGTACAAGTGGAAGCGCGATCCCTACCTCGTCGATGCCGTGATGATGTACGGCCAGCGGGGGCACGGAAAGCGCTCGTCCTTCTATTCCGATTACACGTTCGGCGTCTGGCGCGACGGGCCGGGCGGGGACGAGCTGGTGCCGGTCGGCAAGGCCTATCACGGCTTCACCGACGAGGAGCTCGTGAAGCTCGACCGCTATGTCCGCAACCACACGGTCAACCGCTTCGGCCCGGTGCGGGAGGTGGAATACGGCAAGGACCGGGGCCTCGTGCTCGAGGTCGCCTTCGAGGGGCTGCAGCGCTCGACCCGGCACAAATCCGGCGTCGCGATGCGCTTTCCCCGCATCAACCGGATTCGGTGGGACAAGCCCGCCGGGGAGGCGGATCGGATCGAGACCTTGGAAAAGATCCTGGAGCGCGGCGAGGAGGAGGTCTATCCCCTGCAGGACAAGGAAGCGAAGAGGAAAAAGGGATGAGGATCGAGACCCTGTCCGAGGGCGAGATCAGGCGGCAGGCCAGCGGCCGGACGAGCGTCGGGACGCGGGGGCCGGGCTTGACCGAGATCACCGACGCGGTGGCCGAGTGGGTGTCCGGCACCGGGATCCGGAGTGGCCTGTTGACCGTCTTCTGCCGCCACACCTCGGCCTCGCTCCTGATCCAGGAGAATGCCGACCCGGACGTCCGCCGGGATCTGCTGGCGGCCTTCGACCGGCTGGCGCCCCGCAACGCGGGCTATGTCCACACCACCGAGGGTCCGGACGATATGCCGGCCCATATCCGCACCGTGCTCTCGGGCGTATCCCTGAGCATTCCCGTAACGGAAGGTCAGATGACTCTAGGGACCTGGCAGGGGATCTACATCGCCGAACACCGGGACAGCCCCCAGCGCCGCGACCTTATATTTCACCTGATCGGGACTTAATCCACATGATTGGATATGACGCCCCCGCAGATTGCCTTAGAATAGCCGAGATCAACGTTTGCCGCCTTGCCATCCTGCGAAGGATGCGGATAAGGCTCAGGAAAGCTCTCGTGGGAGAAGACGGAACGTGCAGAGTCAAACCACCACGATCATCATTGCCGATGACCATCCGTTGTTTCGCGGGGCGTTGAGGCAGGCCGTCGCCTCCACGATGCCTCAGGCCAGGGTCGTCGAGGCGAGCGGCATGGATGACCTGAACACGACGCTGACCCAGGAGAGGGATGTCGACCTGATCCTGCTCGACCTGACGATGCCGGGCGTGCAGGGCTTCTCCGGGCTGATGTCGCTCCGGGCTCAATACCCGGAACTGCCGGTCGTGATCGTTTCCGCAACGGAAGAGCCGACCGTGATCCGCCGCGCCATGGATTTCGGCGCCTCCGGCTTCATCCCGAAATCCATCGACACCGACAGCATCGGCGGCGCCATCCAGGCGGTGCTCGCGGGCGACACCTGGACCCCGCCCGATGTGGACCTGTCCGCGTCGGAGGATGCCGAAACCGCCGACCTCGTCCGCCGCCTCGGCACACTGACGCCGCAGCAGGTCCGCGTCCTGACCATGCTGTCCGAAGGATTGCTCAACAAGCAGATCGCCTACGAGCTCGGCGTCTCGGAAGCCACCGTGAAGGCCCATGTCTCGGCCATCCTCGACAAGCTCGGCGTCGACAGCCGCACGCAGGCCGTCATTGCCGCATCGAAGATCGGCGTCACCCAGCGCCCCTCCCCGGCAGGCGCCGACTAGCGCATTGGATGGATCCCAAAAGTGCAAGTCCACTTTTGGGTCCGATGCTCTAAAGCCCCTCGATGAAACCGTCGATCCGCGCCAGCGCCTGTTCCGAGAGCACGCTGTCGAAGCGGATGAACACGTGGCAGCCGCCGGGCCAGACGGCGAGTTCGGTCGTATTCCCGGCAGCCGCCCAGCGGGACGCCATGAAGAGCGTGTCGTCGAGGAGCATGTCCTTCGTCCCCACGGAGAACAGCGCCGGGGGCAGGCCATTGAGGTCGGCGTGGAGAGGGGAAATATCCGGATCGGTCCGATCGCCCACATGGCCGACGAAATTCTCGGCAAAGACCCTCACGTCGTTCGTGTTGAGGATCAACCGCTCAGGTCCCCAGTGCCGGACGCTGGGCGTCAGCCTGAGATCGTAGCAGCCCGCGAACAGGTTCGCGCCCCGGAAAGGCTTCAGTCCGTGCTTGTCCCGAAGACGCAGGATCGTGACGGCCGACAGATGGGCCCCCGCCGACTCGCCGCCGATGAACAGGCGCGAGGTGCCGAACCGGCTCTCCATCTCCCGGATCACCCAGAGGGCCGCCGCCTCGCAATCGTCGAGCGGGGCCGGATAGGGATTTTCAGGCGCCAGGCGGTATTCGACCGAGACGACCGCCAAGCCGCAGCGATCCGCCAGCCGGTCGAGCCAAGGGTCCTGCTCGTCCGCCGTGCCCCAGGTCCAGCCACCGCCATGAATGTGAAGATAGACGCCGCGAGGATTCTCGGGCGCGATGATCCGCAAGGGAATGGGGCCTGCGGGACCATCGATGGCAATCGTCCTGGCCTTGCTGCTCAGCGGCATCAGGGGAAACGGCCCCAGGCCCTGACGGCGCCGCTCCCGCACCAGCGCCGGAGGAACCGACATGGGGTCCGGCAGGGCCGCGAGCTTTGCCACGATCTCGGCATTCTGGGCACGGATCTCGTCGCTGATGGCGGAGGGGTCGAAAACGGCTGGATCGATCATGCGAAGCTCGGTTTGGGTTGCGTTCGTCGCCGGCCCTTGCGATGAAGCACAGGCGACGCCCCAGGTCTATTACGCTTTCTTCCAGTGACGCTTCTGACGAGATGAGGACATGTCCAACCTGAACCGCTTTCTCGGCGGCTCCCCCGGCTCGGTGCTGGTGAAGCTGATTTTCCTGTCTCTCCTCGTCGGCGCCTTCCTGGCCTTTTACGAGATCACGCCGTTCGAACTGATCGAGCGCCTGTTCAATTGGCTCGCCTCCATTTTCAATCTCAGCTTTGAGACAGTTCTCGAGGTCGGCCGCTGGATCCTCTACGGCGCGATCATCGTCGTGCCGCTCTGGCTCCTCTCCCGGCTGTTCGGCAGCCGCCGCTGAGGCGTTCGAGGCTGATCATGGACGGATCGACGAACCCAAGGCGCCTGGACATCTCCCATCGGCGCATCCTGTTACTCGCCCTTCCGATGACCCTGTCGCACGTGACGACGCCCCTCCTCGGGCTCGTCGACGCGACGGTGATCGGGCGGCTCGGCGAGGCGCATCTGCTCGGAGCGGTGGCCTTGGGCGCCGTGATCTTCGACTTCGTGTTCTGGAGCTTCGGCTCCCTGCGCATGGCGACTGCGGGCCTGACCGCGCAGGCGACCGGGGCCGGGAACCGGCATGAGGTCGACCTGACGCTCGCCCGGGCCTTCCTGGTGGCGGGCGTGACGGGTGTCCTGCTGATCCTGCTGCAATGGCCCATCGCGACGCTGGCCTTCTCCATGGCGGGCGCGAGCCCGGCCGTCACGGAAGCGCTCTCGACCTATTTCTTCATTCGCATCTGGGCCGCACCCTTCACTTTGGCGAATTACGTGATCCTCGGGTCCACCCTGGGGCGCGGGCGAACGGATCTCGGGCTGTTGCTTCAGGTGGCCATCAATGTGGCGAACATCGTGTTCACGATGGCGCTGGTCCTCGGCTTCGGTCTCGGCATCGCGGGCGCGGCCATCGGCACGGCCCTGGCCGAAGTGGTGGGTGTCGGCCTCGGCATCGTGGTTCTGCGCCGCCTCGGCTCGAACCCGCTGGCCGTCACACGGCATGAGGTCCTCAACCGGACGGCGATGGTGCAGACGCTCGCCATGAATCGGGACATCATGATCCGCAACGTGGCGCTGATCCTCGCCTTCTCGATCTTCAGCGCGCTCGGCGCGCGCTCGGGCGACGTCACGCTCGCGGCGAATGCGGTGCTCTACAACATGTTCCTGATCGGCGGCTATTTCCTCGACGGCTTCGCTACCGCCGCAGAGACCCTGTGCGGCCAATGCATCGGCGCCCGGGACGAACGCGGCTTCCGGCGCGCCATCCGCCTGAGCCTGGGCTGGTGCATCGGCTTCGGGTTCGCCGTCTCGAGCCTGTTCCTCATCGGCGGCGGCGTGTTCATCGACTTCGTGTCGACGAATCCGGACGTGCGCGCCTATGCACGGGAATATCTGGTCTTCGCCGCCCTGACCCCGTTCTTCGGCGCCGCCGCCTTCGCGTTCGACGGCATCTACACCGGAGCCACCTGGACCCGGTCCATGCGCGACCTGATGGTCATCGCCCTCATCGCTTACGGAGCCATTCTTCTGGTGGCCCACGATCTCGGCAACACGGCCTTATGGATTGCGCTCCTCACGTTCCTGAGCGCGCGCGGCCTCGGGCAGTTCATCCTCTATCCGCGGCTGGCGAAGAAGACCTTCGCCAGCATGTCCTGAATGGGGATCGTCAGAATCGTCCCTGAGCGATCGCCGATGCATCACGGCCAACGGCTTGCGCCAGGGTCGTCCTCTCCGTTCCGAGAACCTGCAGCAGGCCGCGCTTGATGTCGCCGATGAGACCGGGGCCCTTGTAGACCATGGCCGAATAGAGCTGCACCAGGCTTGCCCCTGCGCGGATCTTGCCCCAAGCCGCCTCGGCGGAATCGACGCCGCCGACGCCGACGAGCGGAATCTTCCGCTCCACCCGCAGGAACGTCTCGGCCAGGAGCTTCGTGGACGGCATGAAGAGAGGCTTGCCGGACAGGCCGCCCGTTTCGGATGCAAGCGCCTTTTCCTTCAGGCTGTCGGGCCGGGCAATGGTGGTGTTGGACACGGTCAGCCCGTCGATTCCGCGCTTGAGAGCCGTGGCGACGATCGCATCGAGCGTATCGAGGGAAATATCGGGCGCGATCTTCAACAGGACGATCGTCTTGCGCCTGCCCTGGTCTGCCCTGTCGCGGGCCTCCATGCTGCGGGCAAGAAGGTCATCGAGGAACGCCTCGCCCTGCAGGTCGCGCAAGCCCGGCGTGTTGGGTGAGGATACGTTGATCGTCAGGAAATCCGCCAACCCGCACAGACGCTCGATGCACAGAACGTAATCGGCGATGCGATCCGTCGAGTCCTTGTTCGCCCCGATATTGACTCCGACGATGCCCGGGCGTCCGCGACGGCCGGCAAGCCGCCGGCGGGCGGCATCGAGCCCTTCGCTGTTGAGGCCGAACCGATTGATCACGGCCTCGTCGCGCGCCAGACGAAAGACGCGTGGGCGCGGATTGCCGGCTTGGGGCTTCGGCACGACGCCGCCGAGCTCGACGAAGCCGAAGCCCAGTCCGAGGAGCTGGTCGGGAACCTCGCATTGCTTGTCGAAGCCTGCCGCAAGGCCGACGGGATTGGGGAAGCGCCGGCCGAAAACGTCGGTGGAGAGACGCGCATCGTCCGCAGGCGCGGGCGAAATCGGCATCAGCGACAATCCACGGATCGTCAACTGGTGGGCCGTCTCCGCATCGAGCGCGTGAAGAGCGGGTTTGGCAAAGGAAAAGAGCGTACCGATCATCGGGAAAGATCCGGAAAAATGTGCTGACCATCCGCGCCGAGCGGCAGCGGCTTCACCCATCGGACCGCAGACAAGGGCAGCGGCGCGTAGAGATGCGGGAACAGATCTCCCCCTCGGGACGGCTCATAACGAAGAGCCTCGCCGAGCGAATCGCCATCGATGGCGATCAGCAGCAGATCGTTCTGATCCGCAAAATGCCTTTTGGCCGTTTCGTGGACCTGTTTTTCCGTTGAAAAATGGATGTACCCATCTTGGATATCGACGGGTGCTCCTTCGAAGGAACCGGCGCTTTCCGCCTCCTGCCAAAGCAAAGCAGGGCAAATTTTATAAATAATGCGCATGAAGATTTGAGTATCCGCGCGTCACATCGGGAGCAACCCAAATTAGACATATTGTCTCAATAGTCTGTTGCCAAGCGGCTAACTTTTCGGTCACATTTAATTCCTAATTGTAGGTTCGCTTTCATTAGATTTCGCTCTTAGCGAAGGTTCGTACAATGTTATCTCACGAGCGCGTGTGGGCTGCTATCGATGCATTGGCATCACGTCATGGCATGACCGCATCAGGACTGGCGCGCAAGGCCGGTCTCGACGCGACTAGCTTCAACAAGTCGAAGCGCGTGAGTCCCGAGGGCCGGGAGCGATGGCCCTCCACGGAATCCATCTCGAAGATCCTGAAGGCAACCGGCGCGACCCTGGAGGATTTCCTCCGCCTCGTCGAGCCCTCCGGCTCCTTGCGCCGCTCCATGATCCCGTTGATCGGCATGGAGGATGCGGCCGCCGGCAAAGTCTTCAACGAAGAAGGCATGCCCAACGAAGGCCCCGGCTGGGACGAGATCGAGTTTCCCGATTTCGGGCAGGAAAAGGTTTTCGCCCTCGAGGTCACGGGCGACACCCTCGCTCCTCTCTACCGCGACGGCGATATTCTCATCGTCTCGCCGACGGCCAGCACCCGCAAGGGTGACCGGATCGTCGTCTGCACGACCACCGGAGGTATCCTGGCCAAGGAGCTCAAGCGCCGCTCGGCCAAGACCCTGGAGATGGCGTCCCTCGCCAAGGACCAGGAAGATCAGGTGATCCCGGCCGAGGAGGTCTCCTGGTCGGCCCGGATCATGTGGGCCCGGCAATAGGCGGAGCTCACGCGGCACGTTCCTTCAGGAACGCCTCGTGCTCGCGCACGAGGTCGCCGTTCAGCGCTTTTTGAATCAGCGCCCGCGTCTCCTTCACCCCGTAGAGAGCGATGAACGAGCCGAAGCGTGGACCGCGGGGTTCGCCCAGCAGCACCTGATAGATCGTGTTGAACCATTCGATGGACACGCCCGGACGGTCGGGCGTCGCGCCCTTGGCCTTGAGGTCCTGATAGCGCGGCTCGGCCCGGCCTACATTGTAGATCTCTTCCTGGATCGCTTCCGCCGTCGCGGGCCTCTCCCCGGTCTCGAAGGAGCCGAGCGCCTCTTCCAGGCGCCTCAGCGAAGCGGCTTCGACCTCGTCGGCCAGGCGATAGGCCTTCTGCGGCTTCACGAAATCCTCGAAGTAGCGCACGGCGCGCTTCACGAGGCTGTCGAGTCGGGGATGCGTCTCGGGCGAAACGCCCGGCGCGTACCGGCGGATGAAGCCCCAAAGCACATTGGGATCCTCGGAATTCGCCACGGCCACCAGATTGAGCAGCATGGAGAAGGAAATCGTCGTGCCAGGCTGGTTGCCGCCGCCGGACGAGACCAACTCGGGCGCCGGCGGTTCGCCTGAATGGAGATGCCAGACCGGATTCATCAGGCGTGCCTTGGCATCCTGCGCCGGGTACTTCTCCAGGAAGGTCAGATAATCGTCCACCTGCCGCGGGATCACGTCGAAATAGAGCTTCTTCGCCTCGCGCGGCTTGTTGAACATGAACAGCCGAAGGCTGTCCGGCGTGCCATAGGTCAGCCACTCGTCGATGGTGAGTCCGTTGCCCTTCGACTTGGAGATCTTCTGGCCCTTCTCGTCCAGGAAGAGCTCGTAGTTGAACCCGTCCGGGGGCAAGCCGCCGAGCGCCTTGGCGATCTCGCCCGACAGCTTCACGCTGTCGATCAGGTCCTTGCCGGCCATCTCGTAGTCGACGCCGAGCGCGACCCAGCGCATGGCCCAGTCGGGCTTCCACTGCAGCTTGGCATGGCCGCCGGTCACGGGCGTCTCGAAACGCTCGCCCGTATCGGGATCGCGCCACACGATGGTGCCGGCATCCAGCTTGCGCTCGTCGATCGGCACCTGCATGACGATGCCGGTCTTCGGGTGGACGGGCAGGAAGGGCGAGTAGGATTGCTGGCGCTCCTCGCGCAGCGACGGCAGCATGATCGCCATCACGGCATCGTAGCGCTCGAGCACCGTGAGCAGGGTCTTGTCGAAGCGGCCGGCCTTGTAGCACTCGGTCGCGGACATGAACTCGTAATCGAACCCGAAGGCATCGAGGAACTCGCGCAGGCGCGCATTGTTGTGGTGCGCGAAGCTCTCATGGGTGCCGAAGGGGTCGGGCACCTGGGTCAGCGGCTTGCCCAGCGCCGAGGCCACGAGCTCCTTATTGGGGATGTTGTCCGGCACCTTGCGCAGGCCGTCCATGTCGTCCGAGAAGGCGACGAGGCGCGTCGGGATGCTGTCGCCGGTCAAGACCCGGAAGGCATGACGCACCATGCTGGTGCGCGCCACCTCGCCGAAGGTGCCGATATGCGGCAGCCCCGAGGGACCGTAGCCCGTCTCGAACAGAGCCTCCTTCTTCCCCGTCCGTTTGAGCCGCTCGACGAGCTTGCGCGCCTCCTCGAAAGGCCAGGCATTGGCGGTCTGGGCGGCTTCAATCAGGGCAGGATCAAGGGTCAGAGGGTGAGACATGGGCCTAGTGCTTGCAGGAAATGCTTCCAGAAGCGCGGCACACTAGGGATCAGACCCGCGAGGGTCAATGCGGTAAACCCGTCTTCATCTCAGCGGAGATGGCTTCAAAACGGGCTGATCGGGAAGAAGCGGAGATAAAGTTCGGCGTACTTTCCTTCCTTCCAAAGCTGCTGCAGGGCGAAATCCAGGGCACGGCGCAAGGGTTCATCCTCGGTCCGGGTGACGAAGCCGATGCCCTCGCCGAAGAAGCGGCTCTCCAGGTAAGGCCCTCCCGAGAAGTCGCAGCAGCCGCCCGCCTCCTCTCCCCCGATCCAGAGGGCGAGACCGAGACCATCGGCGAACAGGTAATCGATTTCGCCGGCCTTGAGGGCAGCCTGAGCGGCGGCCAGATCCGGGAAGGGCTTGAGATTGCTTCCCGCCGCGAAGGCCTTGGCGAAGGCCTCGTGGGCCGTGCCCCCAACGACCCCGATGGTCTTGCCCTGCAGCGCTCTGGCTTCGGGTGCCGGCTGATTGCGGTCCTTGCGCACGGCGAACCGCGCCGGAAGCTTGAAATAGGGAGCCGTGACGGCAAAGCGGCTCCGCAGATCCGTCGTGATGGGAATGGCTGCGGCCACCACATCGCCTTGGCGCTCCTGCAAAGCGTCGAGCAGCGTGTCGAAGCGGCGGACCTGGACGGTGCAGGTGAGGCTCAGCCGCTCACAGGCGGCACGGGCGAGCTCCACCGACAAGCCGGTCGGATTGCCGTCCAGCCCCGGGAAATGCAGCGGCGGGAAATCGTCGTCGACGAGAAAGCGGATTGTGCGGTTCGTCGGCAGGTCGGGACGCTCGAGCAGTGCCCTGGGATCCCAGAAGTTCGGGATCGTCACGCCCTCGGCTCGTGCCAGACCCGATACCGACATCAGCAGGAGCACCGGCAAGGCCCGGAGGCATCCGAGGGGGTTGATCTTGGGAAGGAAGCGCGCAACCAATGTAACAATATCTCGAAGCATCAATCGATCATCTCTTGCACGCAACTTGGCACACATCAACAGCGCTCCGTGAAAGCGTCTGCTCATGAGGCAGGGTCTAGCGGAGCCGAGCCCACAGTCAACAGCACTGCCGGTCGAGATCGGGTTCCTGGCACATCATGGCCACGCCCCGGAAACGCTGCGCCAAGCCGCAATCCTCGCCCGTTTCGCCGGGATTTCGGCCGATGAGTTTCTGCTGAAACACAACCTCGTAGGCGAGGACGACTTCTATCGCGCCCTCGCGGCCGAGCTCCGGCTACCGTTCCTGTCCGCCCCTCCCCTGTCGCAGGCCGCCCTTTACCCGGACAGCATTCTGGCGGGCATCGCCCCTTTGGCCGGACTTCAGGCAGGGTTCGTAACGGCCCCTCGCGGTGCCGCGCTCGCCCGTCTCCTTGGCACGAGGCTCCGCAGCCGTACGCTTGCCATCACATCTCCGTCGCGCCTGAGAGAAGCGGTCTTTCGCAGGCAGGGCCCGTGGATCGCCGATCGGGCCGCCTCGGATCTGGCCCGGTGGGCGCCCGAGCTGGCGACCGACCTCGGCTACGGGCAAATCACCGTCCTGTTCGTCGTCCTGACCGTCACCGCGTTCGGCATTGGCCACGCTCCAGGGCCGACGCTGGCGATCATCGGGGCTGCTCTGGGGCCGCTCTTTCTGGGCATGATCGTCCTGAGGCTCGCGGCATCGGTGCTCAAAAACTCCCTCGAACCGAACGACGAGGCTCCCCGTACCGAGGACGCCGCGCTGCCGGTCTACACGATCATCGCGGCCCTCTATCGGGAGAAGCGGGTGGCCGCCACGCTCATCCAGGCCCTGTCGCGGCTCGATTATCCGGCGGCCAAGCTCGACATCAAGCTCGTTCTCGAATCCGACGATAGGGAAACGCTCGATGCCCTTCGGGCCGTCGACCTGCCGGGCAATATGGAGATCGTCGTCGCGCCCAAAGGGGAGCCGCGCACCAAACCACGAGCTCTCAATGTTGCCCTGCCCCTGGCGCGGGGACGCTTCACGGTCATCTACGATGCCGAGGACGTCCCGGATCCCGGTCAGCTGCGCCTCGCCGTTGCCCGGTTCGCCCGCCTGCCGCCGCAGGTCGCCTGTCTCCAGGCGCGACTCACCATCGACAACACGGACGATTCCTGGCTCACGCGCCTTTTCACCATCGAATACGCGGCGTTGTTCGATGTGTTCAACCCGGGTCTGGCCGAGATCGGGAGCCCCATTCCCCTGGGCGGCACCTCGAACCATTTCCGCACCTCGGTTCTCAAGGCAGTCCATGGGTGGGATGCCTGGAACGTGACAGAGGATGCGGATCTCGGCCTTCGCCTAGCACGGCTGGGCTATGAGGTCAGGGATCTTCCCTCATCGACGCTGGAGGAGGCGCCGGTCACCCTGGGCTCCTGGATGCGGCAACGGACCCGGTGGATGAAAGGTTTCGTCCAGACCGCCACGACCCATTCGCGCAGGCCGTGGGTCCTGCTCCGGCAATTGGGCGTCTGGCGCTGTTACGGCGCTCTCGTCCTGACCTGGGGTATCGTGCTCAGCGCCTTGTTCTACCCGCTTTTCTCCGTGCTGTTCCTGGCAGAGTGGTTTTCCGGAACGACCAGGCTTTATGCCTCGCGCTGGGACACCGTCGCCTGGTTCTACAGCCTGACGCTTTTCCTCTCCGGTACGGCGGCGATCATGATCCCGGCCTTGGTCGCCTTGCACAGCCGCAGGCTCTGGCGGCTTTGGCCGTGGCTGCCGCTGCTGCCGTTCTATTACGGTCTCGTGAGCATCGCGGCATGGCGGGGATTGTGGGAATTGGCGACGGCGACGTTCCGATGGAACAAGACGAGCCATGGCCACGCCAGGACGTCGCGCGCCGGATTGGTTCTCAGAAGCACCAGGCGAGAGTGGTCAGCACGAGATCATTGAACACGGCGCCTCCATAGCGCCACCAGAGGATCCCGCCGGAGGCAACCAGGCACAGGATCGTCCCGGCGAGAAGGCCTGTGCGGACCCGCCGTTCCTGCTGGTTGATCTGTCCGGTATCGACATTCATCTCCGCGATCCCACAAGACACTGGAACAACCACTATAGATGGCAGCCCCTCCAAGGGAAAGGGATCAGGCCTCGAGCCAGTTCCGCAATCGGGAGAGGCGAGGTTCCTCTTCCTGGGCAACGGCTTGAGCGAGCGCGGCTCGGCTTCCAACCAGGACGACGAGGCGGCTGGCGCGCGTTACACCCGTATAGAGCAGCTTGCGTCGCAGCATGGAGGCCTGCTGCAGCGCCACGGGAACGATCACCGCCGGATATTCCGATCCTTGAGCCTTGTGAATCGTCACCGCATAAGCGAGCGCAAGCTCGTCGAGTTCCTTCAATGTATAGACGACGAGCCTGTCGTCGAACGCGACCGTGAGTTCGCCGTATTCCCGGTTCACCTCACGCACGATGCCGACCTCGCCGTTATAGACGTCGCGCTCGTAATCGTTCCGGACCTGCATGACCTTGTCGCCGGGACCATAGACCCATCCGGCGCGGTGCAGACTGTCGGGCCCAGGCGGATTGAAGATCTGCTGCAATTCCCCGTTCAGCATATGCGTGCCGAGCCGCCCTCGGTTCATGGGGCATAACACCTGAACATCGCGCACGGGATCGAGGCCGAACTTTCGCGGGATGCGATCGCGCATAAGGATCGTCATCTTGGCCATGGCATCGCCCGGCGTATCGGCCTCGATGAAATAGAGATCCGAATCCGGCCGGTGCGAGAGATCGGGCACGAGCCCGCGATTGATGGCGTGCGCCACGGTGATGATGCGGCTTTCCCGCTCCTGCCGGAACACCTCCCGAAGATGCACCACTGGAATGCCACCGGACGCGATGATGTCGGACAGGATCTGTCCGGGCCCGATGGAAGGAAGCTGGTCCACGTCGCCGACGAGGAGCAGGCAAGCCTCGTTGGGCAAGGCACGCAAGAGAGCCGCCATGAGCCGGATATCGAGCATGGAAGCCTCGTCCACCACGAGGAGATTGCAATCGAGCGGCGCTTTGGCGTTGCGCCGGAACCCGCCCTCGGACGCTTCGAGAAGCCTGTGCACGGTCTTGGCCGGAAACCCCGTGCTCTCGGCGAGCCGCTTCGCCGCACGCCCCGTGGGCGCGCAGAGGGCCACCTGCAATTCGTGCTTCGCGCAGAGATGCGTGAGGCTGCGAATGAGCGTGGTCTTGCCGACGCCGGGACCGCCCGTGACGACAAGCACTTTCGCCTGGCAGGAGGCGATGAGCGCGTCGCGCTGGCTTGCCGAGTAGGAGACGCCAGCGACCTTCTCCGCCTCGGCGATCACCTGTGCGGTGTCGAGACCGCGCCAGGGATGGAAGCCCTGGGCGATCTCCTTAAGGCGCTGCGCGATGAAGATCTCGGCGCCGTAGAGGCTCTTGAGAAAGATGCAGCGACGGCCGTCGAGCTCATCGGCCACAAGCTGACCCGCGGAACATTGGGCGTCGAGCACGGGAGAGAGTTCACTCGTCCGGACATCGAGGAGCGCGCTCGCCTGCTGCAGGAGTTCATCGGCCGGCAAGCCGGAATGCCCGTCCTTCACGGCTTCGGACAGGACGTTGGCGAGACCGGCCTGGAGCCGGATCTCAGCCGTCGGCTCGACGGCAAGCTGCATGGCCACGTGGTCGGCCAGCGCGAATTCGAAACCGGGAATGTCGAGCGCAAGCCGGTAGGGATTGGCCGAAATGATGTCGATGGCCCCGACGCCATAGGCGCGATAGATGCGCGTGAGCAGGAAGCCGCCGATGCCGTGGGCATTGAGGAAGGCGGCGATGTCCTTCAAGGCGCGGTGCTCGGCCCAGGCTTCGCCGATGCCGAGTGCCTTCGCCATGCCGATGCCGTGCACGCGCGTCAGCTCGTGCGGCTTCTTCTCGATGACATCGAGAATGCGCGATCCGAAGGAGGCGATGAGCCGTTGCGCGACGGCAGGGCCGACGCCCTTCAGCAGGCCCGATCCGAGAAACCGCTGCAGGTCTTCCGCGGTCGTCGGCGCCGAGGTCTTCAGCTCGGCGGCGCGGAACTGAACCCCGTGATTGCGATCATGCAGCCACTCGCCGCTCGCCTCGATCACTTCGCCGATGGCGACCGACGGCGCATGACCGACGACGGCAACGGGCCTGCGGTGGCCGCGTGCCTTGACGCGCAGCACGCAGAAACCAGTCTCGTCGTTGTGGAACGTCACCCGCTCGATGGAGCCGACGAGATGCTCGGAGAGGGATAGGGCGTCCTGCCGAAGGGCAGGAAGGGCGGATGATTTCGGCATCGATCAAAAAGACCAGGAGCGCCGGAACGCTACCGCGGGAAGAAAAATGGACGAGACGATTGTCAGATCATCTCGTCCATGATCGCAGCGAAAGTTAGGCTGCCTTTTTGGTCGGCCAGCCGAGTTCGACGAGGCGCGCCTTGGCGAAGTCGCGGATCTCGTCGCGGATGCCTTCCGGCAGATCGGCGAGCGTCTTCTGGGTGTCGGCGTGAAGCATCAGGTCCGTGACCGCATTGATGGTCTTGGCCTTCTTGATCTTCGCCTTCAGATCGTCCTCGACCTTGGCATCGGCAGCGGCCGCTTCGACCTTTCCCTTCTGCGGCTCGGTCTTCTCGAGCTCAACATGCGGGTCGGCATAGCCCGGACGGCCCTGCTTGAACTCGTCGGCCTCCTCCTCGGAATAGACATAGCCGTGCAGCTCGATGAGCTTGAGGATCACGCGGTCTTTCGCGCGCTTCTCCGCCATGGCGTAGACATAGGCGGCCTGCTTGCCGGAGACCCGATAGTTCACGCCGATCAGCGCCTCGCCGATGGACCACTCCACCCGGTCGCCCATGCGGCCGGTCACCTGGATGACGGCCTCGTCGCGCTCGGCGCGAATGATCTTGGGCTCGTCGAAGACGACTTTCGCCTGGGCGGCGATGCGCTCCAGGGTCTTGTGATAGATGACCGCCGTTCCCTGGACGCGCCAGACGTTCCCGGCCATCGGCTCGCCGAATTTCGCAAGCACCTCTGAAATCTTCTTGTCCGTCGTATTCATCCTCGATCCTAACGTTCTCAGGAGCCCGCAAATCGGTGACGCGCTCTTGTCGCAGCCTTGTCCCGGCCAGCGCGTTCGGTATTTGTTCTATAGCAAATTTGAGCCGCCCGGTCCACTTTCAAACTATCTGAATCGGCCAATAAAGCTTTATATCACAATACTTTATACCATGTGCCATTTTGTCCCAATCCTGCCGGATGGCAGCGTATCGCAACGCTGGGCAACTCTATCCTCCGACGGCCACGCAAAGTTTGACCCATCGACTTATGTTCTATATATGTTCTCGTGACCGTCATGGGCAAAGGACAGCCCATCCTTACAAAAAGCCAAGATGGAGGCCCCGATGTCCGCGCAAGCGCTCCTCGACCTTTCGGACAGGCGCCCTGCCCGCCGCTCGGGAACCCGCCGGGCCCAGAAGCGCCCGTCCACGCCGCTCACGCGCAACGCCCTGATCGCCGATTACCTGGCGCTCTGCGAACTCGACGCCGAGGTGGAATCCCTGCGCGCTCCGGCCGATCCGGCGGAGTTCGCCGTCGGCGACGAGACTCTCGAGCACCTGGCGGATTTCGAGATCGTCAGGGACGGCACTGCCTATCTGGTCGACGTGGTGACCGACGAAGACTTGCTGAAGCATCCGCTGCGGGCTGCCGCTATCCACGGCATCGCCTCGTCGGATGGGCGCTCATTCGCGATCGAAACCGCCGCGAGCATCCGGGCCGAGCCGCGTTTCACGACCATGCGCCTGATCCTGGCCTGCAAGCGCACGCCCGTGACGGCAGGCGACCGGGTGCGGGTCCTGCATCAGCTCGATGAGGTCGGAACCATGCGGCTGGTGGATTGCGCCAGCGCCGTCATGAACACGCAGGACGGCGTCGCGGCCGTTCTCGCGCTCGCCTGCGAGGGGCTGGTCGCTGTCGACATCAGCCGCCCGATCCTCCCGGAGACGCAGGTACGCCGGCGCCGCCTGGCCTATAGCGATCCATTCGCCTTCTAAAGCATCGAACGTGAGTTCGCTTCTACGTCCGATGCTCTAAGACTGCGCCGCGTGGCGCTCCACCGCCTCGCCGAGGAGCGAGCGCACGATGGCGCGCACGGCATCCGACGTGTTGTCGGCGTTGAACTTCGCTTCGATCTCGTCACGGACGATCGAGCCGTCGCCGCTCCGCTTCAGTTCCGTGGCGGATTCCGCCTGCAGCAACGTGACGAAGGCGCTTTCCACCTCCCGCGCCACGACGGCTCCATCCGCCGCATCGACGACGCGCCCGGTCAGATCGAATACGTTGCTCTCATAAGGCAGGGCATGCGGCTCCAAGGCACCGCTTCCGTCCAGGATCCAGGCGCGCGGCACGTGATCGACGAGATCGACGGATTGCCGCGTGATGTTGCCGGGATTCATCCAGCGGGTCCGTCCGGCCAAAATGGACTTCTGCGTCTTGTGGATGTGCCCGTTGATGAGGACGTCGCAGCCTTCGACCGCGAAAGGCGGCACCGCGCCCGGATACCCGCCGTCGAAGGCGATGTCGTGATGCGTGAACCATGCGTGCAGATCGACGCCCGTGAAGGAGCCCCGCGCATCGGTCGGGATCGTCTGGCCGTAAGGGGTCATGCCGATGCCGATCCGGCGCGCATCGATCTGGAATTCCGTCACCGGCGCCGATGTGGCCACCACGTCGACCACGTCGCACAGGCCCAGCAAGGCGAGCGAGTCGCTGTCCGTCAGCGTCATGTGCTGGATGTCGTGATTGCCCACATTGACGATGGGCCGCTGCCTGAAGCCCTTCAGGACACGGATGAGCTGGTTCTTGAGAGCCATGTCGGTTTCGACCGGCCGGTCGAACAGATCACCCAGGATCACGACGGCGAGCCCCCGCTCGTTGGCGATGGACACGCAATGCTCCAGCTTGCCGAGCACGGCCTGGGGCCACACGACATCCTTGCGTCGGCCAGGGCGTCTCGAGCCCACATGAGGATCCCCGATCACCAGGATGCCGTTGCAGGCGACGGGGGGAAGACGATCTCCGGACAGGATCATGCGGTCAGCCTCTCCGACGGCGTGGTAGAGTGGGTGGCGTGGGCGTGATGGTCCAGCAGGTTCTCGGGCTTCACGGGCGAGCCGCAGGTGGGGCAGAGCCCGCCAGTCTCTTCCATGAGCTCCGCCATCTCCGCCTGCAAGGATGCGAGCCCCTCGTCGACCTGCGCGATGCGGCTTTGCGCAATCCGAGCACCATTCCGAAGATCCGCCATGTGCCTCAGCATGTTTTGTGCCGAGGCCGTGTTTTCAAGACTTGGAACAGCCTCCGGGAGGCTTCTCAATGCCGCAACCCGGGCCCTGCTCCGGGCAAGATCGCGGCCGAGACCGATGACCCGCTCCGCGATCCGCCGGTGCTCACGCGAGCGCTCCACCCGGCGCGTGATGTCCATCAGCCGCTCGGCTTCAGGCAGCGTTGCCGTGACATCGGTGCGTGCCCGCGCTTTCTCCAAGCGCCGGTGGAGCTCGGTGAGTTGCGTTGCGCGCTGTCGCAGCCCGTGCAGCCGCCCCGAGACCTCCTTGAGCTCGCCGGCCTGGCTGCGGATCGCCGACAGCTTGTCCTTGAGCGCATCGAGGTCATTCATCCCGTCGAGCGTTTCGCCGAGTGCGATCAGCTCCCGCTCGCCGTTGCGCACGAGATCGTTGTCGCGTCGGCAGCGTTCGCGATGAATGACGAGCATGTCGCGGATGTAGCCCGCCTCCTGGCCGATCGAGAGAACGGCGGATCGGCGGGACGGCGTCTCTCCGAGAAGGAAGACGGGGAACTTCTGATGCGCGATGTGAACGTCGAGATCCTCTACCTTGCGGATGCGGATGAGGTCGGCGACCCAATCCGCCACATTGCGGCCGCCCGTCTCGTAGCGCATGCCCTGCTCCTCGACGACGGAACCGTCCGCTTCGTGCAAGGACCAGACGTTGATGGGCGAACGGCGCGGCTGGCGCGTGAAGCGCAATGTCCGACGCCCCGCCACACCGATCTCGACGGTCGCGGCCTTCGCCCCCGCGCGCACGAGACTGTCCCTGGCTTCGCCGTAGAACACTGCGCGCAGCGCCCGAATGAAAGTGGACTTGCCGCGGTTGTTCGGCCCGATCAGCGCATTCACGCCGGGGCTCAAGTGGAGCGTCGCATCCTCGTAGGCTTGCACGTTCACGAGCCGGATGAAGCGCAGACCCGGCTGAGATTCGCTCCATGCAGCGCTGGTGTCGGTGGATTGTACATCGACGCCGGAGACGGGATCGCCGACAATCCGGGCGATGTGGAACGAGCCCGAGAACTGCGACAGGTCGTGATGCGAGACGGCCAGACATTGCACGCCGAGGCGCGCGGCACCATCCTCCAGCACCTTGTAGAAGGACGAGACGCGGTCCGGCGCAATCCAGCAATCCGCTTCGTCGAGAGCAAGAAAGCGGGCGACATCCGCCTTGACCACGGCGATCAGCCGCAGCGCCATTCCGATCACGTTCGTCAGTGCGCCGCCATTGTCCTCCAGGACGTCCTCGAGCGTGCCGTCGGCGCGACGCACGCAGATGTCGAGCGAAGCGAGGCCGCGCTCCGTCGAGAGGTCGAGGGCCGCGGGTTTTTCGCCCGGCAGAACCTCCTGAACCAGAGCGGTGAGCAGCGTCTCGAACGCGGACAGGCTGCGGCGGCTTGCAGAGCCGTGCACGGCCTCGATGAAGGCCTCCACCTCATCCTTGACGGCAAGGCGGCCCTTGGCGAGTTCGATCTCGCGCGTCAGCTCCTGGCGGCGGCTGCGCAGGGCATCGCGTCGCCCTTCCAGTCGCGCCAGGGACGCTTGCGCCCGTGCGACGTCATGATCGATATCAGGACCGATCAACGCTCGTCTCCGAGCTGCTTGAGGCGCGCTTCGACATCGCGCAGGGCGGCGGCGAATTCGTCTGCGAGCTTGGCATTGCGCGCCTGCGCATCCTCGATCAGTCCCTGAAGCTGTCCTTCGTCGTCGGTGCCGAATTCCGACAGGGCGAGAGCCCGCGCCTCTTCCAGTTCGCGCGTGAGACGCTCGACCTCGCCTTCCGCGCGTATCCGCTCCGCCCGCAGTTTATCGAAGGTCTTGCGCATGTCCTCCAGGCGCCGGAGCTGGTCCGTCTCGAAGCGTGTCGGGTTGGTCATGGGGTGGCGAATCCACTGCGTTGGAATGGTCGAGCTTCAGTTATCGCCAGCGATATTTCGCCGCAACGACTTTGCCACTTTTTGAGCGGGATCCGGAGCGATCTCTTCAATCCTGCCATCTGACCCTCCACATAGTATCGGTTACTCCGAGATTACAGTCCCACAGCGCCGACTTTGCTTGACACGGCGGACATCGGGAGTATGTTCTTGGTTTGTTCGCATCCTGTGTATGCGTCGTGGATGTGACGCCATTAGGGCAGCCGCGCCTCACCGCCGCAAAGGATCCTGCGATGACCGCTATGACGGACGAGAGACCGATTTTCGAGAACGAGGAATGGCTCGTGGTCGAGAGCGGTCTGGAGCACAAGCGAACGGGCTATTTCATCGACCGTGACAGCGTCGGCCAGCGGCGCGAGGACGGCCTATGGACGTGGCCGCTGCACATGGCGGAGAAGAGCTGGTGCGCCATCGAGCCGTTCTCCGAGGCGTTCTCCTGCGCAGCCTCCGTCTATGGTGTCCCGGCAGGCGCGGAGCTGGCGCGAACTTTCAAGTTGGCGCGCTGCGAGATCTCGCCCTGGCCGAAGGTTGCGAGGGAGTCCAGGCGGCGATCGAACCCCGTTCCGCTGATCCCGAGAACCTTGCATTCGCAGGACTCAAACCCCATCTTCATTGAGCCGCGCTCTTCGGACAAACCCTTGAATGGTCAAGGTTTTCCAAGCTCGGACGATGTCTGGCGCATCCGCCCGCAAACAGGCGTGCGCCTGTTTCTGAAGAACCCGCGTATCCGTTCCGAACGCCCGAATCCGACGCGAGACGCCGACCTTCCATGGCGGGCGCAGCGCCGGATCCGCAAGACCGGGACAAAGCTCGTCCGGCTGCTTCAGGCTGCCTGGACTCTAAGGTGAGAGCAATGCCGAGCTTCGGCCTCGAAGAAACCATGCGCTACGGCGCCCATGCTTTTCAGGGAGACGCCTCCGGTGTGGACACCATACCTCCCGAGACGGCGGACGAGTTCGCCCAGCTGGTGATCGAAGCGATCTGCCATGCGAGCGTGACGCCCGATATCGGTCGCCGCACGTTCGAGCGCTGTATGCGCGCGCTTGCGGTCGGGTCGACGGCTCGCGTCGGCTTCCGTCACCCGGCCAAGGCCGAGGCGATCGACACGATCTGGAGCGAGCGTGAGCACCTGTTCGGAGACTACAACGCAAGTCCCGACAAGCTGCGCTTTCTCGCGACGCTGCCCTGGGTGGGGACTGTGACGAAACATTCCCTGGCTCGCCGGCTCGGCATCTATGCTGAGCATGGACAGCGGGCCGTTGCTTAAGAACGAAACAACAAGAAGAGGAATCATCCGATGGCCAAGGTTCGCGCAAGCGATGTCGGGTTCTGCGTTGTCGACGACAACGCCAATGTCATCGCCGACAATCTCGTTCACCGCATCCGCGAGGCTGCCGCCGAGATGGAGAGCCAGGTCAACCGGCTCTATCGCGGACGGGAAGCTTACGATCTCGAAGACGGCACCAAGCTCGATCTCGACAAAGCCATCGAGCAGCTGACCTACATGGCCCGCACCCTGCGCGAGGTTCAGAGAGAACAGTCGAAAGTGGTTTATCTCCAGGCAGCGGAATAGACCGGCCTTCTCGAAAGCGGTGTCCCTGGCACCGCTTTTTTTATTACTCGCTCGCTGGTGCCTTCACGGCCAGGATGAACAGCACGAGCGGGGCATGCCGGTACCAGCGTTTCAGCCAATCATGTTTGCGGGCCATTTCTTCGCTCGGGCGCGGCTCCTCGATTCTCACAATTCTGAATCCGGCTTCACTGACGGCGTTGATGTAATCGGAGAGGGTCCGCGGGAACCGCGGCACCTCGAACTTCGGCGCGCCGGTCTTCTGTTCGCCTCCGTCGCGCCTGCTGAACCGCCAATGTTCGACGAAGGGCTCTCTTTCGAAATACTGGCCGACCCGCAATCCGAGATGGCCTCCTGCTTCATCCGCAAGCCACGCGATGGCCGGCGTGATGAAGCAAGGATGGAGAACGCTGAAGCACAAGGCGCCACCAAGTTTGAGCACCCGTGAAGCAGCCTGCATCGAGGCCGACAGATCCGGCCCGTCCATGAGCGCCATGGTTGACAGGGCCGCATCGAACGCACCATCGGCGAAAGGAGCGAGGTCGCCGAAGGAGGCGATCTCGTAGACGATCCCGAGAGGCTCATCTTTTTCCTGCTCCCGGGCACGTCTGATCATCCCACTCGAGAGATCGATTCCCGTCATGACGCCGCCGAGCCTCGCAAACCGGCGTGTATTGGAGCCCTCGCCGCAGCCGAGATCGATCACGCGTTTCCCCGCGATGGGAGGCATGAAGTCCAGGAAGGCAGGGAACGTGTAAAGCTCACGATAAAGGTCGAGCCCGCTTCGGACCTCCTGTGTCCAGATGTCGGCATTCCGGTCCCATGCCGCCGCAACGGCCGCCTCGTCCAAGATCGTATCCGTCAAGGCAGCCTCCCGAAGCTTGGCCAGGATGTTACAGCCTATGTAACCTCCTTATCGACATCGGCCAGAATGGTCCGATCCGGCGTATTCGGAAAGGTGCGCCGTTCTCGGCTGAAGCCATGTCTCATGGTCACGGCCGTGGCTCCACCGGGTTCGCCCCGTTCATTCGTTGCCCTTCCCAGCCTCCTGCCCGGGAATCCGCTCTTGTGTTTCACGTGGAACAAATATAGAACAGTAGGTGATGCCCCTCCTTGAACGGCGCCCGCCGCATGTCCGCACGGAGCGCCAGGGCAGGAATGTGCAACCGACCTGAAAACGTGAGGCATCCTTTTGCCCCAGCCGTTCAGGAGAGACGAAGTGGAGAGGCTGTCATGGCAGGCAGTGTGAACAAGGTGATTTTGGTGGGGAACCTGGGTCGGGACCCTGAGGTGCGGCGTCTGTCGAACGGGGAGCCGGTGGTGAACCTGCGGATCGCCACGTCGGAGACGTGGAAGGACAAGGGCACGGGCGAGCGCAAGGAGAAGACCGAGTGGCACTCGGTGGTGATCTTCAACGAGAACCTAGCGCGGGTGGCGGAGCAGTACCTGAAGAAGGGCTCGAAGGTGTATGTCGAGGGCCAGCTGCAGACGCGCAAGTGGACGGACCAGCAGGGGCAGGAGAAGTACACCACCGAGGTGGTGCTGCAGCGCTTCCGCGGTGAGCTGACGATCCTGGACAGCCGCGGCGGGGGTGGCGCCTCCGAGTACGGCGACGAGGAGCCGGGCCAGATCAGCCGCGGCGGCGATTTCGGACGCTCGTCCCCCATGGAGCGCAGGCCTGAACCGGCCGGCAGCTCGCGCCACAACGACTTCGACGACGACATTCCGTTCTAGAGCTTAGAGCATTCTTCGGCGAAGTGGACCCGGTTCGCCGTCAAACGATGCGGCTCCGCAATAAAGAGAGATGATTCTACGTGAGTGGAAACAGCTCTAGTGCGGGCAAGCGGACTCACTTGTCCGCACGATCCGCTGGCCTAAAGCATCGAACGCAAAGCGGAACCGCCTTCGCGCTCGATGCTCTAATAGCCGACCGTGCCGTGCCAGAATGCGAAGGCGACGGCACCGCCCGCGAGCAGGATGAGCGGGTTGAGCTTCGGACGCCACAACAGAATAACCGCCGCGATGCCTGCGATGGCCCAGGAGGGGACACCAGCCCCCGCGATTCTGAAGATCGCGACCACACCGGCCAGGATCAGCCCCGCTCCGATGGGTGCAAGGCCATTTTCCAGCGCTGTATGCCAGTGGCGTCCGCGATAATGGTTCCACATCCTGGTGACCCCGTAGCAGAGCAGCGACGAGGGAACGAACAGCGCGAGCGTCGCCACGATGGCGCCAGTCCAGCCCGCCACCTTCCAGCCGAGCAGGGTCACGAGCATGGAGCCCGGACCAGGCGCAGCCCGAGCGATGGCGAAGAGATCGACGAATTCCCGGGCGCTGACCCAGTGATAGACCTCGACGGATTGATGCTGGATTCCGGCGAAGATGCTCGGACCGCCGCCGATCGAAACCAGCGAGAACGGCACGAAGACGACGATCAGAGACCAGAGGGCATTCTCACGCATGGGACCGTGCCTTTCGCCACGCGAGACAGATTGAAATCGGGGCCAGCACGAGAACGACCGGAACGAGAGGCCATTGCAGCACACCGACGGCGATGAAGGTGGCGAGCAGAAACAGGAAGGGCAGAATTCCAGTGCTCGCACTGCGCGCCCCCTTGATGGCGACGACCAGCAGCAGGCCAATGGCGGCCGCCGCAGCTCCGCTCATGCCGTCCTGGATCCACGGCATCGTGGATAGCAGATCATAGGCTCCGAGAATGCCGAGGACCGCGAAGAAGGGACCGATCACGAGACCCGAAACGGCGCAGATCGAGCCGGCGGGACCACGCAACCGCTGCCCGATATAGACGGAAAGATTCGTGACGTTCGCTCCAGGCAGGATCTGGGACAGAGCCAGGCCGGAGAGAAAATCCGCGTCGCTCATCCAGCCCCGCACCGTGACCACGTCGCGGTAGATCCAACCGGACAGCCCTCCTCCGAAACTGAAAAGACCGATTCTGAAGAAGACAAGGAAAATGGAGACGAGAGAAACGGGAAGTTTTTCCGAGGACATCACGTTATCGGGAAGTTGTGGCGGCATGGTCAGAACGGGATGGCCACAGCAGCACATCCGGGATGCGGGGGCAATGGTTTGAGGGAGCCAACTCCATCGTCATCGATGTCCCTCGCACTTTGCAATGCCCGTTACGCGTACGACGCGCCGGCGCAGGAATGCACCGGCGGCATCGCGCGGCGACCGAAGTCTGTGGGGCAGCAGAGCGGACGCCTGCAGCCACATGGTCGTCGATGTTCCTGAAGTTGCCGCTGAACGGAGAGCATCGGAGTTCTCAAGACGCTCGTGCAGCCGGACGGTAAAGATCCGAATATCGTTCCCGCAGGATGTTCTTCTGGACCTTTCCCATGGTGTTGCGCGGGAGTTCCTCGACGAAGACAACCCGCTTTGGCAGTTTGAACTTCGCCAAGCGATCTTCAAGCGCCGACAGGATCGTCCTCTCGTCGACCGCCGCCTCCCCGGACCGCACCACCACGGCCGTGACCCCTTCGCCGAAATCCGCGTGCGGCACGCCGATCACCGCGCTCTCGAACACGCCCGGGATGGCGTCGATCTCGTCCTCGATCTCCTTCGGGTAGACATTGAAGCCCCCGGTGATCACCAGATCCTTGCCGCGCCCCAGGATGTGGACATAGCCGCGCTCATCCATCTTGCCGAGATCGCCGGTGATGAAGAATCCGTCCGTGCGGAATTCGGCCGCGGTCTTCTCCGGCATGCGCCAATACCCCTTGAACACGTTCGGCCCCTTCACTTCGATCATGCCGATCTCGTTGCGTGCCAATTCGCGTCCGCTTTCCGGATCGGTGATGCGCGCCGACACCCCGGGCAGCGGCAGGCCCACGGCGCCGGGTACCCTGTCGCCATCATACGGGTTCGAAGTGTTCATGTTCGTCTCGGTCATGCCATAACGCTCGAGGATGGCGTGACCGGTGCGGGCACTCCACGCGCGGTGGGTTTCCGCGAGCAGCGGAGCGGAGCCCGACACGAACAGGCGCATGCCGGATGTCGACTCCTGCGTGAGACCTGGGTGCTGCAGCAGGCGCACATAGAAGGTCGGCACACCCATCAGCGCCGTGGCGCGGGACATCAGCCCGAGGATCTCATCCGCGTCGAATTTCGGCAGGAAGATCATCGACGCGCCGGAGAACAGGGTGACGTTGCTGGCCACGAACAGACCATGCGTGTGATAGATCGGCAGGGCATGGATCAGCACGTCCTCCGCCGTGAAGCGCCAAACCTCCTTAAGGGTCAGAGCGTTGGAGACGAGATTGTCGTGGGTCAGCATCGCTCCCTTGGAGCGGCCCGTCGTACCGGATGTGTAGAGGATCGCCGCCAAATCGTCGCCGGCCCTTGATACCGTCTCGAACGCATCGGGCGCATCAGCGGCGGCCTCCATCAACGTGCCCTGCCCTTCGGCGTCGAGCCCTTCGACGGCGGCGCCCACCTTCGCAGCCAGCGGCTCGATACCTTGACGCTTGGCAGGATCGCAGACGATGAGAGATGGCTCGGCATCACCGATGAAGTAATCCAACTCCGCCAGCGTATAGGCGGTGTTGAGCGGCAGATAGACGGCGCCGGCGCGGACAGTCGCAAGGTACAGAACCAGTGCCGGGACCGATTTCTCGACCTGGACGGCAACCCGGTCGCCGGGCTTTACCCCGCGGCGGACGAGCACGTTCGCCAACCGGCCGGACAGGGCGATCAGATCCGCATAGCTGACGGCCGTCTCGGCCGGCGTCGCGATGGCGGTCTTGGCAAGGTCGGCGATCGAGCGTTCGAGGCGATCAAACAGGTTGGCATTCATGGCGTAAGCTCCGCAGCGGGGCTGGAGTGAATCCGGACAAGGTACGGGAACGGGGCCGTGATCAGGTGGGCACAAGATCGCGGGATGGCAGGTCGGCCCGCAAGGCCTTGCGGACTGCGGACGAAGCGGCGACCGTCCCCTTCTCGGCGAAAGCCTCATGGTTCTTCTCGATCTCATCGAGAGCATAGAGGTAGTTGACCATCAGCCCATGGGACTGCTTCAGGCCCTTCGGCGACACGTCGCCGAGGAAGTTCATGCGCTCCAGCCGTGCGCCGTTGCCGAGATGGAATCGGGCCACCGGATCGATCGGACGGCCCTTGGAATCCTTGGCCTTCAGGAAGTAGTAGGCCGCGGCTGAGAGCAGGACGGCGCGAACGCTCTCCGCTCTCGCCGGATCGTCCTGCCAGGCCGGCTCGTCGAGGACCCGCAACGTTGCCTTGGACGCCTCGTCAAGACAGGCCGAGGCCTCGGCCTTGCGCTCGCGATCGAGCCAGCGAGAGAAGCCCGGGACGGGCGAGAGGGTCACGAAGGTTTTCAGGTTCGGCGCTTCGCCCTTGAGGGTCTCCACCACCTGCTTGATCAGGAAGTTGCCGAAGGACACGCCGCCCAGGCCCTTCTGGGTGTTCGAGATCGAGTAGAACACCGCGGTCGTCGCCTCGGCGGCAGCGATCGGGGTACGGCTCAGGTCGAGCAGCGGACCGATCGCATCGGGAATTGCCCGGGTGAGCGCGACTTCGACGAAGATCAGCGGCTCGTCGACGAGCTGCGGATGGAAGAAGCCGTAGCAGCGGCGATCGCCGGGTTCGAGGCGGTTGCGCAAATCGTCCCAGTTCTGGATCGCATGCACAGCTTCATAGCGGATGATCTTCTCGAGGATGTTGGCAGGCGTGGTCCAATCAATCGGCCGCAGCACCAGAAACCCCCTATTGAACCAGGACGAGAACAAGTGGGTGAAATCGGCATCCACGCACTTCAAGCCAGGATGGCGCGTGATGTGATCCCCGAGCTCTTCGCGCATGCGGATCAGGGCCGCGGTCCCGCCCGGGGCGAGGTTGAGCCGCCGGAACAGCTCCTGCCGCCGTGGCTCGGCGGCCGCATGCAGCGCCTCGAGGGCCTCCGTCCCCTGATCCTTGCGGACCGCCTCGATGGCCCGCTCCACGCGACGACGGTCGGGCCCGAAGCGCTCGGCAAGTGCCTGGAGGAATGCGAGCCGATCCGGCTCCGGCGCGGATTCGTAGCTCGCCAGGAGAGTTTGCGCCAAAGCCACGCCCGAGGCCTCGCCCCTGCGAGAGAGCAACAGCTCGCCCAAGGCGATCAGATCGAGATGCGGGATGGCCTTGCGCTCTCCCTTGCGCCCGAGCAAAGCCCGGCCCCTCTCGGTCAGCGTATCGATGAGATCCCCAAGGAACGTAGAGGCATCGGCTGTTTCAGACCGTGAGCTGTAGAACTTCATGCTTGGCCTCCACCAGATCTTGTTCAGCTGAGGAACGTTGTGTCGAGTTCCCAGCGGAGTACGGCTCGGTATCGCTGGACAGCGGAGTGAACGCGACGGCACGCATACGGAAAGAGGAATGGCTTTAATAACTGCCGGGATCGACGGCAGGCATGGACCGTCCGGGCACCCAACTCGCCGCCAAACAGCTCTTCTCGCCGAGCTATGCCCCTTCCGGGCATCGGCCACCCACTGCACGTTCCCGGCTTTCCGGAGGACGGGATCATGGGTGTTGAAAATTTCATGCGGCCGATTGCTCGGCCAAGGCTGCGATCAGATCCTCAAAGCGCTCACCTTGGATGATGATGTGCGACTTGAGCGCTTGCTCGGCCTGCGCACCGTCTCCGTTGAAGATGGCATCAACGATCCTTTCATGTTCCGCAAGCGATGTCTTCATCCTGTTGACGGCGCGCAATTGCAGGCGGCGGTAAGGACGCAAACGCCTTTGCAAGGTCAGGCATTGGTCGAGCAGAAAGCCATTCCGGCTCGCAGCATAGATCGCCTGATGGAAGCGCTCGTTCTCGTAATAATATGCATCGGTATCGCCGCGTTCCGCTGCGGCTCTGCACTCGTCGTGCGCAGCCTCGATGGCTTTCCTGTCGGCGCTCGTGCACCGGCGGGCCGCCAGCCGCCCCGCCATGGCTTCCAGCTCGGCCATCACCTCGAACATCTGCACCAACTGCTCCGCGCCGACTTGGGCGACGATCGCTCCGCGATTGGGGCGGATCTCGACCAATCCTACGGAGTCGAGTTGTGCCAACGCTTCCCGCACTGGAGTGCGGGATACGCCGAAACGTCGGGCCAGCGATGCCTCATCCAGGCGCTCGCCTGGCCGGAGAACGCTCGTGAGGATCTCATTTTCGATAGCATCCCGAAGCTGGGTTGCGACATTCTTCTTCATGTTCCGCCCTGAGGCCAAACGCGTCCGCCGACGCACATTGCATGCAATAATTTCACTATTGTACGCAATATAACTCTGGATGGCAACTACCTCCGAGATGGCATTTGCCTTAACCGGACGTCTCATATGTCCTAGCTGCGGCACCCGAGAGTCGTGAACTCTGCCGCAGAGGGCCAACGCTGCTTGTCCCAAACTGCAAAGTGCTTGTCCTGAAGTGTCAAGCAGATCGAATTGAAGCTAGGATGCTTAACCTACGGTAAGGTTTGAGCATGAAGACGGTTCTTCTCGGACCTTCGATCCAGTTCCAGCCAAGGCTCAACGTGCCGATTTATCGGACGTTCAGCGGGAGGGGCGCATGCACAGTCGTTACTCGGGCCAGGGCACCCTTCGGTTGATCGGAACGACCTGCATGTTGGGCCTGCTGGCTGCGGTCTGGACGCCGGTCGAAGCGAGCTCCCTATCGTCGGATACCGCATATCTGCAATTCCCGACCAGATTGCTCGAGGGCATTCGGGATAGGCATTTGGAGTACACGCGAGCGGCCGTGCGTGGCCCCAGGGGCGGTGCAGTTGCGCGCGGTCCGCGCGGCGCGGTGGCGCGTGGCCCTCACGGTGGGGTGGCTGCTCGTGGGCCCTATGGCGGAGCCGCGGCGCGCGGTCCCGCCGGCAACGTCGCCGTCCGTCCGGGATATCGCCCTCCCGTGCCAGCGGGCGGGTGGTACCGTCCTCCATCCTATTGGTGGCGGCCCGGGGCAGCGGTCGCCGCCGGCGCGGCCCTTGGGTTCGTAACGGCAGCCGCAGCCACGACCTATGCCGCCTCGCCGTCGCCGGGCACCGGCTATTGCTGGTACTACACCAATTCGCAGCGCACTCAGGGATTTTGGGATGTCTGTCCGAAGTGAGTGGATCATGCCGATCGTCTCTTGTTTACCTTGCCGTCAACGAGTCTCCGTACCGGTGAAACCAGACAGCTGGCCCGACGCGCATTGGAGGAAAAGGCAGGAACCTTGAGTTCATGACTGCCAGGACCTCTTCCGTTCGCAGTAATTCGCCAAGGCACAACGGTCGAGGGCATCGGCCGGGCAGGCTTTGCACCGCTTCTCCGAAGCCGACGGGACATGACGATGCAGGACAACATTGAGCCGGCACACGAGGATCCGAGCAAAGGACGAGCAGAGCCGATTGCGGCGGCGCCGGTCGCCCCGCCCTCGTCCGCTCGAGGAACGATTCCTCCCGGGTACATCCATCTTGGGGTCAGCAAAGAGATCGCCCCGGTCTTGCGCGAGTTCGGCCTTGATCCGAACGCACTCATCCGCGCATCGGGCCTCGATCCCCGCCTGTTCGAGGACAGCACGAATGTCGTTCCGATTGCCGCGCTTGCCCGATTGTACACCCTGAGTGCTGCAGCCACGCGCTGTCCGCATCTTGGGCTGCTGGTCGGCCGGCGCGCCACCATCCTGTCCATGGACTTGGTCGGACGCCTGATGCAGCACTCGGACACCGTGGGCGCGGCCCTGGATGGACTTGTATCCAATCTGAACGTCCAGGATCGCGCCGTCGTGGCCTCGCTGACAAAGGTCGATGGCATGGCATTGCTCACGTTCGCCGTCTACTCGCCGCAGACCGAGAGTACAGAGCAGATCACCGATGCCTCCCTGGCTGTTGCGGTCAATGCGCTGCGGGCGCTGTGCGGCTCCGAATGGAATCCGATCGAGGTGCTCGTGCCCCGCACAAACCCAGCCGATCCGAAATCCTATCGGCAGCATTTTCGAGCACCGGTCCGGTTCAATCAGGAGAGCGCCACACTAGTGTTTCCGGCCGAGGACCTGACGCGCGCCGTGGCTGGCGCCGATCCCCTGCTGCGGGCCGTCCTGGAGGACCGCATACGGCAGCTGAGGACCAACGCGGGTGCCGGCTTCCAGGACGATATCCGTCGGCTGCTGCGTACGCGGATGCTCGGCGCCCGCTCCTCGGCGGAGGATATCGCCGGTTTGCTAGCCGTGCATCGCCGCACCTTGAGCCGCCGTCTCAAAGGCAGCGGCCAGGGCTATCGATCGATGACCAATGAGATCCGGTTCGAGATTGCCCGCCAATTGCTGGGTGACACCGAGGTGCCGCTTGCCGAGATCGCAGCAGCCCTCGGCTATTCCGAGGCCAGCGCATTCACCCGTGCCTTTCGACGCTGGTCCGGCCAGACACCGACAGCTTGGCGTGCAGGATGGGCTCACGGGGCTTGTCTCCTGGACGGCGCACCCTTTTCGGCACTCAGCGGCGGCGTGCAATGCCGCTGAGCCGGGCAGTCTCGACAAGCCTCATCGCGAACACTGTTTGTACTGAGTGCCGGTCGTGTCATGCGCATTGAAGTAGCGCCTGAGCGAGCCATCTGACTGTACCGACAGAAGAACCCCTACCTGGCTGCCGGCCACTGCGTTGGCGCAATCCAGGGCCAGACGCTGGCGGTCTCCATCCGGCTTGACCGCTTTGATACGGCACGATGCTTGCGGCGTCCTCAGACGGTTCCCCGCGACGATGAAAGCCGGCGCGAAGATGTCGACCGGCTTCTTGAACGATGGCCCCTTCCCGCCGGTTGCGAAAATCTCCGCGCAATCCTCACTGCCCGACAGCCAGGCGCCCTGCAGTCCCGCGAGCCCTCCCTGCGCCACCGCGTCGGACGCAGCAAGACTCAAGCAAAGTCCAGCGGCTGTCAGGATCTCCGCAATTCTCATCGCAACCTCCGCAATGGCGGAACACTCTCGTTCCCTGCTGTCCACCACAGCACATTGTATGCATGGCGCAGCACGATGCTTGACTGAAGAGGACAGCCCTTTGACAATTTGGGCCTACGACGATCCAGGCCGCGCTCAATTCATGATGGGGCAGCCTGGCGACAAACGTGCGGCTTTTCCCAGATCGGAAGACATCGTTTGCAAAGAGCCGCCGGCCCTCGCGTCAGTGCCGATGCAGGCGCATCGTCCCTGGAGATCCCGTGGGATGAGAGCGAGACTCCCCAACCGCAGCCTATGACCCGTACTGGTCGTCGGAAACCTTCTCCATCCAGTCGACGACTTTACCGTCCTGCACCTCCTGCAAGGCGATGTGCGGCATGGCCGTGTTGAGAGCCGCGCCGTGCCAGTGCTTTTCGCCCGGAGGGAACCAGACGATATCGCCGGGACGGATCTCCTCGACCGGTCCGCCCCAGCGCTGCACCCGTCCAGCGCCGGCAGTGACGATCAGAGTCTGACCGAGCGGGTGAGTGTGCCAGGCGGTGCGCGCCCCCGGCTCGAAGGTGACCGCCGCGCCTTGCACGCGCTCCGGGGCGAACCGGTTGAACAGAGGATCGATGCGCACGGTGCCGGTAAACCAATCGTCCGGTCCCTTCGCGGAGGCGGCGGAGCCCGCTCTGATGATTTCCATGGATTGTCCTCTCGAGGTTATCGTTCTCGGCCCGCGGCCAGTCGCGGACCGGCGCGATCTCTTATCGACCGTACACGCTCTGCATCTGATCGGCCAATGTCGCGTCGAGAAACATATCTAGAGACCGACCGTCGAGGAGGTCGGGATGCAATGACGGCATTTCCGCGCGACGAAGGAGCGAATTCGTCCAGAAGGATGTAGTCGCAGCGATCGTCGGATGGAGGGATCAGCTTGCGAGCGGGGTTCCGACACCCAGCAGCGCCTCGCCCTGGTTCACGGACAGGCTGGTGAGCCGGTACAGAATGAAGCCTTCCTTTTCCGAGCGCACGGTCGCGAGAACCTTTCCGAAGACATCCTTGATCTCGCCCAGCACGTCGCCCACGGCCACCGGATCGCTGAGTTCCTTGGCGGAGTACCAGAGCCCAGCGGAGGGAGCAGACGGCACCCACATCGTGACGAATTGCGGGACCGTCTGAAGCGCGGGTTGCACAGGACCCGGAATCATCCCGAGATGGTGCATCACGCGCTCGACACCTGCCATCATCTCACTGACCGTATCCTCGCCCCAGAGTCCATTGCCGCTCACCTCCGGCAGGATGCTCGGCACCCCGACGTTGTAGGCGGAATTGACCGTATAACCCTCCCCGCCAGCAGCGACGGCGACCGGAATCCCGAACGCGGTGGCAAGCGCCTTCGACTTCTCGCAGCCGCTCGGAAAGATCGTGAACGGCGCGAGCGACTCGTCGAGGTCACCGCCATGGAGATCGAGATAGGCATCCGCCTGCGGGTAGACGTTCGTCACGAGCCAATGCGCGAGCCTCTCGCTTGTCGAGCCGTCAGCCCGGCCCGGGAACATCCGGTTCAGGTTCTTCCCATCCTCCGGCATGATGTAGATGCTGCGCTTATGGAAGCCTTGGACGTTCAGAATCGGCAGGACGACAAGCGTTCCCTTGATCTCTTCAGGCCTTCTCTTCATCAGGCGAACGGCCGTCTCGATGGAGCAGAACTCGGAACCATGAACGCCTGCAGTGACGAGCAGACAAGGACCGGGCTCAGAGCCCTCGACGATTCCGAAGGGGATTTCAACGCCATCGAAGGGGCGGACATAGCCCTGCTCGATTCGGACTTCCCCAGTGCGAAAGGGCGGGAGCGTATTCATCGTCATGGTCCTATCGAGCGATTTCAGGGTTCGGTTCTCAATGCGCCCGTCCCATGGATCAGAAACGTGCGCATCTCTGCACCACGATCGACTTGCGTGCGCCTGCGCATCGAGACTGCGGGTAGTCTCTAAAAGCCTGCTTACCGATCAGTAGGTATGTCTCCATAAGGCGTCAACAGCAGAGCTTGTCCTCTTCAACTCCGCTCCTTGCAGAGGAATGGCTCTGAATGGCCCGCCATAAGCAGAGAAATGATGTCATATTGAAACGCCGCAACATCCGCAGCCCCTCCCGCACTCCCCCTATTGCTGCGGTGAAATCGGCCCGTAACCGAGGCGAACCTCCGTTCCCGGCACGGCGCTCCAGAGACCTCCTCGCCACCATCATAACGGACCCCAGAACACGCCGCGCTTGACTGGATAACCGTGGTATGTATTTTGGTCTGACCAAGGTAAAATAGATGACCGCTGATCTTGAAATCACGCGGCTTAGGGAGAGTGGCGGCAAGGGGTTCGAAAAAGTGTTCGCCTTCCTGCGCGAACGCTTGCTCGCAGGCTCATTGCGACCGGGCGACCGGCTTATCCCTGAACGCGATCTTGCTGCGCAGCTCGGTGTCAGCCGACCGATCCTGCGTGAGGCTTTGCGTGCTCTGACGGTGCTCGGGGTCGTCGAGATCCGCGACCGGGTCGGCACGATCGTCCGCCGTCCCGACCTCTCCGTCCTCAACGATTTCTTCACCTTCGCCTTCGCGCAGCAATCGGAGGTCATCGATGACGTGATGCAGGCGCGGATCGCCATCGAGTGCCAAGCCGTCCGGCTGGCCGCGGAGCGGGCGACGGTGTCGGATTTCGAGAAGCTTCAACTCGCCCTCACCCGGATCGCCGAGACGATCGACGACGCAGATGCCGGCAGCGCCGCGGATTTCAAGTTCCATCGCGCCGTCGTCACGGCGGGAAAATCCGAGACGCTCATCGTCCTTCACGATTCCATGTCGGGAATTCTGATGCGGTCGCATCGGACACGGAGAGAACTCCTCCAGGTCTTCGACACGATGAAGACATACCTGATCGAGGATCATCGCCGCATCTTCGATGCGATCGTGGGACGCGATCCGGAACATGCCGAAAAGGTCATGCGTGAGCATTTCGCGATCGGCGACGATTTCCGCCGTCGCGCGGCCATCGGCAAGACCCAAAGCGCCTCGTGATAAAACCAGAAGGAGAGACGCCGTGACGGAGAAGAACGTCCGCAAAGGAACCGTCGGCTTTGTCGGCTTAGGCACCATGGGACGGGAGATGGCCCTCAACCTGCTCAAGGCAGGCTACACGGTCCATGCCTACGACGTCCGGATGGAAGCCGTGGACGATCTTCTCCGTCATGGCGCCATCGGCGCCGAAAATCTGGCTGATGCCACGACCGATGCGGACATCGTCATCTCCATGCTTCCCGACACGCCGCAGGTCGAAGAGATCGTCTATGGCGAAGACGGCCTTCTGGCCTTGCCGCCGCGGGGGTGCCTCTTCGTCGACATGAGCACGATCTCGCCCGTCGCGGTTCGGCGCATGCATGCCGATCTTCGGGCCAAAGGGATTGCCTTTCTCGATGCGCCCGTCTCCGGCGGCCCGGTCGGCGCCAAGAGCGCTACCCTTTCGATCATGGCGGGCGGCGACAAAGACGCCTTCCTGGCCGCCGAACCGTATTTCCGTGCCATGGGCACGACGATCACCCATGTGGGCGAGGCGGGAGCGGGGCAGACGGTCAAGCTCTGCAACCAGCTCGTCTGCGCCATCAATATCCAGGCCGTTTGCGAAGCGCTTGCACTCGGCCGCGCCTCCGGCGTGGCCCTCGACACGCTTCGCACTGTGCTCCTCGGCGGCTCAGCCGCATCCTGGATGCTCGACAAGCTCGGTCCCGCGATGATCGCCGGCGATGCCTCCGCGGGTTTTCGCATCGACCTGATGCTCAAGGACCTTCGTCTCGTGCAGGAGCAGGCGCTCTCGCTGTCCGTCCCACTGCCGGGAACCGCGCTCGTGACGAGCCAGTATGTCGAGGCGAGCGCGCATGGCGAAGGCACGAACGGCAACCAGGCTCTCTTCCGCGTCTATGACCGGATGACGAACCAGGCCGCCGCGTGACGAGGGACGGATTGGAATGAACATCAATCTGGACTTCGCCACCATCTTCGAGCGATGGCCGGCCTTCCTGGACGGGGCGCTGCTTACCCTTCAGCTCGCCTTCATCGCCACCTTGCTCGGCACGGTCATCGGCGTTCTCGGCGCCATCGGCCGGCGCAGCCATCATCCCATCGTTTCGCGGATCTGCGGCATCTATGTCGAGTCGATCCGCAATACGCCGCTTCTGGTCCAGATCTTCCTCGTCTATTTCGGCCTCGCCAGCCTGGGGCTGAAGTTCTCCGCCTTCGCCGTCGCGGCGGCGGCTCTCACGATCAATGTCGGGGCCTACACAACCGAGATCATCCGCGCGGGCTTCGACTCGATCCCCCGCGGGCAGATCGAAGCCGCCGAAGGCCTCGCGCTCTCCCGCGCCCAGATCTACTGGCACGTAGTCATGTGGCCGGCGATCGAAAAGGTCTATCCATCGCTGACCAGCCAGTTCGTGCTGCTGATGCTGGCCTCGTCGGTGACGTCTCAGATCTCGGCCGAGGAACTGACGGCCGTCGCGAACTACGTGCAGTCCGACACCTATCGGGCCTTCGAGACCTATATTCTGGTCGCGCTCGTCTACATCGTTCTGTCGCTGGTCATGCGTGCCGGGTTCTGGTTGCTCGGACTTGTGATCTTCCCGCGTCGCCGACGCCTCGGCACCCCTTTGTGAGGAGGAGACGATGGGCGGTTCCCTGAATGCCAATCACCTCATGTTCCTCGGCTATGGAGCCTTGTGGACCATAGGCCTGTCACTCATCGGCCTGCTCGGCGGCGGCATCGCGGGCTTCATCATTGCCCTGTGCCGCATCTCGCCGAGCCGGATCGTCCGGCTCCTCAGTGCCGGCTACGTTCAGCTCATCCAGGGCACGCCGCTGCTTGTCATCATGTTCCTGACCTATTTCGGTCTGCCGACGCTGGGCATCACCGTCTCTCCGCTGACGGCCGCCGGAGCCTCGCTGACGATCTATGTCGGAGCCTATCTCGGCGAAATCTGGCGCGGCAGCATCGAGTCCGTTCCGAAGCCGCAATGGGAAGCGGCGGAAGGGCTTGCCCTCAGCCGCTCCCAGCGGATGGTGAAAGTCATCCTGCCGCAGGCGGTTCGCATCGCCACGCCTCCGACCGTCGGCTTCATGGTCCAGATCATCAAGAACACCTCGCTGGCCTCGGTGGTCGGCTTCGTGGAGCTCGCTCGCTCGGGCCAGATCATCAACAACTCCCTGTTCGAGCCCTTCCTGATCTACACCATCATCGCCGTGATCTACTTCGCCCTCTGCTATCCGATCTCCCTCATCAGCCGCCGCCTGGAGATGCGCAGCGGCCCTGCCCGCCTCTCACTCGGGACTGCCTGACATGCACCAGACACTGAACGCGGCACCCACATCGCCGGTGGTTTCCCTCAAGAACGTGCACAAGAGCTTCGGTCCGCTCAAAGTGCTCGACGGCGTCAGCTTCGAGGTGGATCGCGGAGAGGTTCTCGTCCTGATCGGACGGAGCGGTTCCGGCAAGAGCACGGCCCTTCGCTGCATCGACCGGTTCGAGAAGATCGACAGCGGGGAGATTGTCGTGTGCGACCATCGGGTCAGCGATCCCAAGCTCGACCTGAGAGCCTTGCGGCAGGATGTCGGCATCGTCTTCCAGAGCTACAACCTGTTCCCTCACCTGACGATCGAGGAGAACATCACGCTTGCCCCCTGCTCCGTGAAGGGCATTTCCAAGGCCCAGGCGAAGGAGCAGGCGCGGCAAGTCCTGGCCCAGGTCGGGCTGGAGGACAAGCTCCATCAGTATCCCGAACAGCTTTCCGGCGGCCAGCAGCAGCGGGCGGCGATTGCGCGCTCGCTTGCCATGCAGCCCAAGGTGATGCTGTTCGACGAAGTGACGTCGGCCCTCGATCCGGAACTCACCGGAGAGGTGCTGAAAGTCATCGAAGCGCTCGCTGCGGACGGCATGACCATGGTGATGGTCACGCACGAGATGGGATTTGCCAGGGGTATCGCCAACCGGGTGGTGTTCATGCACCGCGGCAAGGTCCATGAGACCGGACCTGCCGCGATCCTGACATCGCCCGCAACTCCGGAACTCGCCCAGTTCGTTGGCACAGGGCTTTAACGACAACGACGATTGAGGGAGAAAACGACGATGATGAAGCGCTCACTATCAGCCGCCGCCTTCGCCATGACCTGCATGGTTGCATTCGGCACCTCGGCCGCCCATGCAGACCTTCTCGACGACATCATGAAGGCGAAGAAGATCCGGATCGCGACCGATATGGCGATCCCGCCGTCCGGCATGATGGACGCCAATCTCAAGCCGACCGGCTCGGACGTGGAGACCGCTCAGCTTCTGGCGAAGGATTGGGGCCTCGAGCTCGAATTCGTCCAGACCACGGGCGCAACCCGCATCCCGAATGTCCAGACCAACAAGGCGGACATCATCGTCTCGACCCTTTCCGTCACGCCGGAACGCGCCAAGGTGATCGACTTCACCAAGGCCTATGCGGCGCTGCAATCCGTCGTCGCCTGCCTGAAGACGGTCGAAGCGAAGGATTGGAGCGACCTGAAGGGCAAAACCATCGCGGTTTCCCGCGGCACGACCCAGGATACCGAATTGTCGAACATGAAGGATCGCAACCTCACTCTCGCCCGATTCGACGACGACGCCACCATGGTGACGGCCGCCGTTTCCGGACAGGCGGACTGCGTCGCGACCTCGGCGACGATCGCCAACCAGATCGGCGTCAAGAACCCATCTCGCGTGTTCGAGCCGAAGGTTCTCATCCGCACCTTCGATCTCGCCATCGGCGTCCGCAAAGGCGAGCCGGCCCTGGTCGAGAAGCTCAACGAGTGGATCTCGACCAACCTGAAGAACGGCAAGCTGAACGAGATCTACAAGAAGTTCCATGGCACCGAGCTTCCGCAGGAAATGCGGAGCTGAGTCTAAACGAATACGCGTGGTGCCCCCGGCACCACGCGGCCTGCAATCGCAAAGCAAAAAAGGTTATTTTCAATGCGCGTCGTAATCGGATCGGATCACGCCGGATGGCCCCTGAAGAACGCGGTGGTCGAACACGTACGCTCGCTCGGCCATGAAGTGATCGACGTCGGATCCTTCGACGATAAGCCCGTCGACTTCCCGGACATTGCCCGCGCGTTGACCCAGAAGGTGAAATCCGGCGAGGCCGAGCGCGGCATCATGGTCTGCGGGACGGGCGTCGGCGCGTCGATTGCGGCCAACAAGGTCAAGGGCATCCGCGCCGCCGTCTGCCACGACATCCATTCGGCTCATCAATCGGTCGAGCATGACGACGTGAACGTGATGTGCATTGGGGCCAAGATCGTCGGCGCCTGGCTCGCGCAGGACCTCGTTGCGTCCTATCTGTCGGCTGAATTCTCAACTGATGAGGATTGCCGCCGTCGCGTCGAAATGCTTCACGCCATGGATGCCGAAGGCTGAAGCTGGTAACGGGTCGGGAGCGCGGGCGACATGACCGTCGATGTGGCGCGCTCCACCTGGCCTTTTTGCATGTGGGTCCCGACCCCATCTTGCCGTCAGCTGGGATCGGGTACGCTCTTCAGCAGGCGAACTGCCGCGTTTCCGTCATTCAGCGAGATAGCGCTCCACCAAGCGGGCCCACAATGCGGCTCCCGTGGTCAGGCTTCCGTCGGCGAAGTCGTATTTCGAGCTGTGCAGGATGGCGGAGTTCGTCCCATTTCCGAGCCGCAGGAAGCTGCCGGGCTTGTGCTCGAGGAAATAGGCGAAATCCTCGCTTCCCGGAATGAGATGACAGGTCGAAACCCTGTCTGTCCCGATCAGCTCCTCGGCAACGGTGCGGGCAAAGGCCGTCTCCTCTTCGGAGTTGACCACGACGGGATATCCCCGCTCGTACTCGATCTCGGCCGTCGCGCCATAGCCGTCGACGACGGATTGAGTCAGCTTGAGGATCCTCTCCTGCAGGAGATCCCGGATCTTCGGATCGAAGGAGCGGACGCTCAGCGCGAGCTTGGCATATTCCGGAATGACGTTGACGGCGCTGCCTGCATGGATCGTTCCAACAGTGACGACGGCCGTCTGGGTCGGGTCGATATTCCGCGACACGATCGTCTGCAGCGAGACCACCAGGTTGCACGCGACCACCACCGGATCGATGGTGAGATGGGGCCGCGAGGCATGCCCCCCTTTGCCTGTGATCGTGATGTTGACGGTGTCGGACGAGGCCATCATCGGGCCGGAGCGCAAGAGGATGTTGCCTTCAGGCGCGCCGGGGTGATTGTGCAGGCCGAAGATGGCATCGAAGGGAAAGCGCTCGAAGAGACCATCGGCAATCATGGCCTGGGCGCCGCTGAACTTGCCGGCCTCTTCGGCCGGCTGGAAGACCAGCGTGACGGTGCCATTGAACCGCCGGGTCCGGGCCAGATATTCGGCGGCTCCGAGCAGCACGGTCGTATGCCCGTCATGGCCGCAGGCGTGCATCTTGCCGAGGGATTGGCTTGCATAGGCTAGACCGCTCTCTTCCACGATCGGGAGAGCGTCCATGTCGGCCCGAATGGCGATGCCCTTCCGTCCGTCGCCCGCGCTCAGGCGCGCAACGACACCATGCCCGCCGACATTGCGGGTTACCTCATAGCCCCAACCCTCGAGCTTGTCGGCGACGAAGCGCGCCGTTTCGGCCTCCTCGAAGGAGAGTTCAGGATTGGCATGGAGATGGTGGCGGATGCCCGTGAGCTCCGCTTCCATGGCTTCGAAATCCGAGACTCTGGCAAAGACGTTGTCGTTGAGCATGGTATTCGTCCGAATGGCAATGAAACGCTGGCTTGGAAGAAGGCCGTCGACGGTCACAGGAAGCGCGACAGGAAGGCCTTCGTGCGAGGATGCTGAGGATTTCCGATCACATCGTCCGGGCTGCCCATCTCGACGATCTTGCCGCCATCCATGAACACGACCCGGTCCGCCGCCTCGCGGGCGAAGCCGATCTCGTGGGTGACGACGATCATGGTGAGACCCTGCTTGGCGAGATCGCGCATGGTGGCGAGCACCTCGCCGACCAGCTCCGGGTCGAGGGCCGATGTGGGCTCGTCGAACAGCATCAGTTTGGGCTTGATCGCAAGGGCGCGGGCAATCGCGACGCGCTGCTGCTGGCCGCCGGAAAGCTGGCGCGGATAGCTGCCGGCCTTTTCCGACAACCCGACCCGCTCCAGGAGACTCAGGGCGTTCCGGGTCGCTTCCTGGCGGCTTTCGCCATGAATGCCCACGGGCGCCTCGATGATGTTCTGCAGCACCGTCATGTGCGGGTACAGATTGAACTGCTGGAACACCATGCCGATCTTCCGGCGCTGGCGGGCGATGCCGTTCGCGGAGAGCTTCTCGAGACGATCGCCGCGGAGCCGGTAGCCGATCTGCTCGCCATCGACCGCGATGAAGCCCTTGTTGATGGCCTCCAAGTGGTTGATGCAGCGCAGGAAGGTGGATTTTCCCGAGCCGGAGGGACCGAGGATCACGACGACCTCTCCCGGCATGACGTCGAGGTCGATTCCCTTCAGCACTTCAAGCTGATCGAAGGATTTATGGACATCGTTGGCCTGGACAAGCGGCGTCAGGGTCTGGGCGGCACTCAATGGCTTGCCTCCTCTACGGCTGCAACGACAGGCGCCGGTTTATCGGCGGTTCTGTTGCGGCGCTCGCTGCGGCCGTAATAGGCCTCGATATAGCTCTGCCCGACATTGAGGATCGAGGTGATGAGCAGATACCAGATGACCGCCACGAGCAGCATCGGAATGATTTCGAAGGTGCGGTTGTAGATCGACTGCACGGAATAGAGCAGATCGGCCATCGCGATCACGCTGACGAGAGACGTCGCCTTGATCATGCTGATCAGCTGGTTGCCGGTCGGGGGAACGATGGAGCGCATGGCCTGCGGGATGATGATCCGCCATAGAGCCCTGGCCCGCGTCATGCCGAAGGCTTCGGCTGTTTCCGTCTGGCCGCGATCCACGGAGAGGAGGCCGCCGCGAATGATTTCCGCCATGTAGGCTGCCTCGTTCAGCGCGAGCCCGACGATGGCGGCCGTCATCGGCGTGATGACCGAATTCGTATCCCAGCTCGCGAGCGTGGGCCCGAAGGGAATGGAAATCGACAGGCGCGGGAACAAGGTCGACAGGTTGTACCAGAAGATGAGCTGCACGAGCAGCGGCGTGCCCCGGAAGAACCAGATGAACAGGGAGGCGAACGAGTTCGCCAGCCGGTCCTTGGACATGCGGGCGATGGCGAGAACGAGTCCGAGAACCGTGCCGATCGCCATCGCGACGACTGTGAGCCCAAGGCTGACATAGAGGCCGTTGATGACCGTCGGATCGAAGAAATAGGCGACCACGACAGGCCAGCCGAAGTTTTCGTTATGGGCGACGATCCAGGCGAAGTTCGCCGCCACGAGAAGGATGACGGCCCAGAGAATCAACCGGCCGAGGCGGAAGGGAGCGTGGGCCGTCGCCACGTCCCGGAAGTGCGCATCGCCCAAGGGCGATGCGCTCGACAGATCAAGACGGTTCATTTCGGCAGCGCTCCACCAAGGTTGATGCCGGGCTCCTTGATCATGTTGTTCTCAAGGCCCCATTTCTTCATGATGGCCGCGTAGGTTCCATTGCTCATCAAGAGCTTGATGGTATCGAGCAGCACCGGGCCGAGCGGCGATCCCTTGGGAACGACGGCGCCCTGATAGAGATCCTCGAATCCGTTCTTCTGCCCGACGCCGGTCAGTTCGAGCTGGCCGTTGGCCTGGGCAACGAAGTACGTCAGGGGCGCCTGCGAGGAGAAGAACGCATCGGCGCGCTTCGAGCGGACGGAGAGGATCGAGCTCGGCTGGTCCGTATAGGACTGAACCGTGAGAGGCTCCCTGCCGTCGGCCTTGCACTTCTCGGCTTGGACTTGGATCACGCGCTCAGCGGATCCGCCTGCCATGACGGCGATGCGGTTGCCGCAGGCGGTATCGAGCGAGGTGATGCCCTTGGGGTTACCCTTCTGAACGGCGAAGACGACGAATTCCTGAACCCAGTCGACGAAATCATTGGCTTCTTCGCGGCTCTTGAAATCGCCCACGGGGCCGAACGCGAACTGGTAGCGCCCGGAATTCACGCCGGCGAGCAGCGCCGGCAGGCCGCCGACCGTGGCATGCTCGATCTTGACGCCGAGAACCTGACCGATCGCATCCGTCAGATCGCTGCTGGCGCCGGTCATCTCGGTTCCGGTGACGATCTCATAGGGAGGGAACGAACCGTTGTTGACCGAGATCATCTTGCCCTCGGTGCGGATGTTCTCCGGAAGGCGTGCCCGCAGCTCCTGGTTCACGCTCTGCTTCGGGATGCCTGCTTCTTGCGCAATGGCCGAGCCTGCGACAAGCAGGGCAGCGAATGCGGCGGAGGCGATCAATTTCGACTGCATGGAAGAAACCCTTTCTATTTAAAGACGCCGTTTCAGGTCGTCAGTCCCTCTGACGGAATTCATTGCGCACGCGCGTGCCAGGGAAAGAGATCGGCCGGCGTCAGAGCGCGCGGCAGGATCTTCTGCTCGTAGAGCTCGGTGCCGAAGTCGCCGATCATCTTCTCGTTCGCCTCGAGCCCGCTGACATTCCACGAGGGCGACAGGTCCGCGGCGCAACGGCGAAGCTCATCGATCATCCAGGGGGTCGTATCCGCGTATTTCTCACGCTTCTGCAGCCACATGCGCTGAGAGGCGTCGATCAATTCGCTGAGTTCATCCATGACCCACGGATGCTCCTGCACAAGCTCAGCCTTGAGGCCGATCAGGTGCATGCCTGGTACGTAACCGACATCATGGTAGTAAGCGACCTCGGCAGCCCTGAAGTCGTCAAGGACCTGGCGAAGCGGGGAATCCTGATCGAAGAAGCCCGGCGGCATGAAGGGGGTGAAAATGGCATCCAGGCCACCATCCTTCAGAAGATCGACCATCGGCCTCTCGCCAGGAGCCGCTTCGATGCGCCCCGGACGGCCGAACCCGTCGAGCCGGTCAGTGATGGGATGTGCTTCAGTCAGCCTGCCCGCGTACCACATGGCATCTTCGATCCCGACGCCTTCGCGACGGAGGGCGGCGCGGGTCCAGGTGTTGCCGGAATCCCGCCAGCCCGTCACGCCGATCTTCTTGCCGGCAAGATCCGACAATTTGCGGATTGGGCTTTCCTTCGTGGTGATGATGCATCGATGGCGGAACCCGCGCATGATGAAATTCGGGATGCCCACGACGCTGTCGTCTCCGTCATGCCGCAGCTGCGAATAGCGGCTGAAGGACATCTCGGCCCCTTCGTACGACGGGTCACGGGCGACATTGGAAATGAGCGTCCCGACGCGATCAACCTTGATATCGAGACGATCGGACCGAACGTCACCCAACACCAGGGGCGTCATGTAGTCCCAGTCGCGAAGGGCAAGACGGAGGGTCAATGGCATCAGATTTCACTCGCAGCAAACTTGGTCTGCCTGTAATTAAAATGTTCATATTAAGTTGATCAAACTCTATTATGTTATTGAACATTAAATTTGGTGCCGCATGGTTGAAAGCAGAGACGCGCAGTGGTTTGCCGAGAAATTGAACGATAGGACCATTCGCGGGATCGCTCTCGAGACCAGAGCGCTCATCCGCGCTGGCGCGCTTACCGTTGGTACGAAGTTGCCTCCAATCCGCGATCTTGCATTCGCGCTTGGGGTCAGCCCTGCGACGATCTCGGAAGCGTGGAGTGAGTTGCGGCGTCAGAACATCATCAGCGGCCGAGGGAGAAACGGCACCTGGGTGAGCGGAGACCGCTTCGTCGCGAAGCCAAACCGCCTCGGGAGTTCCGGCAATTACGGCGAAGGTATTCTGAACTTGACCGCAGCCGTTCCCGATGTCCGCCTGCTGCCGCCCCTCGCGAATGCAATGGCCTACGGCGCCTCTGCGGAGAACCTCAACAGCTACGAGCGCAATCGAATCTTGCCTGAGCTCGAAGAGGAAGTGAGGAAAACGTGGCCTTATGAGCCGGAGGCCTTTCTGGCGACGAATGGCGGCTACAACGCGGTCTACACCCTGGTTCACGCATTACTGCCGCCGGGAGCATCCGTGGCGATTGAAAATCCGACGGGGATGCGCCTCCTCGACATTCTAGAAGACCGAGGGGTTCGTATCGTGCCGGTCGAATGCGACAACGAAGGACCGCTGCCTTCATCCCTTGAGGTGGCACTGAAAACAAGACCTGCCGCATTCATCTTTCAGCCCCGCCTGCATTCCGTGACCGGCCAGAGCGTCAGTCGGGAGCGTTTCGAAGCGCTTGTCGACATTCTGAAGGAGTCAGACACCCTCATCGTCGAAGACGACGGTGTCGGAGATATCTCTTCAGCGCCACGCCATTCGATGGGAATTCACTTTCCGAACCGGGTCATCCACATCCTGTCGTTCTCGAAAACGCATGGGCCGGACTTGCGTTTGGCGGTCCTCTCCAGCTCCCGCGCCATTGTTGAGCAGATCCAGTCCTACCGCAGCTTCAGCGCCGGCTGGACGAGCCGAATCCTGCAAGGTGCCACGGCATGGTTGTTACGTGATTCAGCCACGCGGCAATCCATCGACCACGCTCGTACGATTTACCACAACCGGCGCGCTCGTCTCGTTGGCGCCCTGCAACAGAGGGGCGTCAACGCATTGCATGGCGAAGGTCTATGCGCCTGGGTCCCCGTGTCGTCCGAGCCATTCGCCATGGTAACGCTCGCGGCTCATGGCATCGCTGTCCACCCGGGAGCCAAGTTTTCCAACTTGCCGACGTGGCATCTGCGCATTGCAACAGCCACATTGTCGGATCGCTACGAGCGAGTAGCAGACTCGATTGCACTGGCGGCGGCGACGTGAATATGCCTCGGATACAATCACACTGCCTAGCGCTGGTCACTCGGACGTTCAGCTCTGGTCCGAAAGGGAACAGGCTCTTATGCTACCGGCGATGAGGCACCCAAGAAAATAAGCTTATTTAGAGGACAATCGTCAATAAGCGCGCCTGAAGGAGAGCTCGATCTCTCTCACGCGTGTATGAAATCGTGGAATATCCTGCCTGCGTCGCCTACTTGACCTACTCCAAGACGCGCATACTTTTGCCCGGTCGATTTTGTCACACCGAATATTGCCTATTTGGACAGCGAAACCTTAAGGTCTTGTTCACGTCTTTGCCCAATTTTGGCGCAGCCCGGTTCATGTGCGTCTGGGGGCGCGCGCTTCTCGCGGCGATGCGAGCGGGCCAATGAAAGACAATGAGAATCCTCGACAATGTGAAACTTCTCACCAAGATCGCCATTCCGGTGGTGATCTTTGTTGCCATTACCCTAGGCCTGATAGCAATGGCGGTCTCGGGCCTCGATGAAATGAACGCCAATGCCGAGCGCATCGTCGATAACGATGCAAAACGGCTGAGCCTGGTCCAGAGTGTAAACACGCAGATCAACGAGGCCTCGATTCAAGAGAAGGGCATGATCCTGACGCCGAAGAACCTTCCGGACCGGGTCAGGAGCGTTGAAAATGCATTCAAGACCGCGACCAGGAAGGCATCTGAGGATCTCGATAAGATCGTTGAGCTTTCCAGTTCGGCCGAGTTCAGGAAGCTGAATGAGAACCTGAGAAGCGCGACCCTGAACTACTTCCGGGTATTGGAGCAGAGCCTTGCCGCTTCGATGGCGGGCAACGATGCGGCGGCGACCGAGATCACGAATGGTGCAGCGCGCGACCTGCGCCGCGCTTTGCGCGATCAGATCACCACCAGCAGCGACGGCATCGCGCTCGAACTCGAGCAGATGAAGCAGGATGCGTCTTCCGATGCGCTGAGCACGAGGTGGTGGCTTGTCGGCTCTGCCGCAGGTGGGTTGATCTTCGCCGTCGGATTGATTTGCTCAATCGTTCTCCTCGGCGTGACCCGGCCGCTCGGAGCGATGACCAAAACCATGGGCCGCTTGGCCGCGGGAGAGCTCGATATTCGGGTAACCGGCACCGATCGTCAGGATGAGGTCGGCGCATTGGCCCGGTCGCTCCAGGTCTTCAAGGATAACGCCATTGAAGCCCGACGCCTTGCTGCCGAGCAGGAGGCCGAGAACGAAGCGAAGATGCGCCGCGCCCAAGTGCTCGATCAGCTGACCAAGGACTTCGAGCGCAATGTCTCTGCCATGACACAGGGGTTGGCTTCGGCTGCGACGGAAATGGAAGCCACGGCGCAGACCATGACGTCGATTGCCGATCAGACCAACAACCAGACGGTCAGCGCGGCCTCGGCCGCCGAGCAAACCTCTGCCAACGTGCAGACGGTGGCAGCCGCCACGGAAGAGTTGTCGATCTCGATCAGGGAAATCGCCTCGCAGGTATCCCAGTCCTCGCGGATTGCGGAACGTGCGGTGCATGATGCCCAGCGCACCGACGCCATCGTGCAGCAGCTGGCTTCCACGGCGGAGCGGATCGGCAACGTCATCGCCCTGATCAATTCGGTGGCTGGACAGACCAACCTGCTCGCGCTCAACGCCACCATCGAGGCGGCTCGCGCTGGTGAGGCGGGCAAGGGCTTTGCGGTCGTTGCCTCCGAGGTCAAGGAACTGGCCAACCAGACGGCAAAGGCCACGGATGAGATCTCGACGCAGATCGCATCGGTGCAGCAGGCCACCCGAGAGGCGGTACAGGCTATCCATACCATCACGCAGACGATCGGAGAAATGTCGCAGATCTCGGTCACGATCGCCGCAGCCATGGAGGAACAAGGGGCTGCAACGGGCGAGATCGCTCGCAACGTCCACGAAGCGGCCCGCGGCACCGAGCATGTGACCGGCAACATCGGCGACGTGCGCCGGGGTGCCGGTGAGACCGGGGCTGCCGCGTCGCAGGTGCTGAGCGCGGCCCAGGAACTGGCCCGCCATTCCAACAGCCTCGGGGACGAGGTCGGCCAATTCCTGCGCGGCGTAAAGGCTGCCTGAAGCGAGATCTCTGTTCCCGGCGGATTGCGGTTCGTCGGGACGGCTCAACTCTCCATCGTGCTTAGTCTGAAAGGCGCCCCTGTCGCGATGGGGCGCTTTTCTCTTTTGCAGGCTCATCGCCTCAGGTTCCTCGCTTTCGTTAGCGCTCGACAACCGGTGTGCATCCATGTCGGGCATAGTAACCGGCCAGGACGGCACCGACGATGATCTGGATCTGGTTATAGAACATGATCGGCAGCACGATCATGCCGAAGCCCGGAGCTGTTGCGAACAGGACCTTCGCGAGCGGCAGGCCCGATGCCAGGCTCTTCTTCGAGCCGCAGAACACCGCAGCGATTTCATCGGCCCTCGAGAACCCGAACTGGCGTGCGATGAAGGCCGTGAGCGCCAGCACAACGGCCAGCAAGACCAAGCACAGGACAGCCGTCAGGACCACGCTGGCTGGCGGAAGCCGGGTCCATAAGCCGTCGACCACGGACTGTGAGAATGCCGTGTAGACGATCAGCAGAATGACACCTTGATCGAGGTGACCGATCCGGCGCTCGTGCCGGGCCATGATCCCCGCCAGCCACGGGCGGGCCATCTGGCCGGCCGCGAACGGGACCAGGAGTTGAAGCACCACGTCGCCGAGTGCTTTGCTGAGGTCGAAGCCGCCCTCGACGGAGGTCCGCGTAAGCAGCGACAGCAGAACCGGCGTCAGCAGCAGGCCGAAAACGTTCGAGGCCGCCGAGCTGCAAATCGCCGCCGGCACATTCCCCATGGCCATGGCTGTGAAGGCAATGGAGGATGACACTGCCGACGGCAACGCCGCCAAGTAGAGGAAACCCAGGAGAAGATCCGCCGGCATCCATGTCGACGGCAGCATGCCATACGGCATGACAGCGATGGGAAACACCACGAACGTGATGGCGAAGATGAAGAGATGCAGCCGCCATTGAACGAGGCCCTGGATCACCACCTCTCGCGGAAGCGCGGCACCATGGACGAAGAAGAGCAGTGCGATTCCCAAGACGCCCAACGTGTCGAGGATGTCCGCACCGACACCCTGCGCGGGAAGTAAGCTGGCCACGGCGATGGCCGCCATGATCAGCAGGAGAAACGGGTCGATCTTTCGCATGCTTATTCCGATCTGACGATGAACTGTATGCTGGCGCAGTCAGGTGTACGGCCACACAGAGGGGCGATCCGCTTCCAGATCGCGACGCTGACATGCCGGGTCAGGCATTCTCCTCGCCAACGTGAGCATGGCACTGAGAAATGCCAGGGAACCAACCAGAACCGCCGGGACAATGAGGGCCGCCGCCCCGAACGCGCTGGTCAACCGGGCGCCGGCCAGGGCTCCCGCCACGAGAGCTCCCCACAGCAAGGCATGGCCAGGCGGACGCCAAGCGTCGGCTTGGCCGAGAAGAGCGCGTCCGAGCGCCTGCCCAAGACTTACCAGCGTGCCGGTAATGAAGGTTGCGCCGAGCCTCACCCCATTCACAGGCGGCAAGGCCGTGTTCTGGATGCCCATGGCCGCCGTGACCGGAACGATCGAGGCGGAGATAGTCCATCCGGAGGTGGCGAGCAGAGCCGCTCCCGCCAGAAGGAGCGCTTCCAGGAGCAGGATCGCCGGAGGAGCCCACAGACCCAGAACACCCGACAGGAACGTGCCAAGCGTGACGCCGCCAAGAAAGGAAGCGATCATGAACAGGCCCTGACCGACGACATCCCAACGACTGCTCTCGAGCCCGACCCCGAGTGACACGCTGGCCCCGCTCATGAAGGAAGCGAACAGCCCGCCGAGGCCGATGCAACCAACGGCGTCGACGAAGCCGGCACCGGCAGTCAGAAGCACACCCAGGAAAATCTGAGTGTGAAGGCTCGTCGATAAGCCGCTTGTGCGTGTCACTGTCGGCCCCGCCACGGCTCACAGGACCCGAAAAAGTCCGTCGATGACGATCCAGATGAACATGGGATAGATCAGCAGTCCCAGAATGGTGCCGATGAGGCGGCCGATGCGGACAGCCGGGTCGGGAATAGGCTCATCGCCGAAAAATCGGTCAGCAAGTGTCGCTTTCATCAGACATCCCTCTCCATTCATCCGGCACGGCCTAGGCTTTCGCGATCGGGCCGGACCTACTACATAGGCCGGATCGGAATTGGTCTAAAAATTGGTCTGGAATTTATGTCTGGCACACGTGTGACGAAGGAGGCCGCCATCCAGCGCCTGCGCGCCCATCTTCGGCGGCGCGCCTACGGCCCGCAGGACCGATTGGAACCGGAGCGGGTCTTGGCCCCCATGATCGGTTGCAGCCGCGAGACCCTGCGGGCGGTGCTGGAGGTATTGGAGAAGGAAGGCCTGATCTGGCGGCACGTAGGGCAAGGTACCTTCGTCGGACCGCCCCCAGCCTCCGAACCGGTCCGCCCGTCGATCCTGGTCGAAATGGCCTCCCCCGCCGACGTGCTCGCCGCTCGGCTTCTGATCGAGCCTCCCATCGCCGGTGAAGCCGCATTGCGCGCGACCGCCGAGGATATCGGCCACCTCCGCGGCCATGCGTTGAGGAGCAGCGAAGCGTCTGACTGGCAAGCTTATGAGCAGTCGGACGACGCCTTCCACAAGGGGATCGCCCGCATTACCGGCAATCCCCTGGTGATCGCCTTCCTCAATGTCCTGTCATCGGTACGCGGCCGTGCCCGCTGGCAACGGCAGCACGACCTCGCTTTCCGGCGGGCGCGCAAGAAGGAATATGCGGCCCAACAGGGGCGCATGCATTTGGCCATCGTCGAGGCTATCGCGGCACGGGATCCCGCAGCGGCGCGGCAAGCGATGTTCGACCACCTGAGCACGATCCGGACCATCATGATTCACAAGAGCGATTAGCGCATCGAGCAGCTCAGGCAACCGAACCCATCTTGAGCGACCGATGAGGTTGCCCAGAGGCCGATTGCTTGTGTCAGCAAGAGCCGGGCCGAGTTCGGCTGTCCGGAGACTGCCGCCTTCGCGACGCCTTGAGCAGGTCGGGAGAGGCGCGGACAGGAACGTCGAGCATTGCCTTCTCATGCGGAGAGAGGTGCCGGACCGAGCCTTTCGGCAGGTCCCCCAGCTTCACGCCACCCACATCGACGCGCACGAGGCGAAGCACATCGGCACCGACGGCGTCGAGCAGACGCCGGATCTGGCGGTTTTTGCCCTCGTTGAGAACGACCTCCAGCCATGCATTGCGTGTACCGGCCCGGAGCACGCTTGCCGACTTTGCGACCAGACGTTCGCCGTCGAGCATCATGCCCGCCTGAAGCCGCGCCAACACGCCATCATCGGGCATACGGTCGACCTGGACGTGGTAGACCTTCTCGACGTTCGACATGGGGTCGAGCACGCGCTGCGCCCATCGGGTGTCGTTGGTCAGGAGCAGCAGTCCTTCGCTTGCCTTGTCCAACCGGCCAACGGGAGCAACGAACGGGAGATCGAACCCTCCCAGGCAATCGTAGACCGTCGATCGCTGGTCGGGATCGTCTCGCGTTGTGACCAAGCCGCGCGGCTTGTTGAGCATCAGGTACACCTTGCGCTCGGCCGCGACCGGTTGGCCGTCGACCGTCATGCGCGTGCGCTGCGGATCGACACGGGTTGCGGGATTGCGGGCAATTCGGCCGTCGACGCTCACGCGCCCGGCCGCAATCAGGGTTTCGGCTTGTGCACGGGAGCAGAACCCGAGCTTTGACAAGGCGCGCGGCAAGCTGACCACGGCGCCGTTCTGACGCGGTGTCCGAGCCGCGCCGTTTGATCGGGGCGGAGGCTTCATGATGGTATCGTTCCGGGCGTCAGCTCGTGAAGAACTGCTGCGTGCCGTGCGCCTCGATGGCACCCGCAAGCCGCGAGAGCGCATGCACGTAGGCCGCGCTGCGCAGGGTGATGCCTTTCTCTCGGGCGAGCGCCCAGATCGCATCCCCTTCGCGTTCCATCGTCGACTTCAGCCGCGCATGCACGTCGTCGACCGGCCAGTAATAGCCCTGCCGGTTCTGCACCCACTCGAAGTAAGAGACGGTGACGCCGCCCGCATTCGCCAGAATATCCGGCAGCACGACAACGTTCTTGGTGGCCAGGATGTCGTCGGCTTCGGGCGTGATCGGACCGTTGGCGAGTTCGAGGATGACGCGAGCCTTCACGCTGCCGGCATTCCTCTCATGGATCATGTCCTCCAGGGCTGCCGGAATGAACAACTCGCAATCGACAGAAACGAGGTCTTCGGCGCCAAGGGAGGAGATACCGTCAGCCCCGGCCAGACTCGTGACGCTCCCCTGCCCTTTGGCAGCCATGAGCCTGTCGACGTCGATCCCTGCCGGGCTGTGGATCGCACCCTTTGAATCGGAGACGGCCACGATGGTGTATCCGTCCGCAGCCAGCAAGCGCGCGATGTGCTGGCCCGCGTTGCCGAAGCCTTGGATCACCACCCGCGCCCCCGGCTCCAATCCGAGCGCCCGCGCCAGATGCTGGACGAGATAGTAGCCGCCACGGGCCGTCGCATCGTCACGCCCGAGCGAGCCGCCAAGGGCGATGGGCTTGCCCGTGATCACCGCCGGCGTCGCCTCGCCTACGATGGAGGCGTATTCGTCGGCCATCCAGCCCATGATCATCGAATTCGTATAAACGTCCGGCGCCGGGATGTCGCGGTCAGGCCCGATGATTTTCGAGAACGCCTGCACGTAGGCGCGCGAGAGGCGCTCCAGTTCGGCCTTCGACAGAGTGCGGGGATCGACCTGCACTGCACCCTTGCCTCCGCCATATGGCAGGTTCATCACCGCGCATTTGAAAGTCATCCAGAAAGCAAGCGTCTCCACCTCCTCCATGGTCGAGTCCGGATGGAAGCGAATGCCTCCCTTGGTCGGCCCACGAGTGTCGTCATAGCGGCAGCGCCAAGCCATGAAGGACTTGCGGGAGCCGTCGTCCATGCGGATCATCAGGCGGACCTTCGTGGTCTCGCGCGGGTACTTCAATTTCTCGAGAACGTCTGCGTCGAGGTCGAGGTGCCGGGCTGCTTCGTCAAGGCGTGTCAGAGCCTGGTCCAGCATGGAGGCTGCTTGCAATCTATCTTGCTCCTATGTGTTGATGCCAATCGGGCAGCTTATCGCTCGGTAGCCTTAATGGCGACTTCCGCTTCGGAGCGCAATATCCTGCACAGGGCTGCGTCGATCCGGAACAAGCGCATCCATCCTGTGGCCCTACTCCCTTCGCGCGAGCGCCTGCGACGCCAGCAACCTTGCATTCGCGCGCAACAGGGCTATCTTGTCGTTGTCATGATTATGTTCGCGAAAGATCTTCGCCTTCAGGCGCACGCGGGTTGCCTCAAAGCAGGCAAGTAAGCCCCAGGAGCCGGCTCGATCCATTGTGGTCGCCGGCACTCCGGGGCGTCAAATCTCTCTCATTCCATCGTTGAGCCGTTACGCGCTGTTCAGGCGTGTTGGCTCGTCATGTCCATCTGCCCTGCGGGAACGCACCTGCGCGTCAGGCACCCGACCGTTTCGAGGAGGCTTACATGAGCACGCGGAACAAACTCCCACCGATTACCATCGCGACCAACGACTACAACCGCCTGCTGTTCACCGCAATGATGCAGCAGAATCGTAACCGCCGTACGCCCGACTTCCTTCTTGAGGAACTGCGTCGCGCAGAGGTCTGCCACCCGGCCGCCCTGCCGGAAGATGTCGTTTCGACGAACTGTCGCGTGATCTATCGCATCGACGACGATCCGAAATCGTATGCGCACCTGCTCGTCCACGCTGAGGACCTCATCTGGCCCGGTGCGGAGATCTCCGTCACCACGCCGCTGGGAACGGCGCTCCTGGGTCTTCGCGTCGGCGATCGTATGCCGTTTGTCGAGGATGGCAGTATCCGCGAGGTGTATGTGGAAAGTATCGGTCTACGCTTCCTGGATGCCGGATCGACTGTCACCCGCACGCCTTGCAACGCAATTTGGACATGACGCCGTTCGCCGGTTTGTAACCGCACGGTTCAGGTGTCCAAGGTGGATCCGGTTTCCCAGGCGGCAGCGATGTTCACAACGATGGGCAGCAAGTCGGGCATGGTATCGATCAAGCGATCTGCGCCGAGCTCCGCGTGAGGCTTGTGGCTGTAGCCGTAGGTGACCGCAACGGCGCGCACGCCGGCTGCCCGGGCCGCCTGCACATCATGATAGTTGTCGCCGATCATGAGTGCCGCCTCGGGTGGGACGCCGAGCTGGCTCAACGCCGCCAGGATCGGAGCAGGGTGCGGCTTGCGATCGGGAAGCGTATCGCCTCCGATGATCGCATCGAAATAGATCCGCAGGCCAAGGGCTTCCAGAATATCGATGGTAGGCCCGTAGGGCTTGTTGGTGACGACCGCCAACGGAAGCCCGAGGGCGCGCAGACTGGCCAGCGTGTCTGCGACACCAGGATAAGCCTCGGTTTGGCGGGACGCATTGGCTTCATAGGCCTGAAGGAAGCGGGCGACGAGTTCCGAAACGCGCGACATATCCCCACCCGTGGCCGAGACGGCCCGCTCCACGAGCTTGGCCACTCCGTCTCCGATCATGGACTTGACCTCGCCGAGGTCGAGTTGCCGGAGGCCTTCTTGTGACAGGAGGGTGTTCACCGCGTCCCTCAGATCGGAGGCGCTGTCGACCAAAGTCCCATCGAGATCGAAGATGATGGCTTTCAGAGGAGACATGCGCTCGTACTAGCGTTTGGAGGATGTCGTGACAATGGCGAAGGGGCGGGCCCCGTGTGGCGACAGGCCCGAGGCGGACGGTGCAATCAAGACTTCGTCAAGGATCTGAATGCGCCATAAAGCGAACTCATACGCCTTTGAGGAGCATGTCGTTGAGCCGCCGCAAATGGAATCTCAAGATATCAGAACAATATATCCCGGATCATCTTCCAGCTTTCTGCATCCGGAGCGCAGATGATCCCCCCGGTTCGGAGCGCTGGATGATAGAGCGTTCCGTCGAACCGTGCGGAGTACCCGCCGGCCTCGCGATGAAGGAGCCAACCCGCTGCATGGTCCCAAGGCATCAACTTCGCATGGACAAGGAAGTGGCAATGTCCGGCTGCTGCCATCCGATACTCGTGTGCCGCGCAGCGATAACATGCAACGGCCCCGAGGCCGCTCAGGTTCGCCGCCACGGTCGAGCGCATGGGCTCCTGCATATGATTCCAGGATGCGCAGCCTGACATTTCCTGGACTGGAGCCGGAGTCGCGACGCGAAGCTCGACGTGATTGCCGGATCGCTGGATCCACGCCCCCTCTCCGCGAAGGGCGATCGCGGTGTCGTCCCCCACGGGATCATGGATCCAGCCGGCAACGATTTCCCCTCGCACCACGGCCGCCACCATCACTCCGAACAAGGGGAGACCTGAGGCGAAATTCTTGGTGCCGTCCACCGGATCGATGAGGAGAGCAAGTTCCGCGTCCGCCAGCTTGTTCAGAAGCGATGGATCCCGCTCCGTGGCTTCCTCGCCGATCGTCACAGCCTGAGGAAAGATCTGCCTCAGGCCTCTGCTGATCATCCGTTCGGCCGCCTCGTCGGCATCCGTCACAAGGTCCATGGCGGACGATTTCTGCCGGACCTCATGGGCTGCCAGATTGCGGAAACGCGGCATGATCTCGACCCTTGCGACTTCGCGGAGGAGTTGATCCACGGCTTCGACATCACGGGGCGAGAAGGGCATAAGGAACCGCTTTCATGAAATTCAGGAGGAGTAAGTCTCCGCGCGGTGGGCGGGATCGTATTGTCGCCATCCAACGTCGAAGATCAAAGCCAGGTCAGGCCATTCCCATTGCTTCGACGAGAGGATCCTTCAGGCCCGATGTGCAGCCGAGCACGATGTTGCCGTCCCGCAGCCCCGAGCTGGCGAGGAAATCGTTCACCCATCCTCCGGCCTCCTCGATCAACAGCAGACCGGCTAAGGCATCCCAGGAGTTCATGTGCAGTTCGCAATAGCCGTCTATCCGGCCGGCCGCCACATACGCGAGGGCGAGCGCGCCCGATCCGCCGCGCCGGACGCCCGCTCCGTCCGCCAGAACCCGGTCCACGAGTTCGACATATCGGGCAAGGGGCAATCGGGTGGACCAGCCCGCCTCGATGGTCGCCGATTGCATATCGGCCAAACCGCTGACTCGGATCAGCTCACCGTTCAGGGTCGCTCCCCGGCCGCGCTCCGCGGCAAACAGCTCGTCGTGCATCGGATCGTAGATGATCCCGATTTGTGTCCGGCCATCGCTCACATAGGCAATGGAGATGCAGAACTGCGCGATTCCACGCACGAAGTTCGCAGTTCCATCGATAGGATCCACCACCCAGACATTGCTGTCGAACGACCCTCCCCCCTCCTCGCCGAAGAAAGAGTCCTCAGGAAAGCTTTCCACCAATCGCATCCGAACCAGAGTCTCGACCTCGGCATCCACAGCCGAGAGGTAGTCCTGATGTCCCTTGAGATTGATGCCGGTCGTGCCGGGGCGTCCATTGAAACGGCGACGTGCCAAGGCTCCCGCTTCGCGCGCAACCGCACAGGCAACGGAGAATCTGAGGTCGCCCCTCTCTGCCGTAGGCAAAGGAGCAGTATCTGAAGCCCTGGCAATGTTCGAGAAGGCCATGAGGGTCTGTCCTGGTTATCGACTGGAGGAAACGGCCTGCGGGGCCGGGTGCTTGTCGCTCTCGATCCGCTGGATCCACGCAGCAGCGTAACGGGCGGCCTCGATCAGCATCGGCTTCGGCGTCTCCATCCATTCATCGGGGTGGAGTTCGCGCGTGACACGCAGGTGGCCGATGGCTGAATCAAGGGTCGGGAAGCGGTCGGGAAGTTGGATGTGGATGTACAAGGCCGCGAGGATTACGGACCGGCTGCGACCGCCGCGGCAGTGCAGCAGGACATTGCCGCGACGTCGATGCGGGTAGGTGTAGCGGTCGGGCAGTTGCTGGTGCAGGGCGCCATCGAGCAGATAATAGCCGGCCAGAAGCATCGTGTCCGGGTTACCCGCATCGTCGATGAGGCCCAGCTTGTAGTTCCGGACCGGTCCGTGGGGCGACGCGATCTCCGAAGCTCCTACGCCGGCCGCGTAGTCGATGTCGAGATTGACGGCACAATTCACCACGATGGCAATGTCGTTGCTCTCGAGCATCTCCCTGTCCGAGGCTGCGTTCGCGTCCCCGACATAGAGCTTGACGCCGAACGGCGGAAGATCGTCGACGACCAGGCTCATCGAAGGACGGGGGAAGTTGAATTGGGTCGCCATCTCGTATCCTATAGTTTGTAACGAATTACCGCGACGGTCCGGCCGCGGGCTGCCCTCAGGCCGCATGGGATGCACCGAGAACAGGTTGTTGCAGCGGGACTCGGTTTCCGGCCTTATCGAAGAAAGTGAGCTGGTCGGCAGGAAATTCGATCCAGATATTCTTCCTCGACAGGGATGTTTCGAAGCGCGGGATGAGGACCGTCACCCGCTGCCCTTTGACCGAGAGCGAAATGATCGTCTGCGATCCAGTGGGCTGAACGATGTCGACCTCGGCCGGCAGGCTGAACGGGCCCTGCCGCTCGACAATCGTGATGTTCTCCGGGCGGATCGCGAACGTCACTGGACCGTCACCGCATTGCAGACGCGCTGGAACGGGAATGGTGCTGTCCTCGAAGCGCAGGATGCGATCACTCCCGTTCATACTCAGAATTCCCTCGAACAGGTTGATCCTGGGATCGCCGATGAACTCGGCGACGAAGAGATTGGCGGGGTTGTGATAGATCTCATATGGCGAACCCTGCTGCTGGATGACGCCGTCCTTCATCACGACCACGATGTCCGACATCGTCAACGCCTCGACCTGATCGTGCGTGACATAGACCGTCGTCGCCTGCAGCTCGCGGTGCATGCGTTTCAGCTCCGTCCGCATCTCCGTCCTGAGCTTCGCGTCGAGGTTCGACAGAGGCTCGTCCATGAGCAGGATCGAGTTGCGAGCGGCGATCAGGCGCGCCACGGCGACGCGCTGCTGCTGCCCCCCCGACAGTTCGGACGGGTAGCGGTCGGCAAGTCCGGTCAGCTGAACCTTCGCGAGTGCTTCGGTGAGCCGATCCTCGATCACCTGCTTCGGCTGCTTCGCCTCCGAGAGCGCCAGGGTGATGTTCCGGTCGACCTTCATGTTCGGCCAAAGCGCATAGCTTTGGAAAATGAAGCCGAGGCCGCGCCGCTCGGGCGGGACGAAGACGCCGGTCCCGCTGGAGTAAACCGTCTTGCCGCCAAGTACGACCTCGCCGGTGGTCGCCTGTTCGAGGCCGGCGATGACGCGCAAGGTCGTGGTCTTGCCGCAGCCCGACGGCCCGAGGAGGGTGACGAAGCTTCCCTTCGGAATGTCGAGGTCGAGGCTCGGAAGGGCCAGATGGCTTCCGTACGACTTGGTGATGTTTCTGAGGGTAATTTCAGACATGGGCACTCTCTCGTGCGGAAGCCATTCAGGTCAGGTTAGCGGCTTGTCTCGGCCATCCAGAAGTCGCTGATCTTCGCGATGTTGTCCCTCACGAATTCAGGCGACGCCGTGAGCTTCCGGGCCTTGGGCCACATCTCGCTGTAGGGTGGCGGCGGAACGTCGGTGCGTGGCGAGAAGGTGCCGACCTGATAGAACGCCGCCATGCCCTGCAGGAGCTCCAGAGACTTGCCCGATCGGAACGGTGCCTTCAGCTCGGAACTGCCGTTCAGATCCTTGCTGCCCATCAGGAACGCCACGAAGAGTTTCGCGGCATTCGAATGCGGCGCCTGCCCGGCAACCGCCACATAGGTCGGGTAGGAGAACAGGGCCGACGGCGTCAGATCATAGGGAACCGCATTCGCGTAATTGTCGCTCTGGTTCTTCGTCAGATAGTGGATCACCGAGAATGCCATCGGCGGCTTGGCCTGGCCGCGAAGGCCGACGGCCGTGGCAATCTTCGAGCTGTTATCCGAGATGACGATGTCGTTTCCGATCAGCCGGTGAAGAAACTCGTAGCCGGCGTTCTCGACCCCGGACGAGAGTTCGAGCTTCTTGCCATAGTGCTGTTCATAGGCCTTTTGCATCTCATCGGAATGCTCGACGATGGACGCCAGCATCATCAGCGTCGTGAGCGAGCCGGCCGGCGACTTCATGGAGAAGCGGCCCTTCCATTGCGGCTCGGTGAGCTCCCACAGGGTCTTGATCGGCGGCTGAGGGTATGTTTCAGAATTGTAGAAGACGCCGTAGGCCTCGATCACGTGCGTCAGCAGCGGCTCGCGATGCGCCGCGGGGATCTTGTCAGTCAGGTAGGATGGCACGTAGTTGACGATGCGGTGATTGGGAAGCAAATCGAACACCATCTGCTCCGTGCCACCCGAGTAGACGACGTCAGCCGCATACACACCGGCCTGATGCTCACGCACGACTTTCTCGATCGTCTTCTCAGAGCCAAGATCATAGGCCTTGACCTTGATGTCCGGATAGAATTTCCCGAAATCCTCGGCCACCTTCAGCATCGTACCGGTGGAGGAGTACACAACGACCTCCCCCTCCTTCTTTGCGTTGGCGATGACCTCGTCCCAATTCTCGTTCTTCTGGTAAGGGCCGAGTTGGCTCTTCTGCAACCAGGCATCCCATTTCGGATCGGATTTCTGCGCCAGGGCCGGCGCCGCCAATGCGAGGGTCAGGGCGCCAGCCGCGAGCCAGGCTCCAGCGCTGCGGAATGTCGGTGTCATGATGGGCTTCCTCCTTCTTGTCTCGTTATGACGATTTGGCCGGAGCGTCAGACAGCTCCGACCCGCGTCTTCGTTGACACGGCACGGACGACCAGGTTGACCGCAATCACGATGGCGACGAGCAGCACAGTGGCGACGCCGACAAGCTGCGGCATGTCCTGGTTCTGGTAGTTGTAGATGACGCCTGCGAGCACGTTCGTCGAAGGCGTGACGAGAAGAATGATGAGCGACAACTCGCGCATGATGCTGATGAAGCTAAGAAGCATGCCGGAGAGAAGTCCGCCGGCAGCGATGGGCACGATGATCCGGATCATCCTGCGGAACCAGCCGATACCTTGGACGCGCGCCGCCTCCTCCAGCGACTTGTCGATCTGCAGCAGCGCGGCGATTCCCGTGCGCGAGGTGAAGGGCAGCGTCTTGACGGAGCAGATCAGGACGAGCAGCGCGAAGGTGCCGTAGAGAGCGGGGATCGGCCCGAACGGGCGGGCGAACATGCCGATATAGATCGCCCCGAAGGCGAGAGCCGGAAAGATGTAAGGCAGGAAGGCCACCATCTCGAGCGTACGCGAGGTGAGCGAGCCGCGGGTCCTGACCACGACATAGCCGATGAGGAACCCGAAAATGCCTGTCGTCATGGCCGTGAGGAACGCGAGCTTGAGACTGTTCCAGGTGGCATCGATGATGTTGCCGTTGTCGACAAGCGCTGCCTGCAGCTGATCGACACCCTCGCCTCCGCCGCCGATCCAGTAATGCAGGGTCAGATTGCCCAGGCTATAATTGCCTGCCGTCTTGATCAGCGATTGCAGAACCAGCAGGACGAGCGGGAACGCGACAGCCGCCGTCATGAGCAGCATGATCAAGATGAAGAGCGGCCACCGCCATGCCCCAAGATCGATCTCCTTGCTGCGGAAGCCCTTGCCGGACAAGGTCACGAAGCTCTTGCGGACGCCGATGAGGCGCTGGTTGATGAAGATGAACAGGCACGCGAGAACGACGAGCACCAGAGCGAGGAGAAAGCCATCGCCCGCATTGCGGGTTCCCATGGCGGCATAGATCTGCGTCGGCAGCACGTAATAGCGCACCGGCATGCCGAGCACGGCGGGCGTCCCGAACGATCCAACCACTCGGATGAACGTCATCACCACGGCGGAGCCGATGGCGGGCAGCAGCAGCGGAGCCGTGATCCACAGGAACTGCTTCAGACGAGAAAGTCCTGCCATCGCTCCCGCCTCCTCGAGCTGACTGTCGACGCTTGTGATCGAGCTCGACACCGAGAGGTAGGCGTAGACGTAGTAATGCAGCGACAGGCAGATGATGATCGGGATTGGACCATAGGCGATCCAGTCCGGCGGCTGCACGCCGAAGAAATATGCAAAGGCGCCCGAGGCCCCGCCGATGCGGTCGTTCTTGAAGAACGTGATCCAGGCTAGTGCCATGACCCACGACGGAAGCATGTAGGGGATCATCACCAATGTATGCAGGAAATTCCGGAACGGGATGTTCGTGCGTACGATCAGCCAGGCGAAGCCTGCGCCGAAAGCAAGGCAGATGATGGTGGCGGTGAATGCCGTGATGAGAGAGTTGAAGAACGGCTTGTAGAAAATCGCCCAGGAGAGGCGACCGGCGAAGACGCGCTCGTAGTGAAACCACGTGAACTCGCCCGGCTGGGCCTTCGGCAAGTACGCGCGGTCATAGGGCTGGACAGTCAAAGTCTCCCGGATCAGCTCGAACAGCGGCACGAGAACCAATCCAGCCAACACGATGGCGAGGAGAATACCCAACAGGCGTTCGGGCTGGGTGAAGGAATGCCAGAGGTGCCCCACGACGGCTCTTACCGAGGGGACGCGCGATGGGGTCTGCACCGGTGCCGCCGAACTCGTCATTCCGCTCCATCCTTCCCGAGGCCGGAAGCCGGCCCAATAGCGTTTCCCATAGCGTCTGACATTCGGATGCTCTCATCCGGCTTAGCCGGACGGGCCGTCAGTTTGCTGAGCTTCCCCCATCACGTGGGTGACGCAGCGTTAAGTTTGCACACGTGTGCAAAGGTTGCAAGAGCCTTTCTGAGCAAGAAATTTTCTTGGTTTGGAAAGGGGATGGGATCAGGAGGTGGAGCGGACGGTCGCTCGCTCGACGAGTTCGACAGGGAGAACCTCATGCGCGAGGTCACCCCTCTCCCCGGTCATTTTCCGCTCGATCGCCGCCAGCACGGAGTCCGTGAGATCGCTCATCGACTGCCTGATCGTGGTCAGGCGATAGGCGGCCCATGCCGATTGCTGGATGTCGTCGAAGCCGATGATCGACAGATCGTCGGGAACGCGCCGCCCCATCTCGCGCGCGCCATCGAGGAAGCCTAGAGCCATGAGGTCCGTGACGCAGAAGACACCATCGAGGTCATGGGTGGAAAGCAGGCCCCTGGCGGCGTCCATCCCGGTCTCGTAGGCAGTCCCGCCCGAGGCCCAGACAGCCGGCTCTATCCCGGCTTCCCTGACGCGGTCCACGAAAGCACCGCGGCGGCGGATCTGGGTCGGCGTCCGAACTCCGCTTCCGACGACGCCGATCCGTCCGCAACCCGCGCGGAGCAGGCGCTCGGCCGCAAGGCGGGCCCCACTGAGATCATCGCTGATGATCGTATCGGCTTCGGTATCGTCCGCCTGTCGATTGACCAGGATCACCCGCACGCCGTTGGCCATGCACTCGTCGATGATCGACGACGGAGGCGAACCCGACATCACCACGATGGCCCGGACCCGGAACTCCAGGATGAGTTCGATCAGCGGTGCGATCCCCTGCTCCGCCTCGGCGGCATTGAGGAGCAGGCATTGCATCCCGCGCTTCAGAAGCTCCCGGCTCAGCTCGTCGAGCTGGCGTGCCATGAAGGGCAAGGACAAGTTGGCGCCGACGACCCCGACCAGATTGGACTGATCGCTGATCAGGCTCCGCGCCAAGCGATTGACTCGATATCCAAGGGTTTTGGCCGCCTCCTGAACGCGATGCCTCACATCGGCCGAGACGCTGGCGCCGGGCGTAAAGGTCCGTGAAACGGCCGATCGGGAGACGCCGGCGAGCCGCGCTACGTCCTCCGACGTCACGAAGCTTCGCGTTGTGCGGTCACGTTTCAGATGGTCTTCGCGATCCGAAGAGGCCTCTGGTGGGGCTTGCTCCGCGTCCATTGATGCCCTGTATGCGTTCGACGGCTAATATTCAGCACGTTCCCGGAGTGACAAGGGAAATCTATGCCCCGCCTTCGGCGCAGGCAACCGCTTGGGAGGCCAGCTTCAGGATGATCGACCGGTCGACGAACCTGGGAGCGGATGTCACCGACAGCATGATCGACGGCAGCAATCTCGGGCAAAGCTGTCACTGCTTTGATCTCGCCGTCGAGGCACGCTGGACCGTCTCCACCAACTCGGTGAGGCGATAAGGCTTGACGAGGAAAGGCACGCCCACCGATGCGCACCGGCCGTGATAGATCCGAGAGCGGCCGGAGGTGAAGACAAGCGATAGGAACGGCTGAAGGGACAAAGCGGTCTGCGCCAATTCGAAGCCATCTTGACCACCCAGATCGATGTCGGTGAACAAAATATCCACTGACATATCTCGTAGAATGATTGCGGCCTCCTCGGCGCTGGCCGCTGTGAAGACCTCGTAGCCCGCATCGGTGAGCGCCTCCGCAGCAAGCTCTCCGATGATCAACTCGTCCTCGACGACGAGAACGCGCTGACGCAAGGATTTGAAGGCTGGTGTCTTCGCCGGCTTGGGCCAAGTCCAAGGGGACAGCATTGGAGCCATGTACGCAACCTCACTGAACGCTTCCGTGTGGTTAACGACCAATCATGGCAGGTGTTCGAGGTGGGCCTCGCCAAGTACGGGTATGGTCACCAAAGAGTTAACGACTGATCCGGCATTATTGATACAGGGAGCTGTCCCACGGATAATCTTCCGCCCGTGACCGAAACTCTTTCCGGTTATGCGGATAATACGTATTCCTTTTCCATCCCAATCCGGTAGCCTCCCACCGGTTCAAGAAACATCACACTCTGAACCTAGGCGCTAAATCGATCATGTCCGGTCTGCCGTCCTTTTCCTTCGTCGGATCTGCGGCCTCATCCGCCGAAGAGGCTTTCTGGACGTGGCGCAGCATAACCTCTCCCCTGTTCGATATATCGATCCCTGACTCACGAGCAGTCGATGCCTTCCAGGTGAACGTCGATAGCTACCATCTCGGCCCTCTCGTCTTTGGGAGCGTGAGCGCAAACGCTCAGCGGTTTCATCGCTCTCCGCTCACGATCGCCCGCAGCGGTGTCGATCATTATCTCGTCCAGCTTTACACACATGGCGGCTATGCTGGGGAAGTGGAAGGCCGTGCCATCGAGGTCAGGTCAGGCGATATCAGCATCCTCGACCTGTCGCAGACCGTGCGGACACAGGCCGAGCGCTTCCACAATCTGAACTGCATCGTGCCGAGATCCATGCTGGAACCACTGGTCAGATATCCCGACGGTCTGCACGGTACCGTTCTGTCCGGCCAGACGGGGCTCGGCCATGTCCTTGCCACCTACATGCAGACGATTCATAAAACGGCCAACTCGTTGAGTGCGGAGGATGGGGCAGCCATCTCCGAGGCGACGGCAAGCCTAATCGCCGGCTGCTTCGGCCCCTCGGCTGAATCACGGGAGACGGTCGCAACGGCCAAGAGAGGCGCCCTTCTCCTGACCGTTAAGCGTTACATCGAAGCGAACCTGGCCGATCCAGGTCTGACGGTCGAAGGCATAACCCGAGAGTTCCATGTGTCGCGAGCAACCCTCGTCCGAATGTTCGAACCTCTCGGCGGACTAAGCGGCTATATCCGGGAGCGCCGCATGTTGCGCTGCTTTGCCGAACTGACCTCTCCCTCCCCTTCGCACCGCTCGATAGCGGATCTCTCGTATTCGTGGGGCTTCGGAAATGAAGCAGCCTTCAGCCGGGCGTTCCGGCGCATGTTCGACATGTCGCCTCGGGAGGCTCGCGCTGAAGGGACGCTGGCTCAGGTCGCTGTCCAGCGCTACAGATCTGGCTCGACCGGGCCGATTGTGGCCCAGTGGATCCGCGATCTGCGGGTGTGATTAACCCTGCTGCCACGGCCTCCTCGCTTGAGGCAGACGGCACAGAGATTGCGCCGGTCGGCAAAGTGAGACGCTCCTCCTGACGCTATGATAGCTTGAAACAGCGTTGCTGGGGAGCAACTATCATGACAGGTAAAATTATCTGCCTTCGCTGCAGACGAAAGCAGGGATCTCATCTGCGGCCCAGGCCACCCGCATCCGCTCCGATCCTCTCCCCGGAAGAGGCTCACGTCCTATGCTTGGTCGCAAGTGGTGAAACGAGCCGCGACATCGCACGGGCGCTATCGGTGAGTGACGGCGCCGTCAGGCAGCACGTCAAGTCACTGCTCTATAAGGCACGAGCCCTAACTACGTCGCCCCGCGCAGTTTCGTCATATGGATCCGTCGAGTCTCAGCGTCGCTCCTGATGCGGCTTGCGGCGCCAATTCAAAGGCTCGTCCGCCATGCGGCAATCGCCTCCACGCCGGCCCGGCCGCGCCCCCTCACCGCTCAAGTGCTCTCAAGTTCTGACCTCAGCCGCACTGCAAGATCAGGACCATCGGTCGTGATTTGCCGAACGGGCTGGCTCAACCAGTAGCGCAGATCGGCATCTTCGTTCGGCACCCACGCGCCGAGCCTATTGGAACCGAATGCCGCGGTGAACTCCTGCATGGTGTGGATCAGCAGGGACTTTTCAACCGCCACATAGATCTCCGGAATGGCCTTGAGACGATCGATGGCTCGATCCAGCCCTCCCAGCATCTCGCAGGAACGGCGATCGACGGAGGCCAGCACCGGAATAGTGGGCTCGAGCCGGCGAACGGTCTCGAGCACCTCCAGCATGAAACAGGTCAAGATCGATCTTGTCTCGAGGCCATGCCGGCGCACGGCCTCCAGGACCTTGGCCTCCATGCCGGCATAGGCACGTCCAACGGCATTGGTCTTCAGCTCGATGTGGAGTTCAAGCGAGCTGCCTCCGAGCACTTTCAGGACCTGATCAAGACTCGGGACGCATTCCCGACCGTCGCGCAGGGGAGTTGCCTGGAGTTCCGCCAGGGTCCGAGCGCCCACGGGACCGGATCCCATCGTGGTCCGTTCGAGCGTCGGATCGTGAATCACCGCGAGCTCACCGTCCGCAGTCAGGTGCACATCGAACTCGACGCCCTCTACGCCAAGCTCTGCGAGCCTGCGGAATCCTTCCAGGCTGTTCTCAGGCCACAGATTGCGCGCCCCGCGATGACCGATGATCATGACCATAGGAGTTGTGCCTTACTTACTGCTGTCGACGAGGCCCCGCACGAACCAGCGCTGCATGATGAGGACTACCAGAACAGGCGGGAGCATCACCAGGAGCGCACCGCTCATCGCCACGTTCCAGGCCGGCTCCGTGTCGGAACGCGGGATGAGGTGCTTCACGCCGATGACGGCGGTCGCCATGTCCTTCTCGGTCGTGAAGAGCAGCGGCCAGAGATACTGGTTCCACCCGTAGAGAAACAGGATGATCGACAGGGCGATGATGTTGGACCGCGAGAGCGGCAGCAGGATCGTCCAGAAGAAGCGCATGGCCGATGCGCCGTCAAGGCGAGCCGCCTCCAGAAGCTCCTCGGGAACGGTAAGGAAGAACTGCCGGAACAGGAAGGTAGCGGATGCCGAGGCGACTAGCGGCAGGATCAGCCCCTGATAGGTATTCAGCATGTTCCATTCGAGAGTGATCTCGATCCGGCTACCGGATATCCACTCCCAGAGCCCTTGGATGTTCAGGAAATCGGCCATCCATTGGATCGGCAGCGCCGCATTCGCAACCGCCTCGTAGGTCGGCACGATCCGCACCTCGACCGGCAGCATGAGCGACGTGAAGATCAGCCAGAAAGCAAGAATACGGAACCGGAATCTGAAATAAGTAATTGCAAATGCGGACAGGAGAGAGATTGCCACTTTTCCGATCGTAATGCCGATCGCCACGATGAAGGAGTTCAGGAGGAGTTGTCCAAAATCCGCTTTGATCCATGCGGTCGCCAAGTTCTCCAGGAAGTGCCCCCCGGGCAGCCACGGCATCGGCACCTGCTGCACCTCCTCCATCGTCAGCGAGCCGGCGATGAATGCGAAGTAGAGAGGCAAACAGACCAGCACGATGCCACCGAGGAGGACCAGATGGCAAATCATCGTGAGAATGGGGGAGCGTTCGACCATGATCAGATGCTGTAATTGACCTTGCGTTCAACATACTTGAACTGCAGCAGAGTCAGGAGGAGAGCGAATGTCATCAGGAGAACTGACTGAGCCGCGGAGGATCCAAGATCGAGATTAACGAAGCCATCCTGATAGACCTTGTAGACCAGGATATTCGTGGCACCAGCCGGACCACCCCGAGTGACCGCGTCGATGATGGCGAACGTCTCGAAGAATCCGTAAACGAAGTTCATGGTCGTGAGGAAGAAGAGCGTGGGCCCGAGCAGCGGCAGCGCGATCTGGGAGAAGCGTCTGATCGGCCCTGCTCCGTCGACTGCGGCTGCCTCCATCAACGATCTCGGCACGGCCAGAAGTCCCGCTACGAGAAAGATATAATCGTAGCAGATATGCTTCCATGAGGCCGCGAGCACTACGAGCAGCATGGCATCGGAACCATTGCGGTTTGGATCCCACTGGAAGCCCAGAGCCTTGATGAAGAACGCGATGGGTCCAACGGCCGGATTGAACAGGAACGCCCACATGACGCCCGCAATGACAGGTGCGATCGCATAAGGCAGCAAGATCACGCTTTTATAGCCGGACTGGAAGCGCACGACCCGGTCCGTCGCGAAGGCGAGAACGAGCGCGACGGCGATCGTCACGACGTTCTGAGCCAGGGTGAACCAGATCGTCACCCAGATGGAGTTGCGGTAGCTGTCGCTCGCGAAGAGCGCCGTGAAATTGTCGAACCAGACAAAGTGGACGCTGGCCCCAAACGGATCCGTCAGCAGGAACGCCTGCATGAGGGCCCGTATGGACGGAATAAAGAAAAAGAAGAGAAGAATGAGGAGCTGCGGCAGAAGCAGCAGGGCCGGCAGGCCAGCAGTCTGAAAGTGGGCATGTTTCAGACCGGGTTCGTGAGTGGTTGCGACCACGTCAAATCTCCGCTCGACAGACACGATGCGGCACTGATTCGGACTAGGATCAGTGCCGCTTCATTCGATCAGTACTTGCCCTTGTTAAGCCGCTCGTACTGGCGGAGAACTTCGTTGCCGCGCTTTACGGCATCGTCCATCGCCTGTTGCGCATCCTTCTTTCCGGCGAACAGCGCCTCGACTTCCTCACGCTGTGCGAACATGGACTGCGTGAAGTTGCCGAAATGGAATCCGAGGGAGTTGTCGGTCGGCGTACCACGGTTGAGCTGCTGAATGGCGATCTCGCGCGTAGGACTCTCCTTGTAGTAACCTTCGAACTTCGCCATCTCATAGGCCTTGTTGGTAAGCGGGACATATCCCGTCGCCTTGTGCCACCAGAGCTGCGTCTCGGGCTTCGCGAGATAGTCGAAGAAGGCCGCAATCGCTTTTTCCTCCTCCGGCTTGTGGCCTTTGATCACCCACAGCGCAGCACCACCGATGGTGCTGTTCTTCGGCTGCACGCCTTCCTCCCAGGGGAGGAAGGTCGCGCTCCAGGCGATCTTCGAATTGCGCTCGATTCCACTATGCGCGGCGGTCGACGCGAAGTAGGTCGCGCATTTCCCGGACGTGAAGAGCTGCTCCGGGCTGAATCCTTGGCCGGCAATCTGAAGCACGCCATCATCGAGCCACTTCTTCAGGCGGGCCACCTGCGGCACCACGAGCGTCTTGTTGTAGACGAACTCCGTGTCGAGCCCATTGTAGCCGTTCGCCTTGGTCGCATAGGGCTGGTCGTTGATGGCGCTGTAGTTCTCGATCAGGCTCCAGTGGTAATCCGTCGCCAGCGCCGTCCCGCATTCGGCCGCGCCGGATTTCTTGATGGCGTAAAGCTGCTTATCGAACTCGCCCCAGGTCTCCGCCGGCTTGTCGAACCCGGCCTTCTGGAACTGGTCCTTGTTGTAGAAGAGGATCGGCGAGGACGAGTTGAAGGGCATCGCCGCGAGTTTGCCCTTGTAGGAATAGAACCCGGCCACCGGCTTGATGAAATCGGACCAATCCACCTTGTGGCCAGTCTTGTCCATGAGATCCTGCACCGGGACGATGGCGTCCGAGAGGAGCATGGTCATGAATCCCCGCTCGTAGATCTGCACGATGTGGGGCGGACGCTTGGCCCGATAGGCCGCGATGGTGCTGTTGATAACCTCGTCGTAGTTGCCCTTGTTCACCGCGACGACCCTGTACTGGTCGTTGGACTCGTTGAACTTCTTGGCAAGCTCTTCGACGCGCTCTCCGTTGACGCCGTTCATGGCGTGCCACCATTGCACCTCGACTGGCTCGGCATAGGCGGCACCGGACATGATCAGGGTCAGCGCTCCGATGGCTATGCGCGGTATCGTCTTGTCATTTCTCATTATGCTGTCCTCCCATTTGTTCCTTGTCTCGCGCTTCAGGGCATCGAGACAGCGATCCCCTGCCCTTTTGAACGCCTTCCCCAGAAGCCTTCACCAGCCATGAGGGCGGCAATTCCCTTGTCGAGCCAACCCAGATCGTCAAGAAGATCCAGGATGGTGAAGCGCCGGCGGATCAGCCGTGCGCGCCGATATTCCTTCGCCAATTGCGCCAGTGGCAGCCCGAGGTCGCCGGGATGTGCTGCGGCGCCGGCCGCACGAAGCCACGTTTCCATCTCGTCGGGCGCAATGCAGTACCGGCGCAGCTCTTCGCGCAGGGCCGGCCAGTCAGCGGCGAGCGTCGCAAGGCGTTCCGCTCGGCGCGGAGCCCTCTCCATCTTGACGCGCATCTCCGTCCGCGCAGAGTCGGCAATATGCCGATCCGTGAATGCCGCTTCGATTTCAGCCTCCACAGCCTCGGGCGTTGATGCGGCGCCCCGCGCTTGCGCGACGACGTTCTCATCGATGTGCTGCCCCAGGAACCACTCGTAAAGGGCGAGGATCGCGACGGTCCCGATCCCCACGCAGGCACCGTGCGCGGCAGGCTCCCCCTCGTAGGTGAGGCGTTCCATTTCCCACACGTGGGAAATGAGATGTTCCGCTCCGCTCGCCGGCCGCGAATTGCCGTGCGCCTGCATGGCGAAGCCCGAGACAAGCAGGCCGTTCACGAGGTCGCCCATGGCTGCAGGATTGCCGGCTCCGATCGCATCGGGCTGCGACAGCCATCCGCGGACATTGTCCTGCACAAGGGCGAACGGCTCGTGATTGATCGGTTCCTCGCCGAGCAGATCGGCCAGTTTCCAGTCGGCACCGGCGACGATCTTTCCAGCGAGGTCGCCATAGCCCCAGCCTGCCATGCGGGCAGGAGCGCGCGCGATCACATCGAGATCGGCCACGATGCTGACGGGCGGCGCGCAATCCAGCGTGCGCTTGAAGCCGTCGTCGAGCAAGGCGGCGCCCGAGGCCGCGTAGCCGTCCATCGAGGCCGCCGTCGCGACGCAGACATAAGGAACGCCGGCGATTTCGGCCGCATACTTCGTGAGGTCATTGATGACGCCCGACCCGACAGCGACCGGGATCGCTCCCTGCGCCTTGATCGCATCGGCAATGCCCCTCGCGAGGGACGCGTGAGGCTTTACCCGAGGCACGGCCTCCAGAAGGATCGGCTCGATGTCCGCAAGACCGACCTGTCCGAGGCTCGCGAGCGCATCGCGGCCTGCGGCCTCCATAGTATTCCGATCAGCGATGATCATCGGCACGCGGCCTCCCGCGGAGCGAACCGCATCGGGCAGAAAGGCAAGCGCCGCGGAGGAGACGAACACCTGACGTGTCGTCGTCGCCCTTCGTACCGCCTCGTTGAGAACCTGCGCCTGACCTGCCATCAACCCCTCGCTCGCGATACATTTGAATATCATGTATTACATTTGTATGACATTGACAATGGGCGCTTTCGGCCCTTGCTCCTGCCGAAGGATTTGTTCGATGATCGCTGCGATACTTTGTTCCACTCCCATGATGGCCCTCCCATGATCGAAGTGCTTTGCAAGAGAAGGCTCGAACCGACACAGCTCTGCGGAAGCGCCTCGGAGGCCGGATCCAGGCTTTGGACAACCATGTTAGGCTCGCGACCATGCTGAAGACGGATGACAACGCTCTCGAGACCCGCGTCGCGTGGCTTTACTTCATGGAAGGGATGACGCAGGCCGACATCGCGGAGAAACTCGGAATGACGAGACTGCGCGTGAATCGGATGCTCGTGGAAGCGCGGACAAGCGGCCTTATCAGCATTACCCTCAATTCGCGGTTCGCCACTTGCGTCGAACTCGAACAGATCCTCATACGCGAGCACGGCCTTAAGGATGCCGTGATCATTCCAACGCCGGACGATGCGAATCTCGTTCCGGTCCTGCTCGGGCAGGCGGCGGGCGAGTATCTGTCGAATTTCCTTGACACGAATCACGTCAAGGGGCTCGGCCTAGGCTGGGGCGCGACCCTGCGCGAGACCATCCGCAACACGCGGCCGGGCCGCTATCCGGAATTGTGCGTCAACTCGATGATGGGCGGGCTGACCCATGGGCTGGAACTCAACACTTTCGAGACGGCGAGCAGTCTTGCCAACCTGCTGAATGCCGAGTGCCAATATCTGGCTGCGCCTATTTATGCGGGGAGCCCTGCATCACGCGACATCATCCTGTCACAGGACGTGTTTCGCGAGGCATTCGAGCGTATTTCGGCAAACGATGTAGCCGTTCTCAGCATCGGGGATCTGTCGCTCCGCTCCCTGTTGATCCGCTATGGACTGCCGCGAGACGTGCCCGTCGAGGAACTGCTCGCCCTCGGCGCGGTCGGCGACATTCTAGGCCAGTTCTACGATCATGAGGGTCGGGTTATCGACCATCCCCTGAACCTGCGTGCCATTGCGCTGCCGCTTACCGAACTCTCACGCATTCCGACGGTCATTCTCGCATCCGGCGGGCACAACAAGATTCCTGCCATTGCGGCAGCTCTGAAGGCTCGCCTCGCTTCCGTAATCATCTGCGATGAGAACACGGCCAGGACCGCACGGGATCTCGCTCTTGCCAAGGAAGCGCCCAGCAAGTCACAAACAGGAATGCGCAACGGCCGCCCATAGCCAATCGCCTGGACGACATGTCGGCCATGCGTCTGTTCACTCGAATGGACGGTAACGATCCGGGTGCCGTGGCTTTCCCTCGGCATCCGAATGGTGGGCCGTCTGGGCGCTTGGACCTCTCCAGGCCATCGCGCTGCCAACTCCAACCGACGGTCGCGCGGCAAGCACTGCCTGTCCGGTCGATGGAACCGGATCGCGTTAGATATCGACCTTCACTTCCAGCAGCGGGGCATACTGCTGCGCTCCAAAAATATCAGAGTCTCCCGCACTTCCACTCGGACGTCGCCGGAAGATTGTAAACTTGATAGCACAGGCAGGGTCGTACTCCACGAACTCGGCGATGCGGCTTTCCTCGATTCCGTAGAGTTTCGCAACCGTTGTGGGTGTAAGCGCCTTGCTCCGCAGGACCTGCTCATAGATGCCACGGTCCGTGAAGATGATGTCGAACGTGATCTTATCGACGCCGGCATTCTTGCTGCGAATGGTTTTTGCGAGGTCTGACAGTTTTTTCATGACAAACGTCCTCAGGCGCCGACGGTGACGGTGTGGGTCGGAAAGAGTTCGAGTGGATCGTCGACGGCAAGCGTATGATTGACCGTCCAGCGATAGGCAGGCGATGCTTTCAAGACTTCATCCAACACGAAGGCGACACCGCCGGCCGTACCCTTCACCTCAGGCAGGCGGGCATAGAAGAGCTGACGCGTGCCGGTCATGCAGACCTCCTCCGCCATTTCCTCGGTCGGGGCGACGCCCTGCACGACGATGCAGAGTTCGTGAGCAGGGGTCTTCACAGGCTCAAGTTCTCCCATCACGCCGTTCTTGCCATAGACACCGTAGTGCAGCTCGTAGCCCGATTGGCCGAAGCGCTCGAATACCTGCGCCTGCGCCCACGCAATGACCTCGTCAATGTGAGCAATGGTATAGGGGTCGCGGATCGAGGCGATCCCGATGAAACGCTCGCCGACCTTGCCTGCGCCTTCAAGCTTGACTCGGATCCGCTCCGCCGGGACGAAGCGCTGTCCTGTGACACGGGTCGTTCGCGGGTCGATCTGCTCATAGTGACAGTCACGCATGTCCAATCGCCCGCCTGCGACGAACTCATCATAGGGGTTCGAACGTTCATACATTGCATGGCCGGCCACCGAGGCGATGGTACAGCGCTGATCAGGGTGCATGGCGGTTACCGTCACGCCATTTCCGTTCACCGCGCCGAGCACGGTCTCCTTCGCGCCGTAGGGCTCGGCGCAGAAGGATGCGCATTCGAGAACCTTGCCGAGGTAATAGGCGTCGGCCTCGGTCGTGCCACGATGAAGGGCGGCCGCTGCGAAGATCGCGCAATCGCTGGAGCGACCACCGATGATCACGTCGCAACCCTGTTCCAGTAACTTGCGGTAAGGATGAACGCCTGCCATGGCGACGATCCGGTTCGTCGCATCGAGTTCGGCTTGGGTCAGAGGATCGCGCCCGTCGAGACCAAGCACCGGCTCGTCGCTCCCGATGGCGCTGCGCACCCGATCCTTGTCGACCTCGGAGTAGAAGTAGCCGAGCTTGAAGGGCGCGAGACCATGTTTCTTCGCGAGCTCCTGGATGATCGCCACGTACCGATCGACCCGACTGTTCGTCCCCGTGTCGCCTGCGGACCCGATGATCATCGGAACGTCGATCCGGCGGGCGGCCAGCAGCATGGCTTCCAGGTCTTGGCGCTGCCAGGCCTCAGGCGACGTTGACGTATCCGTTCCAAGAGGCACGGGGCCAATATCGTCACTTCCGGAATCCGCCGCGATATAATCCGGTCCTGCCGCCACGCCACGCTGGAAGCTGTCGGGCTTGAGAGGAGCAAAGCCCAAATGGCCATTCGGGCAAATGATTTTTATGGACGGCATGATGGGCATTCTCCGGTAAGCGTCACAGCGCGACGATCGGGATTAAGCAAGTCTCATGCCAATCGAATATAGTCGATCTAACTTATTGAATTTATTTGAAGATATTTATTTTCCGAAGACAAGTCTCCTCCTGCACGCTCCAGGGTTTGCGACTTCCACGCATGCCCGCGCGGGATACGCGCGCCTAGAGCCTTTTTCGGTGAAGTGGATGAGGTTCGCCGTCAAAAAGGCGACTCGGCTCTAGGCGATGTCGAGCTTCAACATCTGATGCCGAAGGGCGTGGCGAGACAGGCCCAAGCGCGTCGCCGCTTCGGTCAAGCTGCCATTGGTCGCCGCCAGCATATGGCGAATGAGCTTGATCTGAAAAGCTGTGGTCGCCTCGTAGTAATCGACACTTCCTTTAGTGATCGCCTCTCTGATTTCGGAGGGCTGCTCAGTCTTCTCGCCCTCTTTGATGTCCCGCAGGATACGGGCGGGTAAATGCTTGAGCATGATCGTATTCTCATCCTCAAGGATGAAGATGCGTTCGAGCAGGTTCTCCAGCTCGCGCACATTGCCCGGCCAGCGGTAGCGCCGAAAAATATCGACGACCTCCGTGTCCAGGCCCCGGATGACGCGCCCGTAGCGGCTGGAAAGGCGGCGGAGAAAGTGCTCAGTCAACACGAAGATGTCATCGCCTCGTTCCCGCAGGGGCGGAACATTGATGGCGACGACTTGCAACCGGTAATAAAGATCTTCGCGGAACCGACCCGCATTCACTTCCGATAGAAGAATGCGGTTCGTAGCGGCGATAAAACGGACATCGACCTCCACAGGGCTGGTCGCCCCGACGCGACGGAGGCGCTGCGTGTCGAGCACGGTCAGCAACTTCGCCTGCATGACCAGGTTCATGTCGCGAATTTCATCGAGAAAGATCGATCCGCCGTTTGCCACCTCGATCAGTCCGGATTTCCGGGAAACGGCCCCGGTAAATGCCCCCTTCTCGTGGCCGAACAGCTCGGATTCGAGAAGCTGATCAGGGATCGCGGCGCAATTGACGTCGATGAACTCCTGAGGTCTTCGGGGAGATTGCTGGTGTACGAGACGGGCTATAAGCCCCTTGCCCGTGCCTGTTTCCCCGTAGATGAGAACGGCGCGTGCCGCACTCTTGGCAATTCGTTCGATGAGACGTCTGACTTCGAGAATCGAGGCATGTTCGCCGATCAAACCTGCTTCGTAGGCCACGCTGGTCCATCCCGGTTAGGGCCCTATCAGGCGAAGTGGACCCGGGTTCGCCGTCCGAAAAGGCACAGAAACAAAGAAACCCAAACCCGATTTCGGGTGGGCGGGTCTAGGGCCGGCAGTCGAAGGAACTCCACTGGCCGGCACAGGGTTCACGGGATGAAAAGTAAAGGCGAAGCTCGGCCGGTGCAAATATAGAGGAGGAGATCGTCCGCGCATGATCATCCTGCCCATGGCGGCACAGGGCTTCCTCACTGCTTGTCGTGTGGCCCCCCATCAGAGCGACGATCTCGGAAAGAGGCGGACAATCGTCCTGGTCTCCAAGCCACGCCTCGATCCGAGCGTAACGCCCTTTCGTGCTGGCCGCCATAGGATCGCTCGCCGCCGGGAGCCATGATGAGGCGCATGCCGACGATACGAAGTGGTTCGTCCGCACCACATAGGGCCCGGTTTCAATCGAAAGGGCCTTGTGCCCCAACTCGACGGCGGCGCAATCTCCCGACGCATCCGCCATGACAATCGTACCTCCCCCTGCATGCGGCGTTTCAGCGATGAGTTCCAGGGCCTCTTCCACGGAGCCGCAATTCCAGAGAAGACGAGTCATGAGAAAATAGCGCAGGAGACCCGGGCCATGATCGCTCGTCGAGACGTGGGTATCGACAAGGGCGAAGCCATGCGCGTTCATGCCGCTGGAAAATGCCCCGGGGCTACCGAGGCTTCCGACGCAGAGGATGGCCCTACCCGGCCGTTCCGGATCCCGATGAAGAAAAACTCTCTGCAGCAGGGCGTGCTCGCCGCGATAGTCGCGGTTCTTGACGAGCACAGGCCTGCTCGTCGGCGATGCTCCCCAACTCCAGGCGGAGCAGCCATCCGTCGCGAAGTCGGCGAGAATTCCCAGGTGCAGATAGGTAAAAACGGTGTCGAAGCTTCTGTCGAATCCGTCAGCGATGCCTCTCACCTCCGCTGTCGATTCAGGATCGAGAACCTCCAGTAGACGCGCCTGCTCATCCAGGAAGGATCGTATGGACGGCTTTTCCAACAATGCCCCTGCCCGTATGAGACGCGTGTCGATTGCGCCCTGCACGGCGCCACGCAATGGCTCACCGCAGAAAGCCTGCATCCGTCCGCGCATGTATGCATCGCCCGTCAGCAGAATGGGGGAACCAGGTTCTACTTTCATCACGATGCACCCGCCAAATGACAGGCTGCCTTCATGCCTCCTCCGACATCCCGAAGAGCTGGGACCTCATGACGGCAGCGTTCGATAGCGAAGGGGCAGCGCGTATGAAACTTGCAGCCGGGAGGGGGCGCCAAGGGAGAAGGCAAGTCGCCGGTGAGCTTCACCCTATCGCGTTTCACTCCTGAATCGATCTGTGGCACAGCCGAGAGGAGAGCCTTGGTATATGGGTGCTTCGGCGACCTTAAGACGTCGCGACTTGGACCTATCTCGACAATGTCACCCAGATACATCACGGCGATCCGGTCGCTCACGTGACCGATGACGCCGATGTCGTGCGAGATGAACAGATAGGTTAGCCCCAGCTCACGCTTGAGCGATCCCAGGAGTGCGATGATCTGCGCCTGGATCGAGACGTCCAGAGCTGAAACAGGCTCATCGCAGACGACGAAGCTCGGATTAAGGATCAGCGCTCTGGCGATTCCGATACGTTGGCGCTGCCCACCCGAGAACTGATGGGGGTAGCGGCCTAGATGGGCACTCTTCAAGCCGACGCTTTCGAGCATCACAACGACTCTGTCCCGGATCTCCCCGCGCCGGGCAATGCCATGGAGCGACAGCGGCAAGCCGACGATGTCTTCGACCGATTTGCGCGGATTGAGAGAGGCATACGGATCCTGGAAGATGATCTGCATGCGGCGGCGCAGGGCCGTCATCTCCCGATGAGGCAATTTCGTGATGTCGCTTCCCTCGAAGCTGATGCTGCCAGCAGTGGGCTCGTGCAAGCGCAGGACCGTCCGGGCAAGCGTCGACTTACCGCAACCGGATTCGCCGATGAGGCCGAGCGTCTCTCCTGCCCGAACCGAAAAGCTCACCTTGTCAACCGCACGGAGGTCGAGCGCAGGCTGCCGGGCAAGTCTTTGCATGAAGCCGCTGTTGAGGTGATAGACCTTTTCGAGGTCGCGGACTTCGAGGAGAGGAGGGCTCTGCGCATCGTTCATGACAGGCTCTCCTCGACCCGGATGCAGCGCACCTGCCGGTTCGGCCCGGCAGCTATCATCGGGATGTCGGACCGGCAGCGAGGCATGCGCTCATCGCAGCGATCATGAAAGCGGCAAATTCCGCCGAGTCCGATAAGTTCAGGGACCTGCCCCTCGATCGGCTTAATGGGTGCATCAAGATCCGACAGACGTGGGATCAAGCCAATGAGGCCGCGCGTGTAAGGGTGTTTGGGCAGGCTGATGAGTTCATGAGTCGGACCCGTTTCGACGACTTGGCCGGCATACATCACCGCGACTCGGTCGGTGTGCTCGGCCACAACCCCGAGATCGTGCGTGATGAGAACCACGCTCATGCCGAGTTCGCGGCGAAGATCCCCGATCAGATCGAGCACCTGCGCTTGGATCGTAACATCGAGAGCGGTCGTCGGCTCATCCGCGATCAGCAGCTTCGGGCGGCAAGACAGGGCAATGGCGATCATGATGCGCTGACGCATGCCGCCTGAGAACTGATGCGGATAATCGTCGATCCGCTTGTCGGGAGCTGGGATGCCGACGAGCCGCAGCATCTCGATGGATCGGCATCGTGCGGCTTCCTGGCGTCCCTTCCGGGGGAGATCCGAAGCGTGCGCGAGCAGGACCTCCTCGATCTGCTCTGCGACCGTGAGAGCCGGGTTGAGCGCAGTGAGCGCGTCCTGCATCGTCATCGCGATGTCGCGCCCGCGCAGGCGGCGCCACTGCTCGGCCTCGAGATGTCTCAAATCGATGCCATCGAAGCGGATCGACCCGTCGGCGATATAACCCGGAGAACGCACGAGGCCGATGACACTGGCGAAGGTCACGCTCTTCCCGGAGCCGCTCTCGCCTACGATGCCGAGACACTCGCCGGGATAAAGGTCCAGATCGACCCCATCGACCGCCGTCACCAATCCCGCGCGGGTGGGAAAACAGGTCTTGAGATTGCGGATCGAGAGGAGAGGCTCCGGCATCTCAATCACTGAACTTCGGGTCAAAAGCATCGCGCAGGCCCTGGCTTGCCACATTGATCGAGAGGACGAGGATGAGGATGGCGATGCCTGGAAAGGTGCTGACCCACCACGCATCCAGGATGAAGCCACGTCCGTCGGCCACCATCGACCCCCACGATGCGGTCGGCGGCTGAACGCCGATACCCAGGAAGGACAGGCTTGCTTCCAGGATGATCACGTGCGCCATCCGGATGGTGGACACGACGATCACCGGCGAGAGGATGTTCGGCAGGATTTCGCGGAACATGATGTGAAGGCGCGGCGCGCCGATCGCCCGGGCTGCCTCCACGTATTCCATCTCGCGAGCGGCGAGCACCTCGCCGCGAACGACGCGCGCAGGAACGACCCACTCTTTGTAGACCAGGGCCAGGATAATGTTCTGCAGGCCCGGCCCCATCATGGCCATCAGCGCAATGGCAAAGATGAGATAGGGAAAACCGAGAAGGATATCCACGACGCGCGAGATCGCGATGTCGACCCACCCTCGCATGTAGCCCGCAGCGAGACCGAGTACCGTCCCGATGGCTGTCGCGATGAGGACGACGGCCAATCCGATGGTAATCGAAACCTGGGAGCCGTAAATGATGCGCGAGAGGATATCCCGGCCAAGCGCATCGCACCCGAGGACATAGCTCCACTCGCCCCCCTCCATCCAGGCTGGAGGCTGAAGACGGCGCAGAAGATCCGTCTCATAGGGATCATGAGGCGCAATCCAGGGTGCCAGGATTGCCAGCAGAACGAAGATGAGAACGGCGATCGCAGCCGCAACGGAGAATCCATCGCTGGAGAAACGTTTCACGCTCTGCCATGTCGGAGTCTCGGCCTGCTCCGGCAGGGTAGCGGGTGCTTGAATGGCGGCACTCACAGGCGAACCCTCGGATTGAGCAGCGTGTAGAGGATATCGGCAACAAAATTCAGCAGCACGTAGGTGACGGCGTAGAGCAGCACGGCCGCCTGCACGAGGGGATAATTGCGAACGAAGATACTCTCGACGACCAGGCGGCCGAGGCCGGGCCAGCCGAAAACGGTTTCCACCACCATATTGCCGCCGAGGAGAGAGCCCGTCTCGATGGCCGCGACGGTCACGGTAGGCACCAGCGCGTTCTTGAGAGCATGACGCCAGAGAATCCTGCGGCGCGAGAGGCCCTTGGCCTGGGCGAAGACGATGTAATCGGACCGCAGCACCTCCAGCATCGCCGCCCTTTGGACGCGGGTGAGAACGGCGGCCATGGGAAGCGCCAATGTGAGCGCGGGGAGGATCAGATGTGACAGAGCGTCGGCGAAACAATCAGGCCGTCCGCGCAGCAAGCTGTCGATGGTCATGAGCCTGGTGATCGGCGCCACCTCGCAGGCGAAATCCATGCGCCCCGAGACCGGCAGCCAGCGCATCTGCACCGCGAAGAGAATGATGAGGATGATTCCGAACCAGAAACCCGGAAGGGAGACGCCGAACAGCGAGCCGATGGCAGCGAGCCGGTCGACCAGACGGTTCTTCTTGACAGCCGCAGCGACGCCGAGAGGAATCGAGATTGCGAGAGCCAGAAGCAGCGCCGCGAGCGTCAGTTCGATGGTTGCCGGAAGACGCTCCGCAATGACGTCGAAGACCGGACGGCGGTGGAAGAAGCTCAGGCCGAAGTTTCCCGTTAGTGCATTTCCGAGAAAAATGCCGAACCGCTCCAGAGCCGGACGGTCGAGCCCCATATCATGGCGGAGCACCTGAGCCTGCTCAGCGGTAGCCTGCTGGTCGGCCAGCATGATCTCCACGGGATCGCCCGGCGTCAGGGCCATCATCACGAAGACGATGACACTGACGCCGAGGAGGACCGGCAGGAGCTGGGCGATGCGACCTATGAGCGCCAACGGTTTCATCGGGCTCTTTCTCCTTGAGCAGGTACTGGGCCGGAGCCTACTTCACACAGGCATCGTGTAGGTTGATCTTGCTGTCTGCGCTCGGCTCCCAGCCGCTGACGCGCTTCGAGACGCCATAGATATCCTGAGGCAGCCAGAGGAAGATCCAGGGAGCGTCCTTGTTCACGATCACCTGCGCCTTCTTATAGAGATCGACGCGCTTGGCTGGATCGAGCTCGACATTGGCGGCATCCAGCAGCGCATCGACTTCCTTGTTCGAATAGAAGGCGCTGTTGCCGCGATCTCCGGTCTTCAACGTCGGCACGAAGATATCGGCCGGATCGAGGGAGCCGTTGCCCCAGGAGGTGAAGTACATGTCGCCGGTCTTCTCACCTTTCGGAGCCCATTTCGCTCGCAGCGTCGAGCCTTCGCCGACATTCACCTTGGCACGGATGCCGGCCTTCGTCAGCATCGAGGCCACGGCCTCCGTCATCTCCTTGAAAGCACCTTCGGCATCGATGGTCACGTCGACGCCGTTCGGATAGCCAGCCTCTGCAAGGAGCTTTTTCGCCCTCTCCGGATCGAAGCCATAGGCAGGAAGATCGGGATTGTAGCCGAATGCATCGGGGCTCATGACACCGTTGAGGGGAACAGCGGTCCCGAGCAGGACCTTGTCGATGATAAGGGCTTTGTTGACCGCCATATTGGCAGCTTGGCGTACGCGCGGATCGTCGAAGGGTTTCTTCGCATTGTTCAGGGCAACGAAGAACGTGCGCGTGCCATTGGCCTTCATCACCTTCGTGTTCGAATTGGCCTCCACCTTCTTCATGTCGAAGGGAGGCAGTTCGTTGATGATGTCAACCTCGCCAGCGAGCAGAGCGGCGACGCGGGAGGCATTCTCCGGAATGATGCGGAAAATAGCGCGGTCGACGCAAGCCTTCCCAACGGGAGGGATGTCGGTCGCCCCACCGTAGTATCCATCAAAGCGCTCCATGATGATGGAATCACCCTTGCGCCATTCCACCAACTTGAACGGACCGGTACCGTTCGTCTTCGTCGCAAGTCCCTGCGATCCCACCTTCTCGGTGAAGGCCTTGCTCACCACTTCCTGGAAAGGAAGCATGGCGGGCAGGATCGGCCATGGCTCGCTCAAAGTGAACCGAACCGTCCTGTCGTCGACCTTCGTGATCGACTTGACGGGGCCGACGAGATCCTTGCGTGGACTCGTCTGTCCGTCCATGGCGCCATCCTTGGTGAGGCGCTCGAAGGTGAAGACGATATCGTCCGCAGTCATCGGAGAGCCGTCATGGAACGTCACACCCTGCCGAACCGTGAAATCATAGGTCAGGGGATCGACTTGTTTCCAGGATTCAGCCAGTTCCGGAACGACCTTCATCTTGGCATCGCGGGTCAAGAGACCGTCGTAGATGTTCCGAATGATGGTTTCCGTTTCGCGTTTACGGTGGTTGGCAGGATCCAGCGTCAGTGCGTCCAGGGTAAACCCAACCCGAATTTCGCTTGCAGCCGCGTGAACGGACATCGCTGCCGTGATGACAGCCGTCATTGTGAGAGCTTTGAACATTCTTCCTCTCCATTCCGCGATCGGTGTTCCCTGAGCTTATGCTTACGCGGACACGGCAAAGCTAGCAAAAATCGTGCCACCTAGGCGCGCAGACGATTTTGAACTTATATCAGCCACTTAATCGACTCCCTCCTCGTCCGCCCCTATATACCGGGCGTGAGAATCCCGCGTTGCGCGCAGATTACACCCATATCCGGAAGCGCCTCGATCCGCCTCTCTGGAATGCTATGTCCATGACAACTGTCAAGTTGCGCGTGGCCGTTTCGGGAAGCCATTGCACGCCTCCTGCGGCCTGCACGTCTAAGCGGAGAATTCTCATCAGCCCAGGCTGTCGGTCCCGTGCAGTGCAGTCCCTGCCTTCGCAAAGCCCGTTCCTTGATTGCACGGCATAGAGCTTGGGACTAAGTACCTACTCGATGCTTGCTGTTCGTTTGTGTCATCATCCGGATTCAACGCGGCCCGTGCCGAGGATTGAGGCGGCTGAACAACCGCCTCCAACGTCTCGGAGCCCATGCGAGGTCTGGGGCTTGTGGAACCAGCCCCATGGCGGATTCCATTCCTTGTGTTAGTTACCTATTGTATCAGCATCACACGGCAGGGCTCCCATCGAGTGATGGGAGCGGGGCAAGCCCTGCCCCATGAGAGCCAACTCTGATCGGACGCGGAATGATCTCGTTCTTCACACCCTACCGCCATGACTTTGTTCGCATCGCGGCCTGTGTGCCGCGGATCGAGGTCGCGGATCCAACTTTCAATGCCGACCGGACCCTCGAACTGCTGCGGCAGGGGCACCAGGAGCGGATCGCCCTGATGGTGTTCCCGGAGCTCGGCATATCAGCCTATGCCATCGACGACCTCCTGCATCAGGACGCTCTCCTGAAGGCCGTCGAACACGCACTGAGCCGCCTTGCGGAGGAAAGCGCCGACCTCTTTCCTGCCTTCGTTGTGGGGGCCCCTCTCCGATTGGATGGACGCCTCTACAACGCCGCCGTGGTCATCCACGCCGGGCGTATCCTGGGTGTCGTGCCGAAGGCATACCTGCCGAACTACCGCGAGTTCTATGAGCGCCGGCACTTCGCCCCGGGAGCAAGCATCAGAGAGCAGATGATTACACTCGCCGGACTGCAGGTTCCCTTTGGCGTCGATCTTCTCTTCCGATCAGCCGGCAGCTGCGCCTTCACGTTCCATGTGGAAATATGCGAGGACATGTGGGTGCCGCAGCCGCCCAGCACCACGGCCGCCCTGGCGGGCGCCGAGATCCTCCTCAATCTCTCGGCCAGCAACATCACCATCGGCAAAGCCGAGGACCGACGCCTCCTCTGCGGCTCCCAGTCCATGCGCTGCATCGCTGCTTATGCTTACTCGGCGGCGGGCCCGGGCGAATCGACGACGGATCTCGCCTGGGATGGCCATGGGGGCATCTTCGAGGACGGCCTGCGGCTTGCCGAGACCGGGCGTTTTCCTCCAGACTCCACCATGGCAGTGGCCGATATCGATCTCGGGCGCCTGCGTCAGGAACGCATGCGGCGGGTCACCTTTCGTGATTGCGCCGACGAGTTGAAGGTCGTTCCGGGCAATTTCCGCATCGTCCCTCTGCACTTGGATGCGCCGGAGGAGGCGCTTGCGCTGCGCCGGCCCATCGAGCGGTTTCCCTATGTTCCCGCTGACCCCGCCAAGCTCGCGGAGAACTGCTACGAGGCCTATAACATCCAGGTCCAGGGCCTCGCGAAACGCCTGCAAGCAACCCGGACGGAGAAAGTGGTCATCGGCGTATCCGGCGGCCTCGATTCCACGCAAGCGCTCCTGGTCTGCTGCCGCGCCATGGACAAGCTCGGCCTTCCCCGCACCAACATCCTTGCCTACACGCTGCCTGGATTCGCGACGAGCGAAGGCACCAAGGGCAATGCCTGGGCGCTCATGCGAGCTCTGGGAGTCACTGCATCCGAAATCGACATCCGACCAGCAGCGCGGCAGGTGTTGAAGGATCTCGGGCACCCCTTTGCCGAAGGTGAGCCGGCCTACGACGTGACTTTCGAGAATGTTCAGGCGGGTTTGCGGACCGATTACCTGTTCCGGCTCGCCAACCATCACCGCGGCATCGTCGTAGGTACTGGCGACCTCTCCGAACTGGGGCTCGGCTGGTGCACCTACGGCGTCGGCGATCAGATGTCACACTACAACGTCAACGCATCGGTCGCGAAGACCCTGATCCAGCATCTGATTCGATTCGTTGCAGCTTCCGGCGATGTGGACGAGGACACAGCAAACATTCTCTATGCGATCTTGGCCACCGAAATCTCCCCCGAACTCGTGCCCCAGGATGCATCCGGGCAAATCCAGTCGACGGAGGCCATGATCGGTCCCTACGCCCTGCAGGACTTCAATCTCTACTATCTGACGCGCTACGGCTTCCGACCATCCAAGATTGCTTATCTTTCCTGGCAGGCATGGAGAGATAAGGAAGCGGGTACGTGGCCGCCCAACATCCCGGAGACATCGCATAGGGCTTACGAACTGGGCGAGATCAAGAAATGGCTGCGGGTATTCCTCAGCCGATTTTTCACCAGCCAGTTCAAGCGCACCGCCATGCCCAACGGGCCTAAGATCTCGTCCGGCGGATCGCTGTCGCCGCGCGGCGACTGGCGTGCTCCATCCGATGCAGGACCGGGAATCTGGCTTGCCGAGCTGGAGGACGGTGTCCCGGACGCTGAATCCTCTTGATTGGAGGCGGCATTCGACATCTTGAGGGTGAGAAGCAACCAAGAGCAGCGTGCACAAAAATCTGGAACTTCAGTCGCAGCGTTCGACCTCGGCTGGCGCGCGGCTATCGTCTGCGAGAGCGAAGCGATGCTACCGTATTTCCGATGCCGTACCTGAACGGTGTCTCTGTCAGATTGACAAATGGCAAGGCCACCGAAGGTACGATCAGGTAGGTAATTTCGAAGCGGTGTTGGGGATGATGAATCCTATGCCCAAATACTTCTTCAATATCGTCCTGGATGGCCAGTCGACATTGGATGGACTGGGTCAGATGTTTTCGGAGGAAAATGCTGCCCGAGCGCATGCCCGACACCTGACCCTTCTCCTTGCGGATCGTTGCCGCGATCCAATGCATAGCTTTGTCGCCGTGAGCGGGACGGATGGTCGCCTGGTCTTCAAGGTAGCATTTCAACCATCCGAACCACAGACATGAGATTAGATGAGCTTTGATTCGACCCTCTAAAAGATGACACAGGGTGCGCCTCCCAGTGGAATGAAGGCAATCTTGCGTCCCCTGTCCCACAACTCGACAGCGTTGCCGGTTGCGTATTCCTTGGCCTTGCTGATCGCCTCATCGTCGGATTGGCAGATCAGCGCGTGAGCAATCAGAATCCCACCGTTAGGATCGATTACATAGGCACGGTAAACTGGATGGCTGGTGAGCGAAACGTCCATGGCAACCCTCGACCACCAGCATATGGCGGGAGACAGCTCTGGTTCTACGCTCACGCTTTTAAACCATGTTAATAGACTGTGACAGGCGCCAAATTGTCTCTATCGGCCCAACCCGGAGAGTCTGGCCCGGGGTTGGATATTACCAAGCGCACAATGCCGCAACCGGTCACAACTCGAGCTGAAAGTTCCGGCGACGTGCCGTCGTGCCGTGCCCCGTGTAACTTTTCTTTGGGTAGCTGCAGTTAAGAATGGAGTGATTGCGATCAGGAGCAGCCAGATCATAACGGCTGAGCCACTCGCGGAAGTGTCCATTTTAGAGCAACAATCCACTACGGACTTGGAAGAGTGATCGATACCGCAACGCCGACGATCAGAGGAATACCGGCGAAGTGCTTGGACTGAGACTGGGCCAGGGGCAAAGCTTCAGCTCGCTGACGAGGTCTAGGCTGCGCTTGCGTGTTCTCCCTAGGCCTCGCCAGGATGGCACGCAGATTTATCAAAGTCTCATCGTTGTCGTTGAGCGCGGATGCATCGAAAACGGGCATGACAAGCCCCTTTCAAGTCAGATTTAGTTGGGCGAGGTGATCGATGACGTGCGATCCTTATTTCACTCCCTCATCGGGCGAAGCCAGATTGGGCGCATGCCGCATGACGTCATCCACCCGCTTCTGAATCGCGCTTCGACTGAAGGCTAGCCCAGTCGCGAAATCCGCTGCCCCGGCGAGAGCTGTCAGCGCAAGGGCTGCCCGTGCGCCTGCACCTAGGAAGGAGATAGGACGAGCGACATTCATGGCGGGCTCCCATCTTGGTTCACAGGGCCATAGAAGACTGCTTTTGTGACGCCCGAACCGCATAGCCGCCAAATCGTGTGCCGTTATGTGACGGTTTGTAATAGACGTGCGAGCCTACGCGCATGATCTGGCCTGCTTCTCGGCTATGATTCCGTGGCATCGAGAACCTCTCGGATGGTCCGCGCCAGCTCTAGAGTACTGTAAGGTTTTTTCAGCCAGCGCGCTTCGGTTTCTTGGCCGCGGCGCACCACATCCGGCTCCGCATACCCTGATGTGAACAGGACCTTGGTCTTAGGCCGCCTGCTACGCACCGCTTCCGCCAGATCAGTGCCCGTCATGCCGCCAGGCATTACCATATCGGTAAACAGCAGCTCGATCTCCGGATGTAGATCTAAGAGTGCCAGTGCTGCTGGACCATTGGCCGCATCCAGCACGCGGTAGCCCAAGTCGTACAGACGAGCTGCCGTCATCCGCCGTACCCGTGCCTCGTCCTCGACCAGCAGCACGGCTTCTCCCTGTCCACGCAAGGCGTCCACGGATGTCGAGGGTGCAGGTGCCTCCGTAGACTCCTCCAGCGTCGCGGCCCGGGGAAGATACATCCTGATGGTCGTTCCATGACCGATCTCACTATAGATCGTCACATGACCGCCTGACTGCTTGACGAAGCCATAGACCATCGATAGGCCGAGCCCGCTTCCGGCCCCCACCTCCTTCGTGGTGAAGAATGGCTCGAATGCGCGCTCCTGAATCTCCTTCGGCATGCCTGTGCCGGTATCTGTGACGGCCACCAGCACATAACGACCTGCTCGAACTTCCGGATGCAGGCGGGCATAGTCCGGTTCAAGCTCTGCATTCTCGGCCATGATCGTCAGCCGACCGCCAGAAGTCATTGCATCACGAGCGTTGATCGCCAAGTTCAGGATCGCGTTCTGCAACTGGCTCGGATCGACCAGGACCTGCCAGAGATCGCTGTCCGAGCGGCTCCTCACCTGGACCGTCTCACCCAATGTGCGCCGCAACAGGGGTACCATCTCGCCTAGGAGATCCCCGACATCCGTCAGCTTGGGCTGCAGCGGCTGCCGACGCCCGAAGGCGAGCAGACGTTCGGTCAGCTGAGCACCATTCTCAGCCGTCTCTCGTGCCTCTCGCACCAACTCCAAGTCACGATCATCAGTCAGCCGCATCTCGAGCATCTCGAGATTGCCGAGAATGATGGTGAGCAGATTGTTGAAGTCGTGAGCAACGCCGCCGGTCAGTTGGCCGACCGCTTCCATCTTCTGGGCCTGACGCAGTTCCTGTTCGACTTTCTGGGTTGCTGTGAGATCGCGGATGAAACCGGTGAACATATGCTGTCCGCCCACCTTAACCTCGCCAACGGCGAGTTCCATGGGAAACACGCTGCCGTCCTTGCGCTGCCCGCTGACGACACGCCCGATGCCGATGATGCGCTTCTCGCCCGTCTGGAGGTACCGCTCCAAGTAGCTGCCATGCGCTTCCCGATATGGCGAAGGCATCAGCATGCTGATGTTTCGCCCGATCACCTCGTCGGGAAGGTAACCGAAAAGCGCAGCGGCCGAGCGGCTGAAGGACTCGACGATTCCCTGTTCGCTGATCGTGATGAGAGCCTCCGGCACCGTTTCCAGAATGGAATGGAGACGCGCCTCGCGTTCCTGCAGCACGGCCTCCGAATGCCTGCGAGCCGTGATATCGACGGCGGCGGCAATGGCCCCGACCACCGTTCCGGAATTGTCCCGCAGCGGCGAAGCGTTGTACAGCAGGTCCACACGCCGACCATCCTCGAAATGGCACTCCCATTCCTCATTGCGCACTTCCTCGCCTTGGATCGCTCGTCGAAGAGGCGCCTGATCCGGAGGGACTTCCAGACCGTTCCGGAAGGTGTGGCTGTAAGACAGTGCCCCGGAACTCTGATCGGGCAGACACAAGGCGAGAGGCAGTTCGAGCAACTCGGAGGCGAGCCGATTGGCCCTCACCTCACGCAGGTCGGGGTCGTAGGTGAACCAGACGGCTACCGGCGCAGTCTCGATCAGAGCCTCCCACTCCGTCGTCCGTGCCTGCAGGGCTGCCTCGGAGGCCTTACGCTCTGAAAGATCGAGTGCAAACACCGCGAAGGTATGGCCGTTTTTGACGGAAGCCAGTTTCAGGAGAACCGGAATGCGTTCGCCGTTGCGGAGATATTCTTTCTCGTACATGGAGGAGACGCCGTGGGCCCGGGCCTCGGCGATCGCCCGCTCGTCGGCGGCCAGCCATTCGGGCGGCGTGATTTCGTCCCAACGCACCCGGCCCGCATGGAGATCCGCCAGCGAGCGCCCGATCAGATCGAGATAGGCCTTGTTGGCCTCGATTACACGGCCTTCGGCGTCCGACAGAATTGCCCCGATGGGGATAGCCTCCAGCACGGTGCGCAGACGAGCTTCGCTCGCCCGCTGCACTTCCTCGGCCTGCTTTCGCTCGCCGATATCCTCGACGATCGAAAGACGATAGGGATGGTCAGGATCGGCCGCGGCCAAGGAAGAGGTTACGCGAACCCAGGCGGTCTCACCGCTCTTGCACAGGTAGCGTTTCTCGATCCGGTAACTTGGAATCTCGCGCGCCATGAGTTGGGCCGCGAGCGCCAACACCCGCGGTCGATCCTCGGGATGAATGATCTCCTCGAAGCTGCGCCCGATCAGCTCATTTTTTGCATAGCCGAGCAGAGTACAGACGGCCGCATTGACGTCGAGCAAGCGGCCATTGCTATCCACCAGCTCAATACCGACGACCACTTGGTCGAACACGAGTTGGAAGAGCGAATGATCGGGGCTGTTGACCAGATCGGCCGTCCCTCCGGAGGAACCCGATGGATGCGCCCCTTTGACATCGTGGCTCATGCGATCCAATCCCGCTCCCGAATGCTTCTGACCAGAAGGGGAAAGAGGCGATAGATCTCGTAAGGTCGCCGGCAATTCCACATCATTCCGGGAGATCATGGCTCGGTTACCCGCTCAGAAACACCGAAATCCGGACTAGAGCATCGTCGGAAAAATGGACCGGCGCTTTCGGGACCGGCCTGATGCTCACTCCCCGGTCAGTGTATCATCAGAAGTGGAAAGAGCGACCTTTTCATCCTTCATTGTGGCCACTTGGCCTGAATGTAGGTTGGAGCATGCGGGTCAGCATCATCGAACTCGCCTGCGAGGTGCTGCAGATCAGTCATTCGCATAAGGATGATCTTGTGACGGCCTTCCAAGGCGACCAATCCATCGCGCTTGAGCTTCGATAGGACACGGCAAACAGTCTCGATGGTCAGGCCAAGGTAATCGGCAATGTCCTGGCGCGTCATCGGCAACTCGATCGTAACCGGACGCCGCTGGTCAGCTCCTGTCCGACGGGCCGCCGACACCAGAAAATGAGCCGTCCGCTCCTCGGCTCCCAGCTGCCCCAGCACGATGATGTGCTGCCGGGCAGCGCGAATCTCCTCGAAGATCTTCGCAAGGAGCAGCGGTTGCAATTGCCTGACCTCCTCTCCCATCGCCCGCAGCCGGGCGCGGCTCAGTCGACGCAGCCGAACGGACGTGACCGCCTCGGCTGTGTAGCAATAAGTTCCTTCGCAGGAGAGGCCGAGCGTCTCGCCGGCGAACCTAAAGCCCATGATGGCTCGTCGTCCGTCCGGCAGGATACGGTAAAGGCGCAGGCAGCCTTCGATGATCTGGAAGATATCGGCAGACTTATCCCCCTCCCAGAACACTCCTTCCCCAGCGGCAAATTTGTTCGCCGGCTGGCCGGCAAACACAATATCCAAGGTTAAAGGCTCCGCTGGCGGACCAAATGTCGGGATGGCCGCGCTCCCAACCGAGGAAAGGAGATGCGAGGAGTACATGAAATGCTCCAATCACGATCCGGATTGCCATGACTAAAGCAGGCGAATGTCACACCCGTGCCGTTGTCCTGTACGAGTATGTGCCGGCTTGTAACAATCCGTGACGCGTCCACGTATCCAACCTGGAGAGCTGCCCCGGAGTTTGAGCGCATGCATCGGAGACCGATCCTCGCTCAACCGTGGCAATTTAGGAGGATTCCCAGATCTAGGGCTTGTCCCATAACGCAGCAGCACCAACGTCAAGAGCGACGGAACTCATGGACCTTGGCCGGTGATGACAGATGCGCCGCATATCCTCATCGTCGATGACGATGCCAGAATCCGTCAGATGATCAGCCGCTATCTGGCCGATGAAGGATTTCAGGTCAGCGCCGCCGCCAACGGCGAGGCCATGCGGGAATGCCTGACCAAGTCGAAGATCGATCTGGTGTTGCTGGATCTGGTCCTACCCGGCGAGGACGGCTTTCAGCTCGCTCGGGAGGTTCGGGCACGACCGAGCACCGGGAAGACAGGAATCATCATGCTGACCGGCCGGTCGGACATGGTGGACATGGTGGTCGGCCTGGAGGTGGGAGCGGACGATTATATCGCCAAGCCGTTCCACTTGCGCGAGGTTCTGGCTCGGATCAGGAGCGTCCTGCGCCGCACCCAACCAACCTTGCCGCTGGAACCAAGCCCCATGGCACTGCCGCATGCGGGCGATGTCATCCGGTTCGATGGATGGCGGCTCGATCTGGGACGGCGAGAGCTGAAGGCGCCGAACGGCGCCGAAATCACGTTGACAACCGGGGAATTCGAGCTTCTGGCAACCTTTGCTCGCCATCCCGGCCGAGTTCTGAACCGCGATCAGCTGATGGACCTGACACGAGGACGGCACTGGGAGGCCATCGACCGCTCGATCGATGCCCAGGTGGCGCGCCTGCGGCGCAAGATCGAGACGGATCCGAAGCACCCCATGCTCGTGAAATCGGTGCGTGGCGTGGGATATGTGTTCACCGGGCATGTTCAATAGAACCGGATCGAAAGCGAGGGCGCAAAGCCCTGCCTCCTCGCGATGATAGGCAGCCATCATATATCCGCTTGGGTTCCAAATGGCTGTGCGCCGCTGATGCGGTCGATTCCATGGAAGACCGTCATGGAGTCGCGACGAGCGATCCCGATGAGCGTGATGTCGAGATGCCGCGCCCGCTCCAAGGCGAGCGAGGTCGGCGCCGAGATCGAAACGAGTGTCCGCGCTCCGAAGGCGGCAACCTTCTCCACCAGCTCGAAAGAACAGCGGCTTGTGACGATGACGAAACCACTGTCCGGTTCCGTGCCCGCCCGGCATGCCGCTCCGATGAGCTTGTCGAGAGCATTATGGCGACCGACATCCTCGCGGACGAAGCGGATCGCTCCATCGAGATCGGCCCAGGCGGCCGCATGGACGGCATGCGTCAGTTCGTTGAGAGCCTGCCGACGATCAAGCCCGAGGAGAGCGGACTGAATGGCCGGCAAGGCGATGACGGGCGCATTCCCTTCATTTGCCCGGGCCTGCGGCAGAGACTTGAGATCGTCGATGCCGCATAATCCGCAGCCCGTTCGACCAGACAGGGCGCGCTTCCGCGCCAGATGTTCGTGCAGCCTGTCGGGAACCAGGTCGATGGCGAGACGAAGGCCACGCTCATCCTGCTCGATGCGAATGCCACGGATGTCATGCGGATGCTTGATGACGCCCTCTGTAAGGCTGAAGCCCAGTGCGAAATCCTCCAAGTCCGAGGGCGTCGTCATCATGACCGCGAAGGGAATGCCGCCATAGACGAGATTGACCGGCACCTCCGACGCGATGGCCCGCGCTCCTCGCGAGGCCTTGGTCCCATTGAAGGGAATAACCGTGATCGGCTCCTGACAAGCCGTAGGATATGCGGAATCTTCGTGCTCCTTATTGAGGGCGTTCTCCTGCCTGGCATCGTCCACCGGCTTCATCGGCTCCCTTGCTCCCAAGCGCGTTCATGGCAAATCATCGGTAGCCTTCTCATAGGGGCATTCCGCGTATCGAAACGCAAGGTCCTGGTCCTGCCCGGATAAGCTTGGGCTTCAGGCCAATGCCTTGGAGGCCAGCGCGGTTGCCTTATGGGCCCGGACCTGAAACCATGATTGGAAAGTGGGAGGAGGACGCTCATGGATATGCCAAACGTTCGGCTCAGTCATTTGTCGCATGGTGGCGGATGCGGCTGCAAACTCGCACCATCGGTCCTCCAGCAGCTTCTCTCCGAACAGCCCGAAGCCGGGCCGTTCCGCCAACTTCTCGTCGGCACCGAAACGGCCGATGATGCGGCCGTCTGGCAGTTGGACGACGAGACTTGCATCATTGCGACCACGGACTTCTTCATGCCCATGGTGGACAACCCGTTCGATTTCGGGCGTATCGCGGCAACCAATTCCATTTCTGACGTCTACGCCATGGGCGGCCGTCCGATTATGGCTCTGGCTATCCTGGGCATGCCGCTGGGCAAAATCGCGCCTGCGACCGTCCGGGAGATCTTGAGGGGCGGCGCCGCGATCTGCGCCGAGGCCGGGATTCCCGTGGCAGGCGGGCATTCCATCGACTGCCCGGAGCCCGTCTACGGCCTCGCTGTGATCGGAACCGCGAAACCCGGCGAGATTCGCCGCAACAGCGGCGCGCAAGCCGGGGATGCGCTCATCCTGACGAAGGCTCTGGGCGTCGGAATCTATTCGGCAGCCTTCAAGAAGGACGCGCTCGCCCCGGACGCCTACGCGGAAATGATGAGCTCGGTCACCCTGCTGAACCGGATCGGCGCCGAGCTTGCCCGGAATCCCGACGTTCATGCCATCACGGATGTCACCGGCTTCGGCATTCTTGGCCACGGGCTCGAAATGGCCCGAGGGTCGGGCCTGACTTTGAGCATCGACCATGCCCAGCTGCCCCTGCTCCAGGAAGCCGAGTCGCTCGCTCGGCAAGGGTATGTGACAGGCGCCTCGACCCGCAATTGGGACAGCTATGGCGACGGCATCCTGCTTCCCGACGGCCTTGAGCCATGGCAGAGGCAGTTGCTCACGGATCCCCAGACCTCGGGCGGCCTCCTGATCGCCTGCGCGCCGGAGCGGGCGGAGCGCATTCTCGGGCAGATCGTCGATGCTGGCTATCCATTTGCCCGGATCGTCGGCCACGCTGAGGCGGGCTCCCCGCAGGTCAAAGTGACCTAGAGCATCGGCCGTGGAAATCGGACTCGTGTCCAATGCTCTAACTTTTTGGTCTGTCGCATCTTTCCACGCAAAACCGGTTCCCAATTTTGCGTTCGATGCTTCAGGGTCTGCCGGAACCCGCCATGCTCCGTCACGTTGCTCCCACAGCTTAGCCAACAGGAGCCGGATGCGATGCGTGCCCCCCTGATCCTTTTCGTTGCGGCTGTCGGTTTATCGACACCGTGCTTTGCGCAGAATCCCTGTCCGGAGGAGCCTGCGTCCACGGCCGCCACGACGCCCGACCCGAACAGTCAGGCCTCCGGCACGTCGCCCGGGACGGCAGGATCGTCCGGCTGGACGGGGGGACTCGGCGGCTCCTATATCGGCACGACTCCGAAGGGGCCCACTCCGCAATCGCCATCGGATCATCCCGCGACGGCTAGCGGCCTCGACCCGATGAAAAACGCCGCCACTCCTACGGCCGGGCCGTCCGGAGGATGCACCCCGTCCCGCTGAGTGGCATGGGGCGGCGGTCGACTCCGTCCCTGCTTCACGCGGATGGGGACGATGGCGGAAGAGAGTGGGAGTCGAACCCACTTAGGACCGGCTCGCGGCCCCACCCGGATTTGAAGTCCGGACGCCCCACCGGGGACGCTTCTCCTCCTTGAACATCGGCAATAGGCGGAATCGCACGGAAGAGATCCAGCCGATGGGGATTGATGCGACGAAGATCGCCGCGACGCAAGGTTACGCCGTGACGATCGAAGAATTCCAGGATCTGGATGGCGACCTTGCGCCCGTTCTGGACACAATCCCGGAACTGTGCCGCTGTGAATTGCCCATCCTGTGCCCGAAGGCCAAGATCCTGGAGGATCCCGACCATCTCGGCGACCGTGCTGCGCAGGAAGAAATGATCATGAGCAACCTCGTCAAGTTGTCCAAGTCGGCTCAGAAGCTTGCAGAGGCGGCGGATCTCGTCCTCCGGCAAGGCCATCAGGCCAGCGATGTCGCGTACCCGGGGCGGCCTGAAGCGCTCCTCGCCCGCAAGGAGCGGCCGGATCGCCTGCCATGTCTCCTCCTCCCCGGCGTCGAGACGCACCTCGTGAGACGGCAGACGCACCCATGAACCGTCGAGCCTGATCCGGCCATTTGCGACGAGAGACTGCAATGCCGCGCGGAAGGCCTGTACCGGTAGGCGTGGCTCGCATTGAAGGCGTAGGCGCTCTAAACCCAGGCCCTGAAGATCCGGGTTCTCCTGGTGGAACTTGTCGAGAACGCCGACCAACCCGGCCTCGAAGGAAACCCAACGCTCTCGCGCGAGTGCCAGAACGGCGGGGCCTGCGGCAAGGCGCACATATCCAAGCCTGTCGGCGATGCTTGTTGCGGCGCCGAGGGACATGGCCCGATCCCGGGCGAAAGCCACCAGATCGAAGAACCAGGGCGGCACTGACGTCAGTTCCTTCATGGCGACAGCCGGATCAGCCTGTGCCAGAGCGGAGATTTGCTGACGCCGCTCCTCGCTACGCCTGTGTCGTGCGGGGGCGCGCAGGTCGACGAAGAACCCGCCTCCGATGGTTCGCTGGGCAGAGGTGTCACGCAGAACGAAGCGGTCGTGGGTGGCCGCGGCAATCGGTCTGTCGAGGACAAGTTGCGCCACACTTCTCTCGCCCGGTTGCATGGGATCATCCTGCAGAAGGACGATCCGCGCCCCGACCTCGATGGCCGCATGATGCAGGCGAACGGGGAACCACTGTCCGATAGGCTTCTTCTCGCCCGGGAGAATGCGCAGACTCGCATCGATCCGGTCGGTCGGCGCATGAAGTTCGGGCGCGAGCACCATGTCGCCTCGGGCGATGCTATCCTTCGATATCCCCTCTCCTGCCAGATTGAGGGCGCAGCGCTGCCCCGCGACGCCGCGCTCTGCGGGACGATTCTGGGCGTGGATCGAACGAACGCGGGCCACACGTCCGGACGGGCTGACGACAACCGGGTCCCCCACTGAAATCGAACCGGAGAGCACGGTCCCCGTAACCACTGTCCCGGCGCCGGACAGGGCGAAGCTGCGGTCGACCGACAGGCGAAAGAGCCCGATCTCGGCCCGTTTTCTCCGCACCGAAGCCGCCGCCTGAAGATGCACTTTTAGAGACTCGATCCCTTCACCGGTGACAGTGGATACGGGAAGGATCGGCCATCCCGCCAGGACCGTGCCTGCCAGGGCATTGCGGATCTGCGTGATTGCCTCCCCACGCCGCTCCTCGCTCGCAAGGTCGGCTTTGCTGAGGACGACCACGCCTTGGTCGATTCCCAGAATGTCGATGATCGCCAGGTGCTCAAGCGTCTGCGGCTTCACCGCATCGTCGGCGGCCACAACCAGCATGACGAAATCGACGCCGCTGGCGCCCGCTACCATGGTATGGACGAAGCGCTCATGGCCGGGTACGTCGACGAAGCCGATCACAGCGCCATTGCCCTGGTGCCAGTAGGCGAAGCCGAGATCGATGGTGATTCCGCGTGCCTTTTCCTCTTTGAGGCGGTCCGCGTCGATCCCCGTCAGCGCTTTGACGAGGGCGGTCTTGCCGTGATCGATGTGTCCTGCCGTGCCGACGATCATGAGGCGATCTCGTCTCGCAGGGAGGCAAGGTTCCGCTGAAACAAGCTCTCGTCTTCCAGGCACCTGAGATCGAAGACGAGTGCGCCCTCGGCCACACGGCCGATCACCGGCCATGGCAGGCGCCTGAAAGCCGCGCTCAAAGCCTCGACCGCCTGCCCGCTGCCTTTCGGCCGTATGACAAGTCCGAAGCTCGGGATCGTGTCGAGCGGCAACGCCCCCGAGCCGATCTGGCTCGCGCATGGCGCGGCTTCGACGACGGCGCTGCCTCCCATGATCTCGGCCAGAGCGGGTGCGAGGCGAAGAGCCTGCTGCCGTATGTCTTCCATGCTCCGCGCGAGGAAACGCATGGTGGGAAGCCTCTGTGCGAGCCGGTCAGGATCGCGGTAGAGCCTTAAGGTCGCCTCGCAGGCCGCGAGCCGCATCTTGTCCACCCGCAATGCACGCTTCATGGGATTGCGGTTGATGGCTGCGATGAGATCCTTCCGGCCGATAATGAAACCCGCCTGCGGTCCGCCGAGAAGCTTGTCGCCGGAGAACGTGACGAGATCCGCACCCTCCTCTACCGACTCGCGGACGGTCGGCTCTTTTCTGAGCCCGAACCGGGAAAGATCGACGAGCGTTCCGGAGCCGAGATCGTTGACGAAGGGCACATGATGTTGCCGCGCGAGTTTCGCGAGATCGCGGGCGCCGACCTCCGCCGTAAATCCTTCGATGCGGTAATTCGACGTATGGACCTTCAGGATCAGGCCGGTCTCAGGGTTCATCGCATCAGCGTAATCACGCGGATGAGTGCGGTTCGTCGTACCGACCTCGCACAGGCGCGCGCCCGCCCGCGCCATGATTTCGGGCATACGGAAGGCGCCCCCGATCTCGATGAGCTCGCCACGAGACACGATGGCTTCCCTGCCATGCGCGAAGGTGTTCAGGGCAAGGAGCACGGCAGCTGCATTGTTGTTGACGAGGGTGGCATCCTCTGCGCCCGTCAACTCGCAGACGAGCGCGCGGACATGGTCGTCCCGCTCCCCTCTCCTGCCACTTGCGAGATCGAACTCGAGAGACACGGCCTCGCGCATGGCGGATGTCGCGGCCTTGACGGCCTCTTCCGCGAGGATCGCGCGACCGAGATTGGTGTGGAGCACTGTCCCGGTCAGATTGAAGAGCGGTCTTAGCCGCGGTTTCGCCCGTGCATCGAGACGCGCCAGGACTGCGGAGGTGATGATCGTGTCGTCGACCACGGCTCCAGGCCGCATTTCCTCGCGCAGAGCCGCAAGCGTCTCGCGAACGGCCTGCGTTGTTTCCACGCGCCCGTGTTTCTCGATGAGTGTCGCGACATCTGGCTGACGCAGTACGCGATCGACAGAGGGAAGCTGGCGCAGGGACGGAGCAGCCTCGACCATCCTTAAATTCCGAGTAGGAAAGGATTGAAGCTTCCTCGGCGGTATTCCCCATCCTTCAGAAGAAGATCGAGCCCGAGGCTGGCGATGTCGTCAGCCACCGGATCAAGAGCCATATCCTTCTGCTGATACAGGATTTTGACATAGCCTCGACAATTGTCGCAACACTCCGCCTTGATCGTGCCGGCGCCGCCTTCGATCTCCTGGTAGCCGATCCCTTTTCCTGAGCTGCACAACACGCATTTCACGCGAACGACGTTCCAGAGCGTTCCGCACAGGGAGCAGGAGCAATAACGTGTCCCCTCGGCTTCCATCCATCCGACGACGAGGGAAGAGGTCGGCGCGCCGCCGCAGCAGGGGCATGCGCCGTCGCTGATCCGGGCAAGCTTATCCTTGTCGAGCCTCGCCGCCAGACGGGCAAAATGAACCTGAAGCCCCGCCGCCACATAAACATGCTCGGCGATGGCATCGGCCGGGATGGCATCCGCGAGGACATCGCGTACCATGATGCGCATCTCCTCCGGCGAGGCCGCCTTCACCCGGGAGAGAGCTGCCTGCGCCTCGCTCGGCTTGTCCAGGGACATGACCGCGTCGAAGAGACGGTTCAAGGTTCCGCCGATCACATCGTCAACATCGACCTGATTGCGATCGAGCGGCGGCATGCCGAATTCGCGGGCGCGGGCGAGCGCATCAGGGGGCGGAAGCTCCGGCTCGGGCAGACCATCCTGAATGGCGCTCTGGGCCGCCGCGATGCCTGCAATGAAGCGCAGGTAAGGCGCAAGCTCGCTCGTCTGAGCGAGAAACTCGAGACGCTCCCTCCGCGCTTCGAACAATCGTCTCGGATCGGGCAGTCTGACGAATGGAGGGCTTGGGATGCGCCCGATGGCGGCGGGATTGGGATCGACGGAACCTGGATGTGTCATGCAACCTCACGAACCGCACGGGTCACGTGTCATCATGTGCTTACTCGGCAGGCGTAGCCGGCTTCTTCACTCTATGACGCTCCGCCAGTTCCTTCAACCAGAGCCGGTGGTGCTTCCAGGCCCAGCCTCCCGTCACCGAACCGCGCGTCATGGCCCGGAGCGTGCCGCGCGCCCAGATCGCCGCATAGACGTGGGCGATCCAGATGCAGATCAGCGCGACGGCCGCTAGCGAATGAATGAGCACAGCGACACGCTTCTGGGGAATGGTGGTCCAATCGAAGAAATATTGGTCCCAGATCGCGATCCCTGTCAGGATCAATGCGATGATCAGGAGAGACATGACCCAGAAATTGAACTTCTGAATCGGATTGTACCGCCCGACCGGCGGCACCTTCTCCTCGTCGCCCTTGATCATGTCGCCGGCATGGGCGAGCCATTGCCGGTCCGCCTTCTCCGGTAGATTGGCGCGCCAGAAGCGAACGAAGAGCCCCGCGAAGCTGAAGAACAGAACGACGCCGATCCAGGGGTGGAGGGCACGGGCGCTTTGCCCGCCCCCGAACAGGCCCGTCAGGAAGAACAGGGAAGGATGGAAGAAGGCAAGGCCCGACAAAGCCAGAAGAATGAGCGATATTGCCGTGATCCAGTGATTGGCCCGTGCGCCCAGGTTGTACCGGTCGACGACGACCGGGTTGCCGGGATGGATCGCATCCTCCTTCTCGATGCTCGTCTGCGCCATCAGGTCTTCTCCTTCACGAGATCCTCGGCCTTCTCTTCATCCTCGCGCGTGACTCGGTTCGGGCTGACCAGCGCCGAATGGAGAACGCCGGCCGCCGCTGCGAGCCCCATGGCGGCGAAGCCGAGATACTTGGCCATTCCCTTCCAGGCAGTCACGACGGGGCTGACCCTCGGATCTCTCGGCAGGCCCGCATAGATCTCCGGCTGGTCGTTGTGATGCAGAACGTACATCACATGCGTCCCGCCGACGCCTGGCGGATCGTAGAGGCCGGCATTGTCGTAGCCTCGGGACTTGAGATCCTCGATGCGGCTGTCAGCCAGCTTCTTCATGTCGTCCTTCGTGCCGAAGGTGATCGCATGAGTCGGACAGGCCTTTGCGCAGGCAGGACCCTGCCCGACGGCGACACGGTCGGAGCAGAGAGTGCACTTATACGCCGTGTGATCGACCTTCGAGATGCGCGGGATGTTGAACGGGCATCCCTTGATGCAATAGCCGCAGCCGATGCAGTTCTCGTGCACGAAATCCACGATGCCGTTGGAGTACTGCACAATGGCTCCAGGCGCCGGGCAGGCTTTTAAACAGCCCGGATCCTCGCAATGCATGCAGCCATCCTTGCGGATCAGCCATTCGAGATTGCCCGTCTGCGGATTGTCCCATTCGGTGAACCGCATCAGGGTGAACATGTCGGGCGCCAGGTCATGCGGGTTGTCGTAGACGCCCGTGTTGGTCTCGATGGCCGGATTGGTATCGTTCCACTCGATGCAGGCCGACTGGCAGGCCTTGCAGCCGATGCACTTGGATACGTCGATGAGCTTGGCGACTGGCTCCAGCTGCCGCGCAGGCGGTGGGACCGTCGAGGCGGAGCGGCGCACGAGATCCCGCTCCGTCAGGTTTGTGTTGGTCGCGGCGACCGGCGGGTTGCTGGTGGCGGTGCGAGGACTTGGTTCCATTCCGCTTCTCCTCAGACCGATGCCGGGGCCGTCGTAGGCTCGATATTGACCAGGAACGCCTTGTATTCAGGCGTCTCGATATTGGCGTCACCCACGAATGGCGTGAGGGAATTCGGTCCCCAGCCCTTCCGCGCTTGGCCCGTGAACCCCCAATGGAGCGGGATGCCGACCACATGGACGGACTTGCCGTCGCAAACGAGCGGCTTGATCCGCTTCGTCACGACGGCCTTCGCCTTCACCTCGCCGCGCTTGGACCAGACCCGCACCCATGATCCGGGCGCGATACCCTTTTCCGCTGCGAGCTGCTCGGAGATCTCCACGAAGAATTCCGGCTGAAGCGTCGCGTTCACATGATTGTGCTTCGTCCAGTAGTGGAAGTGCTCCGTCAGGCGATAGGACGTCGCCGCATAGGGGAATTCCTCCGATGTGGCGAACTGCGCCACGTCGCTCTGGAAGATCCGCGCGACCGGGTTGCCCCGAATCTTCGGCGCGATCACGTTGGCGATCGGAGCCTCGAACGGCTCGTAATGCACCGGGAACGGGCCTTCCCGCATGAGTCCGCGGGCGAAGAGACGCGACACACCCTCCTGGTTCATGATGAAAGGGCCGACCATGTCCGGCTTGGCATTGGGCGCGATGTCCGGAACGTCGTAGCCGGACCATTTGGTTCCGTCCCAGGCGATCAGCTTGCGGGATGGATCCCACGGGTTGCCCTGCAGGTCCGCAGAGGCACGGTTGTAGAGGATGCGCCGGTTGAGCGGCCAGGAGAATGACCAATTAGGATAGGCTCCCGTGTCATCCGGGTCGGTGTTGTCCCGGCGCGCCATGTTGTTTCCGGCTTCGTTGAAGCAGCCGGAATAGATCCAGCAGGCGCAAGCGGTGGTGCCGTCATCGCGCATGACCGAAAAGTTGACGAGTTGCTTTCCCTTCTCCAGCACGACCTTGGTCGGGTCTGCCGGATCGGTGAGTGTCTCGACCGCGTAGCCGTTGAGTTCCTTGGCAAGCTCTTCTGGGGTAGGCTCCTCCGGGTCCCGGTAGTTCCAGGTGAGTTTGAGGATCGGATCCGGAAAGGCTCCGCCCTCCTTCTCGTAGAGCGCACGCAGCCGGCGATAGATCTGCGCCAGGATCCACGTATCGTGCTTCGCCTCGCCTGGAGGGCTGCCACCCGCCCAGTGCCATTGCAGCCAACGCCCGGAATTGACGAGCGCGCCCTCGTCCTCGGCGAAGCAGGTCGAAGGCAGCTGGATCACCTCCGTCTGGATCGACGCCGGATTCACGTTGTTGAACTCGCCGTGATTCTCCCAGAATCGCGACGTCTCGGTCTCCAGGGGATCTATGGTCACGAGCCATTTCAGGCGCGACAGTGACTCCGTGATCTTCTGGCGGTTCGGGAAGGCCAGAAGCGGGTTGAAGCCCTGGCAGAAATACCCGTTCACCTTTCCCTGGTGCATCATCTCGAAGGTGCGCAGCACGTCATAGGCCGGCACGTCGAGCTTGGGCAGGTACTGATAGGCGAAGTCGTTCTGCGCCGTCGCCGCCTCACCCCACATGACCTTCTGGAAACTGACGAAAAACTTCTTGTAGTTCTGCCAGTAGCTGGTCTGGTTCGGCCGCAGCGGCTTGAACGCCCGGCTTGACATGTAGGTCGCGAAGTCGGTCTCCCGCTCCACCGGAATGTTCAGGTAGCCCGGGATCAGATTCGACATCAGGCCGATATCAGTCAGGCCCTGAATGTTCGAATGCCCGCGCAAGGCATTCATGCCGCCGCCACGCACGCCGATATTGCCAAGGATGAGCTGCAGCATCGCCATGGATCGAATGTTCTGCGATCCCTTGGAATGCTGTGTCCAGCCGAGCGCGTACATCGACGTCATGGTCTTCGTCGGAGACGAGCACTCCGAGATCATCTGCGCTACCTTCAGGAACTTGTCCTTGGGTGTGCCGCAGATGCGTTCGACCATTTCGGGCGTATAGGTCGCCACATGCGTCTTCAGCAGATTCCAGACGCAACGCGGATTCTGCAGCGTGTCGTCGACTACGGCAAAGCCATCCGGCCCGATCTCGTATTCCCAGGTCGAGCGGTCGTAATCGCGCTTGTTCTCGTCGTAACCCGTGAACAGGCCGTCGCTATAGGCGAATCCCTCCTTCACCACATAGGCCGCGTTGGTGAAGGCCTTCACGTATTCCCACTGCACCTTGTCGTTCTGGATGCAGTAATTGATCACGCCGAGCAGGAACGCGATGTCGGTTCCCTGCCGAATGGGCGCGTAGAAGTCGGACACCGAGGCCGAGCGCGTATAGCGCGGATCGACGACGATCAGCTTGGCGCCGCGATTGGCCTTCGCCTCCGTAACCCATTTGAATCCGCACGGATGCGCTTCAGCGGCATTGCCGCCCATGATGACGACGAGATCCGTATTCCGGATATCCGTCCAAGAATTGGTCATCGCGCCACGACCGAAAGTTGGGCCCAGACTGGACACCGTGGGGCCGTGTCAAACGCGCGCCTGATTATCGAATGCGACGATTCCCGTACTGCGGACGACCTTGTAGGTCAGCCATGCTGTTTCGTTCGTGGTTGCCGACGCGGCGAGGAAGCCGACCGTCGTCCAGCGGTTGACCGGAACGCCGGCCGCGTTCGTGGCGATGAAGTTCGCGTCGCGATCATCCTTCAGCAGCCGGGCAATACGATCGAGAGCCTGATCCCATGATACCTGCTCGAACTTGTCGGATCCCGGCTTGCGAACCATCGGGTATTTCAGCCGGGTCTCAGCCTTCACGAAGTCCTTGAGCGCCGCGCCTTTCGGGCAGAGAGTGCCACGGTTCGTCGGGTGATCGGCGTCACCTTCGATATGCACGATCTCGGCCGCCTCGCCTTTTCGAAGGTCCCCCTTCGAATACATGATGATGCCGCAGGCCACCGAGCAATACGGACAAGTATTGCGCGTCTCCATCGTGTTCGTCAGCTTGAAGGGCCTGATGGCCGCGGCCTGCGCCGCCTCAAGATCAGCGAACCCGAAGGCTCCCATCGTGGTCCCGGCAACACCCACGCCTGCAGCCTTGAGGAAGCCGCGTCGTGAGAGTTCCATGTTCATGGTAACCCTCCCTATGATTTCGCACTGCAACAACTTCTCTGCTTTAAAATAGGTTAGTTTCGAACATTTCTAGTGTCAAACATCGCGCACCTTAGCCGCGCGCCCTGCGTTCGAAGCGCGCAACCTGCATCCGGAGCATCAAACCGAACCGTCCGTCGGATCCCGCTCCGCTACGCACCCGGCGAAGAATGCGGCGTTGAGCGCAACTCGGCAGGCCAGTATCGGCAAAAAACCGGCTCCACATTTCGAGCCGATGCGCTAGAGAGGCTCATGCCACATCTAAACAGGGGTCAGGGCACATTCGATGGGGTCTAGGGGCTGGGCGGCGTTCCGACACACGGATTTTCGATTGTTCTGCGCGGCCCGGTTTGCCATGGCGCTTGCCATACAGGTCCAAACCGTCGCTGTCGCGTGGCTCGTTTACGACTTCAGCGGCTCTGCGCTGAACCTCGGCCTTGTCGGCCTCGCATCGTTCCTGCCCACGATGACTCTCGTGCTCGTCACCGGCCTTGTGGCGGACCGATACAGCCGGCGATGGATCCTCCTTCTCGTCTTCTCAGCGATGACCCTGACCTCCCTCGGCCTGCTCGCGCAGGTGCATGCGGGTGCGCCGAGCCTCTGGCCGATCTACGGCCTCCTGGTCGCCTTCGGGGCTGCCCGGGCCTTCGGCAACCCTGCCGCACAAGCGATCGTGCCAGCCCTTGTGCCGACAGGCGACCTGGCGAATGCGATCGCCTGGAACTCTTCCGTCATGCAGGTGGCCACCGTCAGCGGCCCGGCGGTCGGGGGAATTCTCTATGCTGTTCACCCGACAGCACCTTTCCTCGGATCGGCCGTCTGTTTCGGACTGGCCGCCCTGCTCATCGTCGCCCTGCGTCTGCGCCCGGCTGAGGTCAAGCGAGAACCTGTAACCTGGTCGCGCCTCGTTGCAGGGCTCGTCTTCCTTCGTGCGAAGCCACTTCTGCTCGGAGCGATCTCCCTGGACCTGTTTGCCGTTCTGCTTGGAGGAGCGACGGCCCTGATGCCGATCTTCGCCCGCGACGTATTCCACGTTGGGCCCTGGGGGCTCGGCCTCCTGCGTTCCATGCCGGCCGTCGGCGCCGTTACCATGGCGATCGTCCTGGCCCATTCGTCTCTTCTCAGCCGCCGTTCCGGCCTGCGCATGCTGCAGGCGGTCGGCGTCTTCGGGCTGGCAACCATAGGCTTCGGGTTGTCGACGAGCTTTGGTCTGACGCTTGTGCTGCTCGCCATCCTGGGCGCCGCCGACATGGTCAGTGTGGTCGTGCGCCAGACCCTCGTTCAGGCGGAAACGCCGGATGAACTGCGGGGACGCGTGGCAGCCGTGAACACGGTATTCATCGGCGCCTCCAATGAGCTCGGCGAGTTCGAGTCAGGGACGCTGGCTTGGTTGGTCGGGGCTCCCGCAGCTGTCGTGATCGGCGGCATCGGGACCTTTACGCTTGCTGTTCTCTGGAGATCCTGGTTCCCCGACCTTGCCCGTCGGGATCAGCTCGTCCGCAGCGAAGTGTCCGGAAGCGGCCAGCCTCAGAAGGCATAGCATTTCATCGCCGTTGGCCTATGAGCGTTCGCGCGTGACGGCTTCCACTCCTACGAGCTTATCGGTACAGCACCCTTCGACGGCACGGGAACCTGCCCCGGCCGGCAAAGAGGAATCTCGAATACGATCCGGCAGCGCCCGTTGCCCTTGATGTCGACGCTCGTGCCATACTCCGCCAGGATATCCTCCACGATCCCAAGGCCGAGCCCACTCGAGTCCGGGTCGGAGCGTGCGGGCACGCCGCGCTCGGGTCTCCCCCCATGAGCATGGCCGGCGAAGCCTGGCCCATCGTCCTCGATGCTGATCCGGGCCTTGTCGCCCTGCCTCCCGACCTGAACCTCGACCCGGGTCTTCGCCCACTTACGGGCATTGTCGAGCAAATTGCCCATAACCTCGCCGAAGTCATGAGGATCCATGTCGACGGCCAGTCCCGCCGGAATGTCGGCCTCCCAGATCAGCCGCTCCCCTCTGGGCATGTGCTGCATCAATCTCAGAAGGCGAGCGACCGTTTCGTCCACCTGCGTATAGGCGCCGCAGCCCACGGATGCACCACTGGTGCGAGCCCGCGCAACCTCACGCTCGACATGTGCATAGATCAGCTGCAACTGTTCCTGCATGCATCCTGCGGCATCCTGCAGGCCTGCCTGCTCGAGCCGCCTCACCTCGCCGCGCAGAATCGTCAGCGGAGTCTTCAGCCCATGCGCCAATGCACCGGCACGGTCACGGGCCTTGCGGACGAGATCCTCCTGTCGGTCGAGGAGCTTGTTGATGCTCTCGACGAGTGGCTCCACCTCATCGGGAAAGCGTTGCGTCATGCGCCGGATCTGGCCCATCTGAACGGCATTCAGCTCATGTCCAACCGCCCGCAGGGGACGCAGGCCCAACCAGAGCTGAAGCCAGGCGAAGAGAACGAGAACCGCCGCAATTGGGATGAGGACCCGTGTGACGTCCCACCCGAAAGCTTGGCGCAGCTCGACGATCTGACCGTGATCGAGGGCAACGGATAGGCTCACGCGACGAGGCCCCTGGTCGCCGTCTACCGTCACCTCCCGCTCGATCACGTAGAGCTCCGATCCGTCAGGCCCGTCGAGTTCGAAGGCCTTGTCGCGGTCCGCGTCGGCGCGCGGCCCGGCCAGGGGGAGCTCCTTGTCCCAGAGGGAGCGCGACCGCACGATCGGGCGTCCGCCCTCGGAGACCTGCCAATAGGCTCCGCCATACGGTTGGTGATAGCGCGGGTCCGTCAGCTTCTGGCCGATGCCGGCCTCTCCCTCCGTGCCGAAGGCCGTGGCAAGCTCCGTCCAGTGAATGTTGAGATCCTGCTCCACGTAGCGGAGCACCTGCCGTTCGAAGAACACGACGAGGGAAGCACCGGCCACGGCAATCGTCACGAGGATGGATGTCACGGCGACGACCAGCAGGCGCAGCCGGATAGAATTGCATATCATGGTGCAGGCGTCTCCATGATGTAGCCGTGGCCGCGCCGGGTTCCGATCGTGTTGGCCCCGATCTTGCGCCGAAGGCGGGCCACGAGGGCCTCGACGGCATTGCTTTCCGGCTCGTCCGAACCGTAGACGTGCTCGACCAGCTCGCTCTGGGCGACGACGCGATCGCGGTTATGAGCCAGATATCTGAGCAGGCGAAACTCAAGGGGCGACAGCTCGATGGCTCTGCCGTTGAGCATCACCCGCAGCCGCCGCGTATCGATGCGCAGGGCACCGATCTCGATCAGCGGCGTGACGTGTCGCCCGACCCGGCGCAGCAGCGCGGCCAGTCGGGCCAACAGCTCCTCCATCTCGAAGGGCTTGGTCAGATAATCGTCGGCACCGGCATCAATGCCTTCGACCCTTTGCAGCCACGCGCCTCGGGCCGTCAGCACGAGGATCGGGACGGTGCTCGCCTCGTCCCGCAGCCGCCGCACAACGGACAGACCATCGAGCTTGGGCAACCCCAAGTCCAGGATTAGCGCGTCGTAGTCTTCGGTCGAAGCGCGAAACCAGCCCTCCTCCCCATCCCGGACGACATCCACCACATACCCGGTACCGGCCAGTGCATGCTGGATATCCCGGGCGATGGCTGGCTCATCTTCGACGAGAAGGACCCTCATTAGCGTCTCCGGACCTGAAGGATCTGACTGTTGCGGGCATCGACGACGACTTCCTGATAACGGCGATCCCGGGTGAGTATGAGAAATTCATAGCGCCATTGGCCGCTCCAGGATTGCCGGAGGTCGACCTCCAGAACCTGCCCGGGAACAGCCCGCGAGACGGTCGGAAGCACTGAACTCAAGGCGAGGGCCCAGCCCTGCGAGACGGCCTCTCGGGCACTCTCGGATGAAGTCCTGCCCCAGCCGCGCTGGGTCGGCTCGTCCTCGTCCCCACCACGCCCTCTGCCTCGGCCACGCCCTCCATCGTCGCCCTGGCCCCTGCCCTGACCTCCGTCATTCCCGCCTCGGCCGGGTCCGCCGTCGTCGCCGCCTCCCCGGCCACTGTTGTCGCCACCCCCGTGGCCGCCTCCGCCGTCGCTCCCTCCTCCACCTCCGCCGCCTCCGTCGCCGTCCTTGGCGAGCGCCGTGGCGGGCCAAGCACACTCCATGGCGGTGAAGGCCATACTGGCCGCGAACAGAACGATGAGGCGACGTCGGATCATGAAATCTTCCAAAGCGATCCAGCATAGCACGGCGAACCTGATATTTCGCTGACATCCCCCATCAGGTTCGCATGCCCGGTTCGGTTCAGATTGCCCTGGCATCGGCGCCAACCTCTCGCGCCGGATGAACGGAGGAATACGATGATGAAGCCCATCAAGAGCGGACCGAGCGTGTTGGTCCTTGGTGCAATTCTGGCCTCCCTGACGGCCGCAGCACTTCCGGCGGCCATCGCTGGTGCCTACCTCTCACCGGCCTTGGCGCATGGAGGCGATGACGGCGGACGGGGTGGGGACGGCGGAGGCAGTCGAGGCGGCCGCGGGAGCGACGACCACGGCGGCGCGCGAAGCGGAGACGACAGCGGCGGCCGTGGGGGCCGCGGCGGAGACGACAGCGGACGCGGCCGAAGCAGCGATGACGGCGGCAAAAGCGGCGGCGATGCCGGGCGCGGACGCGGGCGTGGTGGCGATGACGGCCCCACCCGGAGCCGCGCCGACAACGGGCGCAATCATAACCGGGCCGATGACAGAGCTCGGACGAGAACCCAGGAGCAGCACCAGACCCAGACACGCACCCGCGGGACGAACGACATCGCCGAATTGCGGCGGGTGCTGGGCCGCGGTGCGGATGACGCGGGCCTTCCGGATGATAACGGTGGCCGCTTGGACCGCGACAAGCGCTTCGAGCCTGGAGATGACCGCAGGATCAACGGCCAATAAGAGGACGTTGTCATCCATGACCGTGGGCGCGATCGCGCCCACGGTCGCCCCCGTGACATCGCAATCATCCTGAGATGCGGCTCTTGCATAGGAAACGCGTGAGATCGAAGGACGTGAGGAGACCCAGGGTGCAAACCCCGATACCGAGGATCTCCGCATAGCTCGGCCATTCGCCGAGAAGCGGAATCGCGAGCAGAAGCGCACCTGAAGGAACCAGGGCAGGGAAGAGCGCGGCCTCGCCTGCTCCAACGCGGGACACCGCTTTGGCGATGGCGACAGGAGCCAAACAGCCCCCAAGAATCCCTTGGAAGAATGCTTGAGCCATCCAGACATCCGACGATATGGCGCCGTCATGATGTCTCGCCAGGAAGAACGGGAGGAAGGCGAACACCGATAGGAAGGACACCTGTCCGATACCGACGATCGGGTCAACCTTCCAGCGTCCGAGAAGATATGTGAACGAACCCCACAGCGATCCCGCTGCAAGGAAGCACAGATCCCCGAGCCAGATCTGAGATGTGGATTGCGGCATTTGAGGATTCTGGGCCGATGCAATGAAGAGCAGGCCAACGATGAGAATCATCATGCCCAACAAGCGGAAGATGGGCGGGCGCCTGCCATCCAACCTCCATGCAAGACCGTTGGCACTCATCATCGTCGCGCCTGCGGTCAACACCACCGCATGGGACAAGGGAGCAAGTCCGAAGGCTGTATTGATGAGCAGGCCGAAGAGAGGCCCCGCCAAGACCGTGAGTGAAAGAAGCCGCCCCCATCCCAGCCTGTAAGTTTTGCGGCGGGACAGCACCAACGGCATTAAGAGGAGAGCCGCAACGCCGAAGCGAAGCATGGACATGTCCACGGCCTGCAGGCCCTCCATCCGTCCAAGCCTGGAACCCACATTGTAGCCCGTCCAGGCCAGAGCGGCCGTCATTCCCCAAAGGATGCCGATCGCTGCAGATGCCCATGTCCTTGTCTGGACTTCGCTCGCCTGGACAAGAGACATGCCACGGCACCTTTCCAAGCGCTCATTCGATCCGCCTGAATCCGGAGAACGGACGAGCGACCACCGGCACGAGAGGGACGAACCCTCTCGTGCAATCCTTACCAATTAGCCCTGGAGTTGAGCCCACATGTCGCGGTCACGCTCGGCGGTCCAGATGACGGGATGATCGATCCCTGAAGCCTCGTCGAAGGCGCGCGAGACGTTGAACGGCAGGCAATGCTCATAGATGGCGAAGTTACCGAATTTCGGGTCCATCACCTCGCGTGTGGCGGCGAAGGTTTCCTTCAAGGAGCGCCCGCGGGCCACGGACAATTCCGCCGCGCCATAAAGCGTGTTGACGAAATCCCGCGTCATCGCCACGGCCTCGCGCACCGCCTGATCGCCTTGCAACGCATCACCCCGCCCAGGCGCGATGGCCTTGGGCTGGAAGTCCAGGATGGAATCGAGCGTCTGGGGCCATTCGCGCAAGTGGGCGTCGCCGCAATAGCAAGCCGAGTGGTACTCCACCAGGTCGCCCGTGAACATCACCTCGGCATCCGGGACCCAGGCGACGATATCGCCCGCCGTATGGCCGGCGCCAAGGTGGAACAGCTTGACCTCTCGCTTCCCCAAGAACACCGACATGCCGCTTTCGAAAGTCAGGGTTGGCCAGGTCAATCCCTCCGGGATGCTGCTCTCGCCGCGGAACAGGCGTGGAAATCGTCCGATCTCCGAGGCCTTGTCCTGCTCGCCGCGCTCGACGATGAGGTCGTACGTGGCGTTCGATGCGATGATGCCCTGGGCTTGGTAGGCGGAGGCGCCGAGCACCCTCACGGCATGGTAGTGGGAGAGCACCACGTACTTGATCGGCTTGTCGGTCACGGTACGCACGCGGGCGATCACGTCCTCGGCCATGGCGGGCGTGGCCTGGGCATCGATCACCATGCAGCCGTCGTCGCCGACGATGATGCCGGAATTTGGGTCGCCCTCGGCGGTGTACGCGTAGAGGTCCGGTCCGATCTCGGTGAAAGAGACCGTCTTGGCGGCCATGTCGCCCGTCGAGGCAAAAGATTTGGCAGTCATTGTGCTGTTTCTCCCAGCTGATGGCCGGAGCCTGTCAGACTCCTGACGCTGTTGTCGGTAAACTTGAGCTTCTCCATGAGCGGCGCTCGCCTTGCGAGCCAGGGCCCATGCTGGATCGGCCAGTCCTCAAACCCACGATCATGGCCTAGCGCGTGAGCAGCGTGGTGGGGCCAGTAGGGATCGTAGAGAGCCTGTCGGCCAATGGCAATCAGGTCTGCCTTGCCGTCTTGGAGGATCGATTCCGCTTGGTGACCGTCGAGGATGACGCCGACAGCCTGAGTCATGACATCCGCCTCACGGCGAATTCTGTCCGAGAATGGCACCTGGAAGCCGAGCCCACGCGGGACGTTCATATTGCGCGTTTCGTCCGACAGCCCACCGGAGGAGCAATCGATCACATCCACACCGACAGCCTTGAGCTCTCGCGCAAGCGCGACGGAATCATCCAAGCTCCATCCATCCTCGGTTCCGTCGACAGCTGAGATGCGCACGAAGAGCGGCTTCTCCGCGGGCCATACGGCGCGTATGTCGGCTGCGATTTCGAGGCCGAGCCTCATGCGGTTCTCGCGCGAGCCTCCATATTCATCCTCCCGACGATTAGACTGCGGCGAGAGGAAGGAGGCTACGAGATAACCATGCCCGAAATGCAGCTCCAGAACATCGAAGCCGGCCTGGTCTGCTCGTCTGGCTGCATCGACGAACATCCGCCGGATCTCCGTGATCTCCTCCACGCTCAGAGCATCAGGCACCGACCATTCGGGCCCAGCCGAGACGGCACTCGGGCCAACGCGCCGCCACGGCTCCCCGGTCGCATGCAGTTGCTCCATCGTGAGCGCCCTGCCGCCCTCCCACAGGGCCTGCGAACCGGCCTTTCGCCCCGCATGCGCCAATTGCACGCCGATTCCGGCGCCGTTCTGATGAACGAAGTCGACGATGGCCTTGAAGGGAGCGATCTGCTCGTCCGCCCACAACCCGACATCCCGCACACCGATCCGCGCGCTCTGCTCGACGGCCGTGCTCTCGACGAAGATCAACCCTGCTCCACCCAGGGCGAACTTACCGAGGTGGACCAGATGCCAGGCCCCCGCCAATCCACCTTCCGCCGAATGCTGGCACATGGGCGAGATGACGATGCGGTTCTTAAGAGTGAGCCCCCGGATCGTCAGGGGCTCGAAGAGCCTTGGCTGTCGGCAAGCCGGTTTCATCGCTCCGTCTCCGAAACGGTTGATACGCTCCCCATGTTCGCGCCTCAAGCCGCCGGTCGGTCCGCGGTCGAAGCAGCGTCGGCCGTAGCGCCTGCAAGATGACGCCCCGCGATGAAGCCGAAGGTCATGGCCGGCCCGAGCGTGATGCCGCCGCCGGGATAGTTGCCGCCCATGATGCTCGCCATGTCATTGCCGGCGGCATAGAGGCCGGGAATGACATTTCCACTTTCGTCGATCACCCGCGCATCGGCGTCGGTGCGAAGCCCTGCGAAAGTCCCGAGATCCCCCGGCACGACCTTCACCGCATAGAACGGACCGTTCTCGATGGGACCGACGCAAGGATTGGGTTTGTGATCCGGATCGCCGAGATAGCGGTTGTATGCGGTGCTGCCGCGCTTGAACTGCGGATCCTCGCCCCGACGCGCGTCCCGATTATACGTCTCGACCGTCTGCTCGAACGTGGCTGCGTCGATACCGAGTTTTTCCGCCAGTTCGCGCAGGGTGCGCCCCTTCACCAAATAGCCGTTCTGCAGCGCGGGCGTCAGAGGCACCGGGAACGGCTTCACGAAACCCAGGCCGTAACGGCGGATCGTCGGATGATCGACGATGAGCCAAGCCGCCTTCTCCGGATTGTCGCCGCAGGCATTGACCATGGCCTGCACGAAATCATGGTAGGAATTCGCTTCGTTCGTGAAACGCTTGCCGCTCTTCGTCACAGCGATGACGCCAGGCTTGCCGCGGTCGATGAAATGCGGGAACGGACCTGACGTGCCGTCCCGGCGCGGAACGAGGGACACGGGAACCCAGGCCGCCGCATTGGGAAGCCCCTCGATGGCCTTGCCCCCGACCCGCTCACCCAAGCGAATGCCATCACCGGTGTTGCCGGGAGGGGCTGGAGACCAGTGTTCAGCCCCAGTCGGCGCATGCGGGAACAGCTCCTTGCGGCGCAGCAGGTCCTGCGGGAAGCCACCGGCCGCCAGCACCACGCCCCGGCGGGTGAGAACCTCCGTCATTCCATCCTCGGTCTGAACCAATGCTCCCTTCACGGCTCCATCTCGAACGATCAGATCCTTTACGGGCGACGAGGTCCAGATCGGGATGTTCTGGTCCAGCGCGGACTTGGCGAGACGCCCGATCAGGGCATTGCCGTTCGTCAGCCGCATCGCACGACCGTGGGAGACAAGGTCGCGACCGTACTTCGCCAGAAGGACGCCCACATAGGCGGCCGATTTCACGGAGCGCGTGACGTTGAAGAAGTGCAGAAGCTCCTTGCCCGATCCGATCATCATGCCGAGGAAAGTGATCTCCTTCAGCGGAGGCCTCAGGCGGGCGATCTCCTTGCCGAGCTTGCGTCCATCGTAAGGCGTCGCCACGACTGAGCGGCCGCCGGGCATGCCACCCGGAGCGTCGGGATGATAATCGGAGAAGGCCGGACCGAGGGTGAAATCCATCTCGGTCTTTTCCTGGAAAAACTCGACCATCTTCGGGCCGTTCTCAAGAAAGGCGTCGACGCGAGCGGCATCGAAGTGGTTGCCGGCTTCATGCTGAAGATAGGTGCGCGCCGCCTCGCGGGAATCCTTGAAGCCTTCACGCTTTGCCAGCGGGTTGCACGGGATCCACATCCATCCGCCGGAGCGGGCCGTCGTCCCGCCGAAGACCGGCTCCTTCTCGGTGATGATCACGTCGAGCCCATGAAGCCGGGCGGTCAGCGCGGTCGCGAAACCACCGGCGCCGGACCCAACAACCAGAACATCGCAGGTGACAGTTTTCGTCGGCTTCATGGCGTTCCTCATATATCGCCCCGCTCTATCGTCCGATGAGCGCTTCTGATTCAGCATTCGCGAATGTGTTCGTTGCATTTGTTTTAGACGAACGCATTCGCTATTTCAAGATGGCCTGAGCCCATTCCGGTTGGCTTCGGGCCCGCTCGTCAGATCACTTCATGTGGCTCCACGAGGAACGTCGTAATTTCCTCGATGAAGCTGAGCGCATGGGTCTGCGAGACGTTCGCTGCAGGAGAGCGAAAAGCCGCTTCGATATCGGCAACGGAGCGGAACCACAGCTCCACCATGCCGTCGATGGGAAGTGCCTCGTAGGATGCGGTCTGCCCCAAGCCGACGCTGCGGTCGGTGACGAAATTCTGGGTGTAGCCCATGAGGTTCGGAAACTTCTTCACGGCTTCGGCATGAAAGCCCCACCATTCCGACTTGAATTTCTCGGGCGTCAGGCCGCGCTTGCGCGTTAGGATCGACATGCGCTTGACCAGCGGTCCCGCGGCGGCCTCCACCGGCACGACGACGTTCTGCTCGGCCGTGATCAATCCCGTGTCGCCGACGAAGCGCACATGATCTTCAGCAACCTCCCGGTAGGCATCGGACGAGACCGCCCGGTGCATATCGTCGACATTGTCGAACCACAGCTCGGAAATTCCATCGATCGACCATGATCCTCTGGCATGATCGATGGCGAGCTGGCTGCTGTCGACGACGTGGTTCTGATGATAACGCCGCAGGCCCGGCAGGCGGGCCGCCAAAGGCCCATGCACGTCCCGCCAATGGTGGCGGAAATCTTCGGTGCTCAAGCCCGCCTTGCGGGTCAGAAGTCCCATGCGAACGATCATGATGCTCTCCTCAGACGGCGAGATAGCCGCCGTCGACGACGAGCGTCGTTCCCGTCACGTAGCTCGACATGTCGGATGCCAGAAACACCGTCGGGCCGATCAACTCCTCGGGCTCGCCGAACCGGCCGAGCGGAATGCGCGCGAGGAAGCGCTCCGCGCGCTCAGGATTGGTCCGGGTCGCTTCGGTCATCGGCGTGTTGAGCGTGCCCGGCGCAATCGCGTTGACACGCACGCCGTCCTTGGCGAGTTCCTGCGCGAGGTTCTGCGTCAGCATGCGCACGGCAGCCTTCGAGGTCGAATAGCTGATCGACGTGGATGTCGACACGAAGGATGCGATCGATGCCATGTTGATGACCGTTCCTTTCGTCGCCCTTAAGGCCGCAACGAAAGCCAGGGTCACATTCAGCGTGCCATCGAGATTGACCTGCATCGCCGCGTCCCAGGAGCGGCGCACGTCGGGGCTGTCGATCGTGTTGCGCGGGCATATGCCTGCATTGTTGATGAGTACTGAGACTTGGCCGATGGATGCCTCGACCTCGCGCGCCAGCGACGTGCAGGCCTCGGCATCGGCCACGTTGAGCGTGTAGGACCACGCTTCGCCGCCTGACTGAACAATGCCGTCAGCCGTCCGCTTGGCCGCCTCGCCATTCACATCAGTCACGATGACACGCGCTCCTTCAGCGGCAACTCCGCGCGCAATGGCGGCGCCATTGCCCTGACCAGCACCGGTGACGAGTGCGATACGCCCTTTGAGCAACATCTGTTTCGGCTCCCTGATTGTGATTGATGCGGTGCCCGAGCATGACTCATCGAGCGTTGGATCAAGATAATCATATGGCGAACGCATTCGCAAATAGCGAATAGTCGTAGATTGACGTTTCTGCCGCCGATGGAGCCGCAATGCAGAAAAACACGCTCTGCTGCGCAGAGCGTGCAGCACCGGGGAAGCCGATGAGAAAGCGGTTAAGCGCGGCGCCGGCGCTTCGCGACAGGCGCCGCGACGATCTCGGCTCCTTCGTCCGAGGAAGCCTCGGCATCCGCATGCGGCGCATAGCCAAGCTGCGCCGATAGTTTCCGGGTGAAGGCCAGCAACGCCTTCGCATCGGCGCTCTTGGGACCGATATCGAGGACGCCCGTCGGCCCGATCAACGTGATGGCGAGCTGCATCTGCCCGCTGTAATCGAAAACGGGAGCCGCAATGCCGTTAATGCCCGTGACCGGCTTGCTCTCGGTGGTCGCGTAGCCAAGCCGTCTCGCCGTGGCCACTTCCGCTTCCAGTTCCTTGCGCGAGGTCGACGCGCCGACGCCCTGGATGCGGGCACCTTTCCGAAGCTCCTCGGCCAGATGCGCCTCGATGATCTTCGGAGGCATGAACGCGGCGAACACCTTGCCTGTTGCCGTGCCGGTGATCGAGAAGACGGTTCCCGTGCGCACGTTCACGTGGACCTGATCGCTGCCTTCCTGCACCTGGACGATGGTGGCGCCGTGGGTTCCCCATACGGCGATCGTCACCATGAGGCCGACCTCTTCGGCGAACTCGACAACCGCCTGGGCGGCGAGGCGCAGCGGGTCGAAGCTTCGCAGGCGCGCAATGCCGAGCTGCAGAGCGAAGGGACCGAGCTGGTAGCGTCCGCTCGCGGCATCCTGCTCGACCAGCTCCAGCTTGCGGAAGCTGACGAGATAGGCATGCGCCTGAGCCGGCGCGACATCCGCCAGCGTGGCCAGTTCGCGCAGCATCAGGGGCTTTCCCGCCTTGACCATGGCCGCGAGGATCCTCCCCCCTACTTCGACCGATTGTACGCCGCGTCCCTCGATACTCATGGCTCAATCCAATCTTCCCGCAGGCCGCGGCGTCACGCCGTGCCGTGGGATACCCCGAGATAGGCCGCGCGAACCTTCGGGTCGTGAAGGAGCTGCTGCCCTGTTCCGGACAATGTCACATTGCCGGTCTCAAGAACATAGGCCCTGTCCGCGATGGCCAGTGCCATATTGGCCATCTGTTCCACAAGAAGGATCGTGATGCCGGACCGGCGCAGGGATACGATGATGTCGAAGATTTCCTGGATGATCTTCGGCGCGAGGCCCAGCGAAGGCTCATCGAGCAGGAGCAGCCGGGGCTTGCCCATGAGCGCCCGGGCGATGGCGAGCATCTGCTGCTCACCGCCCGACAGGGTCACGGCCAGCTGGTTCCGGCGCTCGCGCAGGCGTGGGAACAGCTTGAACTGCTCCTCGACCTCCGCCTCCAGGGCCTCGTTGGAAAGCCGCCGGAAATAGGCTCCAAGGGTCAGGTTGTCGTAGACGCTCTGGTCCGGGAAAACCTGCCTGCCTTCGGGCGACAGAGCGATGCCGCGCGCGACCCTGCGATGGGGCGGAAGCCTGGTGACGTCTTCCTCTTCGAACAGGATCTGTCCGGAGCTGACCGGCATCAATCCGGCGATACCCTTCAGCAAGGTGCTTTTTCCGGCGCCGTTGCCGCCGACGATGGCCACGACCTCGCCGGCCTCGACCTCGATGGTGGCTTTGCGGACGGCCGAAATCGGGCCGTAGGCGAGATGAACGTCCTGAATTTTCAGCATTGTCGCTCTCCTGGCCTTAAGCAGCCTCTGTGGAGGTGCCGAGATAGGCCTCCATCACTCGCGGATCGGCCTGGATCTTGGCCGGCGCGCCTTCGGCGATCTTCTGACCGTAATCGAGAACGATCACGTGATCCGAGATGGACATGACGAGATCCATGTGATGCTCGATCAGCAGGATCGTGATTCCTTCGTTGCGGATGCGCACGAGCAATTGCCCCAGCTCCGCCGTCTCCTGCGGGTTCAGGCCCGCGGCCGGCTCGTCGAGCAGGAGAAGGAACGGCTCGGACGCGAGGGCCCGCGCCAGCTCGACCCGGCGCTGTAGGCCGTAAGCCAGGCTGCCGGCCGGCGTCTCGGCATAGCGCGAGAGGCCCGTGAACGCCAGGATCGCATTGACCTTCCGGAGCGCCTGGGCCTCTTCCCGCCACGCCCTGGGCAACCCCAGGAGCGATGAGACGAAGCCGTTTCGCATCCGGGAATGCTGGCCGAGCAGCACGTTCTCGCGCACGGACAGATCCTTGAACAGCCGGAGGTTCTGGAAGGTCCGGGCGATCCCCTGATCGCAGATCCCGTGCACGGTTTGCCGGGTGATCTCGCTTCCCAGGAAAGTCACCGTTCCCTGATCCGGACGGATGATCCCGGTGAGCATGTTGATGAAGGTGCTCTTGCCCGCTCCGTTCGGGCCGATCAGGGCATGGATGTGCCCCCCCGTCAGGTTGACGGAGACGTCCCTGGCGGGGACGACACCGCCGAAGGCCTTGTTGAGCTTGTCGGCCGTCAGAAGGCTTCCCGCATCTGGCCGAGCCAAGGCTCTGGTCGGCAGCCGGGGTACAGCCGTGCCTTGCGCTGCGCCGACACCGGGGCTCCTGGCGTGATTCAGTCCGAGCTTGTGGAAGAGCGAGCCGAACACACCCGCCAGCCCCTTGGGCATCGCGTAGAGGGCGAACAGCAGGAGCGCGCCGTTGACGAAATGCTCGATCCAGGACCAACGCGCCACGAGAGCCCCGATGATCACGAGCGTCACCGAACCGAGCAGCGGCCCATAGAGCGATCCGCTTCCGCCGAACAGCACCAGCAGGAGGATGAAGACCGAAAGGTGGAAATTGATGAAGTCGGAGTTGATGTACTGGTTCTGCTGGGCCACCAGCGCCCCGGCAAGGCCGCAGGTCACGGCCGCAATCACGAAGGCGAGGACCTTGTAGCGATAGACCGCGACGCCGACCGCCCCGGCGGCCACCTCGTCGGCCTGGAGGGACAGAAAGGCGCGCCCGAACCGGCCGCGGAGCAGGTTGCGGAGCAGGAGGTGGGTCACGAGGCACAGGAGCAATCCGAACCAGACCCATTGCACCATCGTGAACGGCGTACCGCCAATGTTCAGCGGCTGGATGGCGTAGATGCCCATGGCGCCGCCGAAGACTTCGGAGCCTTCCGTCACCACCTTCTCGATGACGATGCCGAAGGCCAATGTCACCATGGCGAGGCTCGGCCCCTTCACCCGCAGGGAGGGCACGGCGATCAGGATGCCGAAGACTCCTGATACGAAGCAGGCGAGAAGCAGCGACAGCCACGGGCCGACCTCGTAGCGGGTGGTCAACAGGGCGACCGCATAGGCGCCCGCCGCGAAGAGGCCCGCCTGGCCGAGGGATTTCTGCCCCGCGAATCCCAGCAGCACGTTCATGCCTGCGGCACAGAGGAAATAGATGCAGATCATGAAGAGCGTGCGCAGATAGAATTCGTTCTCGATGAACGAGGCGCCGACCGCGAGAGCCGCAACGAGGACGATGGATCCGATGACGTGGCGCATGCGCTTAAACCTTGTCGACGGCGGCCCGGCCGAAGAGGCCTGTCGGGCGGAATGCCAGAACCAGGATGATCAGGCCGAACACGACGATCTCGCGCCATTGCGCCTGCCACAGGCCGACCCCGGATTCCAGGACGCCCAGGATGAAGCCGCCATAGATGCAGCCGCGCGGGTTGTTCAAACCACCGATGATGGCGCCGGAGAAAGCCTTGAGGGCAAATCCCATGCCCATGAAAAGCGACGCCGAGGCAATCGGCGCGATCAGCACGCCGGCCACGCCCGCAAGACCGCTCGACAGGGCGAACGCGCCGATCATGACCAGGTTGACATTGATGCCCATGAGGCTTGCGGTCTGCGGCGAATGCGCGACGGCCATCATGGCCTTGCCGATGCGGGTGCGGCGCATGACGAGATCGAGCGCGATCATGATCAGGATGGCGCAGGCGAGCACGAGCAGCTCCTGCGGACGGACACCGGCTCCGGCGATGCGCAGCACGTCGTCGCCCAGGGGAGACGGCACCATGACGGGCGCGGGTCCCCAGATGGCGAGGCCGATGCTCTGCAGGATCACGCCGAACCCGATGGTGCTCATCACCCAGTTCATGCCGCCCTTGCCGGCGAAAGGACGGACGGCGAGGACGAAGATGAGGATGCCCATGACGCCTGCCACCACGCCGGCGCCCACGACCGCCGCTGGATAGCGCCAAGCCGCGGCAGCTTCACTGGGGACGGCCGTTGCCGTTCCGGCGAGACCGGACAGGAGCAGGAGCATCGTCACGCCGATGAAGGCGCCGAACGAGATGAACTCGCCCTGGGCGAAGTTGAGCGTCTTCGTGGTGGTGAAGGTGATGCTGAAGCCGAGGGCGATCAGGGCATAGACCCCTCCAACGGCGAGGCCGCTCAGGAGAGTCTGGAGATATACGTCCAGCATGGCGCGTTCCAACGGTGCAAGATATCAGACCCGCCGAACAGGGCCGGCAGGCCCGGAGCATTGTCCGGCGAAGCCAATCCGGTTCGCCGTCACGGAGACGATGCAGCCGATCAGGAGAGATGGCCCCACTCGCGTGGAACCATCTCTCATGGTCGAAGGCTTACTGCGTAAAGTCCGAAGGCTTCAGCGCCTTCACCACATCGTCGCTGTAGGAGACGAGCTTGCCGTCCTTCCAGTGCGTCCAGCGATAGTCGGAAGCGGTCAGCGCCTCGTGCTCGGTCGCGGAGAACGGCTTGTTGTAGGTCTTCATGATGCCTTCGACCGGCGCCTGAAGATTCTCGAGCGCCTCGCGCATCTTCGGCCCTTCGGTGCTGCCCGCCTGCTTGATGGCGGCGGCCGCGATCATCGTCGCGTCGTAGCAATGCGCCGCGAAGCTGAAGGCGCTCTTGGAGGTCAGCTTGGGACCAAGGCGGTCGTAGAGCTGCTGCTGCTTCGGCGTCCGGTCCTCGGTGATCGTGCGCATGAAGATCGGCTTCTCGGCGAGGGTCTTTCCGGCCGTGTCGTAGAAGCTCGCATTGTCGGACGACCAGGAGGTCAGCGTCACGGGGAAGTAGTTGATCTTCTCCATGCTGCGCACGAGCTGGCCGATGGGCGTGCCCTGCGCCCAGACGAGCACCGTATCGACGCCGGCGGCCTTCAGCTTGTTGAGCTGCGAGGTCATGTCGGTGTCGTTGACGCCGAATTTCTCGGTCGCGACCGGCTTCAGCCCCTTGGCGTCTCCGAGTTCCTGAAGATCCTTCAGGCCGCCCTGGCCATAGCCGGTGGTCTCGACGAGGTAGCCGACATTCTTGGTGGAAGGATTGTTCTTCGCGTAGGCGATGAGGCCGGCAACCTGCGCGCGGTCGACCATCGACACGCGGTACATGTAGTTCTCGCCGCCGGCGGCCTTCGTGATGTCCGTCGCCGAGCCGATGCAGCCGATGGACGGATTCTTCTTCTGGTTCGGAATGTGCTTCCAGGCCAGCGCATTGCCGGAATTGGTCGGACCGAGAACCGCAACCACCTTCTCGTTGTCGATCAGGTCGCTCATGTTCTGGATCGACTTGGGCGGCTGCGAGAGATCGTCGCGAACCACGAGCGACAGCTTGCGGCCGAGAATGCCGCCGGCGGCGTTGATGTCTTCGATCGCGGCCTGGATGCCGAGCACGCCGGCCTGTCCGCTCTGGGCGGACGGCGAAGCCGACAGATCGCCGTTGAAGCCGATCTTGATGTCCTGGGCATGGGCGACGGTCGAAAGGGCGAGCGCGCTTCCGAGAAGAGCCGCGTTCAGCGCTGCAGATTTTGGCGTCATGGTGTTCCTTCCCTCAAGGGTGCGATTGCTGCGGGCGCAACGCCGGTCGCGCGCCCCCGCTCAAGGCTTTTTCAGCTCGGCAAGAACCTGCCGGTTGTCGAAAGTCGAACGAAAGGGAGGAGCGGCGCGGAGTTCTTCCCGCGCATGCCGGCCGCGACAGCGCAAGCATCGCCGTTCTCGGCATGAGGACGCTTCTCTCCTACTGCGTTTTCTTGGCCGCTCTTGTGTCAGAGCTTGCTGATAGTCGTAGCTCACAGCGAACGCGTTTGCAATAGACGAATTCCCGACTTTAGTCTCGCCGGTGCGGCTGTAACTCTCCACGTCATCACCGGGCTCGTCCCGGTGATCGCGACAGCCTGAAACGCTGAGCCTGATCGGATCGGGACGGACGGCACACGGCCGGCCATGACGACGTGGTTGTCATTCCCGGCCGGAGCGCAGCGGAGGGGAAGGGAATCCATGGCTCGACGCTTGATCGTGGATCCCCTTCCCTCGCTCCGCTCGTCGGGGATGACACCACCGCACGGCCAGGACCACCCACGACGTCATCACCGGCCTTGTGCCGGTGATCCCGATCCGAATGGCGCCGCGCCTCACCGTATCGGGATGGCCGGCACGAGGCCGGCCATGACAGGGTGGGTGCCTGGTGATGGTTTCCTGTCAAAGAGCAGCACCTTGGGGCCCGCAGCTTGCGCTGCGAGCCTGTCAGGAGATCGAGGGTGGCGTGTCGGGCAGCCCGGCTCGCTTGTGAGTGAGAATGGAAGAGCCGAACTGCTCGTCCCGCACGGTACTTTTAGGCGTTTAGACTTGGACCAGCACAGGGCTGCCAAGGGCCTCCCGTCGCAGGTGTGCGAGACCTGCGGCAGGACCGTTCCCCACCCCACAACTGCGACGCCTCGCGAGCGCGCCCCTCGTCAGGCGGGGATGGGTAACGATATAGCCAAGGTTCATCCCCCTGTCAAGAACAAAGTGAGAACATAACATCACGCTGTCCACACCCGCTCCGGCACGGGTCCCCGGACTTGTTCCGGGGACCCGTGCCGGTGATCCCGATGAACTGAAGCGCCGTGCCTCATCGTATCGGGATGGCGGGGACGAGCCCGGCCATGACGTGGCGTGGCGGGAGCCATGACAGGGTGGGGATCAGAGCCAGAGGACGAGTGGCGGCTTCCGAGACCGGAAAACTACTCCGCATCCGGCTGAGCGGATGGGTGCGCTTTCCGGAAGGCCTCGTGCTCGGCGGCGAGTTTTTCCACCCGAAGGATGCGGGGATAGGATTCCAGAGGCACGTTGAACCGTCGCGCCGCGTAGAGCTGAGGCACCAGATAGACATCCGCCATGCCGGGTTCGGGCCCGAAGCAGAAGCCGTCATCTCCGATCAGCGCTTCGACGGCGGCAAACCCCTGCCCCACCCATGTGGCGATCCAGCCCGTCACGTCCTGCTCTGAGCGCTCGAACTTCTGTCTCAGGTGATTGAGCGGACCGACATTGTGCAGGGGATGGATGTCGCAGCCGATGATCGCGGCAACGGCGCGCACCTTCGCCCGGTGGACGAGGTCGGATGGAAGCAACGCGGGATCCGGATAAGCCTCCTCCAGATATTCCAGGATCGCAGGAGATTGAGTGACGACGTTCTGCGCATCGAGAGCAAGAGCCGGCACGCGGCCTTGCGGATTGATGGCGCGATAGGCGGGTGCGTTCTGCTCGCCTCCGTTACGGACGAGGTGAATGAAGGCCTGCTCGGCCTCGATGTTCTTCAAGGCCAGAGCGATCCGCACGCGATAGGAGGAGGTGGACCTCCAGTAGGTATAGAGCTTCATAGGAATACCTCAGAGCGCAGGCAGGATCACGGCCCGGCACTCGCCGAAGCCGATCGGAGCGCAACCCTCGCGGCGGCCGCGGGCCCGCAGGATCACCTCGTCGCCGTCTTCCAGGAAGCGCCGCTCCTCACCGGAGGCGAGCACGACCGGGTTCTTGCCGCCGAGCGTCGTCTCGAGAATGCTGCCGCAGCTCTCCCGGTCAGGCCCCGAGAGCGTTCCTGTGCCCAGCAGGTCGCCCGGCTGAAGATTGCAGCCGTTGCTGGTGTGGTGCGCGATCATCTGCGCCACGGTCCAGTACATGTGACGCGCATTCGACACGGCGAGCCGGTGCGGCTTCAGGCCCTTGTCCCGCAAGCCCGGCGTGAGGAGCAGGACCTCGAGTTCCAGGTCGAACGCGCCCTCGCGCTGATCGGCCTCGTCGAGCAGGTAAGGCAAGGGCGCAGGGTCGCCCTCCGGTCGCTTCGGCTGAGCGATCCGGAACGGCGCCATCGCTTCCGGCGTGACGATCCAGGTCGAGATGGTGCTGCCGAAGCTCTTGGAGAGAAACGGTCCCAGCGGCTGGTACTCCCAGGCCTGGATGTCGCGAGACGACCAATCGTTCAGGAGGCAATAGCCGCCGACATGGCCGGACGCCTCGGCGATGCCGATCGGCGTGCCGAGGTCGTTGCCGGGCCCGACCCAGACGCCGAGCTCCAGCTCGTAGTCGAGCCGCTGGCTCGGACCGAAACCCGGAACTGCAGCATCCGCAGGCTTCGCCTGACCCCGCGGGCGGCGCACGGGCACGCCGGACGGGCGGATGGACGAGACCCGGCCATGATAGCCGATGGGCACGTATTTATAGTTCGGCAGCAGCGGATTGTCCGGGCGGAACTGCTTGCCGATATTGGTGGCGTGGTGAATGCCGACGTAAAAGTCTGTGTAGTCGCCGATGCGCGCCGGCAGGTGCGATGTGCAGTCGGCGGCATCGTGCAGACACGTCTCCACCTTGCTCTGCTCCGGGCTGCCCTGAGCCAGCAGATCGGACAGCCGCAAGCGCAACGCCTGCCGCGCTCCGGCTCCAAGCGCCAGAAAGGCGTTGAGCGCGGAACCTGACGCGGCCTCCGCCGCCTTGGCGGCCGCGCCTGTGAAGAGACCGGCCGCGAGAGCCTCCGTGAGATCGAGGATCCTGTCGCCGATGGCCACCCCTCCTCGCGGAGCACCGTCGCCGGGACTGAAGACGCCCAGCGGCAGGTTCTGGATCGGGAAGTCCGGATGGCCGTTGGCCGAGGGCACGAAGCTTTGACGCTTCGGGTCATGCGTGTGATCGAGCACAGTCATCGTTCCCATCAGCGCTGGTTCGGGTTGAAGTGCTTCTTCAGCTTATGGCCGTAAGCGCCATAATCCTTCTGCAGCGACTCGGTGCCCGCGGCGAACGCCGTCACCTTCTGCGGGAAGCGGGTCTCGAACATGAAGGCCAAGGTGCCTTCGAGCCGGTGCGGCTTCAGCTCCACGTTGCTCGCCTTCTCGAACGCGTCCATGTCGGGACCGTGCGGCAGCATGGTGTTGTGGAGCGACATGCCGCCCGGCACGAAGCCGCCCCCGGTCTTGGCGTCGTAGACGCCGTAGATCAGCCCCATGAACTCGCTCATCACGTTCATGTGGTACCACGGCGGCCGGAAGGTGTTCTCCGCCACGAGCCAGCGGTCCGGGAAGATCACGAAGTCGATGTTGGCGGTGCCGGGCGTCTCCGACGGCGACGTCAGCACGGTGAAGATCGACGGGTCGGCGTGATCGTAGAGGATCGGGCCCACCGGCGAGTAGCGCCGCAGGTCGTACTTGTACGGCGCGTAGTTGCCGTGCCACGCCACCACGTCGAGAGGCGAGTGATCCATGTCGGCGACCCACAGCGAGCCGCCCCACTTCACGTACATCTTGGAGGGCGCGTCCTTGTCCTCGTAGGCCGCGACGGGCGTGAGGAAATCGCGCGGGTTGGCGAGGCAATTGGCCCCGATGGGCCCGCGCTCTGGGAGCGTGAAGGCGCCGCCGTAATTCTCGCAGAAATATCCCCGTGCCGGCCCGTTCGGGAGCTCGACCCGGATCTTCACGCCACGCGGGATCACGGCGATCTCGCCCGGCTCGATGTCGATGATGCCGAACTCCGTCCACAGGCGCACATCGCCCTGCTGCGGCACGAACAGCATCTCGCCGTCGGCATTGTAGAAGTACTCGTCCACCATGGAGCGGGTGATGAGATAGACATGGGCGCCCATGCCGGCTTGGCTGCCGGCATCGCCCGCCGTGGTGATGGTGCGCACGCCTTCGAGGAACGAGACGCTCTCCTCGGGCAGCGGGATGGGGCTCCAGCGCATGGGCGCGATCGGGATCTCCACCTCGACGGCCGGCGCCGTGCGCCAGAGGCCGATATCGGCCTTCTGGAACTCGCCCCAATGGGTGACCGTCGGGCGGATGCGGTAGAGCCAGGAGCGCTCGTTGGTCGTGCGCGGCGCGGTGAAGGGCGACCCGGAGAGCTGCTCGGCATAGAGGCCGTAGGAGCATTTCTGGGGCGAGTTCCGACCGATGGGGAGCGCCCCGGGCAGAGCCTCGGTCTCGAAGCCGTTGCCGAAACCGGACATGTAGCCGGGCTGGATGGCGCTCTCCAGCCGTTCGGCGGCTTGGCCTTTCAGGGATGGATTCTGGACATTCATGGTCGTGACCTCCACAATTGGTCACAACTGTAACTGTCTATTTTGTAACCAACAACGCCATGGCCAAACTCCAGCTCGAACAATTCCTGCCCTACCGGCTCAACCGGATCGCCTCGGCGGTCTCGCAGGATTTCCGCTCCGTCTACGGCCCCCATCACGACCTGACGATTCCGGAATGGCGGGTGCTGGCAACCCTTGGACAGTTCGAGGAAATGGGCGCCAAGGCCATCGGCCGGCACTCGGCCATGCACAAGACCAAGGTGAGCCGCGCCGTGCGCGCCCTGGAGGAGAGGCGCTGGCTCAAGCGCCGCGAGAGCGAGGAGGACAGACGGGAGGAAATCCTGACCCTCACGGCGCTCGGCCGGAAGGTCTATCTCGATATCATCCCGAAAGCGGTGGCGTTCGAGCGCCGCATCCTGGACGAGCTCGGCCCGGAGGCCAAGCCGCTCCTCAAGGTGCTGGAGCGGCTCGAACGCATTTTCGGCGCAGACTGAAGGGAGCCGGTGCCGGAACCGCTCGGGGTTCCGGCACCGGAATCTTGGAGAGGTCTCAGCGCGGCGTGACGTCGAAGCCGAAATACTTCATCGAGAGCTTCTCGATCGTCCCGTCGGCCTTCGCTTCGGTGATGGCCTTGTCGAACAGGGCCTTCAGCTCCGGATCGCTCTTGCGCAGGCCGACCGAGCTTCCGCGTCCGAGCATGCCGCCCTGGAATCGCGGCCCGACCAGCGTCATCTCCTCGTTGCCGACCTTCGCGGCAGCGCCCGACAGGTAGGCCGTCGATGCCATGATGAGATCGATGCGCCCGGCCGTCAGATCGAGATCGTGCTGCTCCGTGGTCTTGTATTCCCGGATCTCCGCCGTGCCCTTCAGATACTTGTCGAGGAAGTTAGCGGCGATCGAGGAGCCCTGCACGCCGATGGTCTTGCCCTTCAGGACCGGCTTCAGCTCCTCGATGGCCGCCGCGGCGCCCGCCTCATTGGTGGCCAGGGAGAAGATCTTGCCGTTCAGGGGCATGGTTGCGAGAGGGCTCGACTTCAGGACCGCGAATGTCTGGCCGGTCGTGCCGTAGGCCTGGGTGAAGGCCATCACCTCCTCGCGCTTGGCCGTGGCCGACATGCCGGCCATGATCGCATCGAACTTGCCTGCGTTCAGCGCCGGGATGATGCCGTCGAAGGACTGCGCCTCGATGGTGCACTCGACCTTCATGCGCTTGCAGAGATCCTTGTAGAGATCGATCTCGAAGCCATCGAGCGTCCCGTCCGGCTTGGTGAAGTTCCACGGCGCGAAGGCGCCTTCCGTCGCAATGCGGACCTTCGTCCAGGTCTTCTCCTGCGCCATCGCGCCCGTCCCAAGCGCGAGCGTTGCGCCCGTGAGCGCGAGTGCCAAAATCTTGCCGATGGTCTTCATGGATGTCCCTCTTTCGATACTGGGCGGGCGTTTCGCGCCCGCATGTGTGGTGATTGGAAGAATGATAGGCGCCACGTCATGCCCGGGCTCAACTCTCCCTCGCCATGACGGGCGGATCGACGTCGTCCGGGATCGGGTTGACGAAGGGCGTCCCCTCGAGCCGCTCGCGGAAATCGGCCTTGGCAGCGTCGATCAAGGCGGGGTCGAGAAGGAGATCGACCGCCGTGCCGGCCATCACCTTCGCGGCATGCTCCATGCCCTTGTGGGCGGCCGGCGCCTTGCCCTGCGCCACGAGCTGCCAGGAATGTCCGGGCGTGCCGACGGCATAGGTGGCGCCGCGCATCTGAACGGTCGGCACCACCCAGCTGACGGTTCCGACATCGGTGGACCCCACGAGCGTTCCATCCCCGCTCTCAGGCGGAAAGATCGTATCGCACAAAGGGACGCCCATGCGCGGCTTCAGGCCGAAGCGCGCGAAGGACGACTTGATGTCCTCGACGGAGAGCGTCTTCTGGATCTCGGCCGCGAAGGCCCTGTCCTGCTCGTCGAAGACGGGCGGCCCGAGCCGCTCCAGGTTCTGGTGCATCAACTGCTCCAGCGGTGTGTTGCCGACCAGGTTAGCGTCGCCGCTGACGATCTCGCTGCGAACGGACGTCTCCGTCATCAGCGCTGCTCCCTCGGCGATCTTCTTCACCCGATGGAGCAATCCCTGCATTTCAGGCAGGTCGCGCGCGCGGATCAGATAGCGCACCGTCGCCTTGGCCTGCACCACGTTCGGTGCGATTCCACCCGTGTCGGTGACGGCATAATGAATGCGCGCGGTGCTCGGCATATGCTCGCGCATATAATTGACGCCGACATTCATGAGCTCGACCGCATCCAGCGCGCTTCGGCCCAGATGGGGCGAGGCCGCCGCGTGGGAGGCCCGTCCGCTGAAATGGAAGTTGATCTCGTTGCAGGCCAGCGAAATCGGGTTGTTGACGCCGGCGAAAGGTGCGGGATGCCAGGAAATGGCGATGTCGACGTCGTCGAAGACCCCCGCCCGCACCATGAAGCCCTTGGCCGATCCGCCTTCCTCGGCCGGGCAGCCGTAATAGCGGACGCGTCCCTTGACGCCATGAGCCTCCAGGTAATCCTTCACGGCCGTCGCGGCCATGAGCGAGCCGCTGCCGAGCAGGTTATGGCCGCAGCCATGACCGTTGCCGCCTGCGACAAGCGGCTTCTGCTCGGCCACTCCCGCAACCTGGCTCAGTCCCGGCAGGGCGTCGTACTCGCCCAGGATGGCGATGACCGGTCCGCCCTCACCCGCCTCGCCCATGACGGCGGTCGGGATGCCGGCGACGTCGCGGGTGATCCGAAAACCCTGCTGCTCAAGGACCGCGACGTGTTCGGCACAAGAGCGGTGTTCCTCGAAATTGAGCTCGGGCATGTCCCAGACCCGATCGCTGAGGTCATAGAAGACCTGCCGCTTGGCCTCGACCAGCTCCCAGATCTCCGAGGCATTTTTTCCCGACACGCTCCGCCCTTTCCTTGCGCCTTCCTGCAGCCCCTTTCCGGAGGGCTCGCCGTCAGGCTCCTTGAATGCGCACCAAAATTGGTACCAATATGATGCACGCCTACGGAAGCGACGCAAGAGGAAGCTTGGCGAATGATTTTGCGGTTGCGGTGCTTTCTGCCTAAAGGAAGAGCAGCGCCATCCCGCAGGAGGTGACGACATTACATGACCGCGACGGATTCTCCCTTGAAGAAGCCCTGGATGAATGTCGCCGATCTGATCGCGCGGGACGTGCGATCCGGCTCCTTCGCTCCAGGCACGTGGCTGAAGCAGATCGACCTCGAGCATCGCTACGGGTCCGGCCGCTCCGACATCCGTCGCGCGCTCGACTATCTCGCGCAGAAGCGGCTGGTGCAGCACGTGCCCAATCGCGGCTATCATGTCGTCCTGCCCGACAGCGATCAGACGGCCCATATTCTCGAGCTCCGGGTCATTCTCGAGACGGCCGCCGTCGACAGCATCGTGGCCAATGCGACACCCGCAGCCGTCGCGCGGATTCAGGCTCTCGCCCGCAGCTTCGACGAGATGATCCTCCACGGCACCGTCCTGGAGCAATACGAAGCGAACCTCGCCTTTCATCGGGAACTTCTCGGTTTGTGCTCCAACCCGGAACTATCCTCTCTCGTGACGGATCTGAGGAGCAGGACGTCGTCCGCATTGGCCGGTCAATGGAGCACGCGGGCGCGCGTCGAGCAGTCGAGCCGCGAACATCATGCCATGGTCGAGGCTCTCGATGCCCGGGACGCGCAGCGGCTCAGGGACCTTATCGCCCTGCACATCCGCCAGCCCAAACATTCGGCTCCTGGCATGTAGAAGCGAGGACCGGCCGTTTTTGGCGTTTCTCATCTTTCACGCAAACGAAACATCGGGCGCGAGGACGAACCCGCGTCCGATGCCTGAGCGAATCGATGACGGCATCACACGCCGGCAACGACCGGCCGAATGTTCCGGCCTTCGACGAAGGCTTCGAGCGCCGCTCCGAGTCTCCCGACGTCCTTGAGGTAGGGAAACGTGTTGTGGCCTGTTTCCAGCTCGATCACATCGGTTTGCGGAAAACGGCCCAATCGGCTTGCCGCCTCCATGTCGAAGGCATTCTGCCTGCCCACCAGGATCGTGATGGAACTCGACGCATTGGCGGACAGGACAGGCGTCAGGTCTCCACATTCGACCCGCGTCTCTTTCAGATGCCGGACGCTCAGACTGCCCGGCAAGTTCAGGATATATTCCGGCGCAGAAGCCAGGATGCGGTCGGCCCCGATAGCGACACCTATTCCTAAGGCCGGGAAGGCCCCCATCGAATGCCCCAGGCACAGGATTTCGTGGTCGGCGAAGTCCGCTTTCACATCCCGAAGGAATGCGATGAGACCAGAATAGGAGGAGGCAACGCCGGGAACGCCCGTCTGATACCACTCGTTCCGGCCGGGATTCAGGAAAAGCTTCTTGCAATCGACATGACGCAGAAAACTCGAGTGCGACCGCGTCCCAAGTTTCTGGTCGATATAGGCAAACACAATCAAAAGCGTCTTACGGTCGGAATTCGGTTCGAAAATAACATGGCCCGAATTTTGAATGAAAATTGATTCAATTCCGATCAACTCTTGCAACATTCCAGGATCGATCCTCTGCAATACCCATCGTCCGTTGCCTGCATCCATCCCGTTCCTCGCGCCCGAGCTCCGCCTTCGGCCTGTCGTCGACGGAAGAGCCATCCTTCGAGCGGCCATCGGAACGTCCTGCATCAATCCCGATGAGGTGGATGCGGCAAGACCGGATCACTCATCCGAGCCCATGTCGCGATAGCGGACGGCATTGCTCCATGTCTGCTCGATGCGCTTCAGCGTCCGGAATGTCGTCTCCAGGTTGCGCACTTCCGCCTCGTTGCGGGCCATGAGCTGCTGATACGTCTTGTCGTTCTGCCGGATCATGTCGCACAAGGCGCGCCCCTTCTCCGATAGGCGGATGCGGGCGGATCGGCGATCGCGCTCCGAGGCCGTGCGAATGACATACTCGGCCTCGACGAGCCGCTTGAGACTGTAGGACGCATTCGACCCAAGATAGTAGCCGCGCTCGATCAGGTCGCGGACAGACAGCTCGCTCGACCCGATGGTGAACAGCATCATGACCTGGGACGGGCTCAAATCGTCGATCCCGGCCTCGATGAGATCGGCCCGCACGAGATCGAGCGAACGCCGGTGCAACCTCTCGATCACGCGAACGATCTCGATATGGCTGATGACGGCCTGCTCCCCCTGAGGCGCTTCGGATCCTTCAGTCGGACTCGCGGGTGCATCGCCCCTGCGTGTGAGCGCCTGCAGCGCCGTGGGCAACAGAGGATCGGACTCGTCCTGCGCGACGACCCAAGGCAATGAGTTTGATATATTTTGCATATTATACCCCGTTATTGGCCAATTAAATTAGTTCGAAATTCGAACTAATTTAATATTTCTCTTGGCGTCGGACGCTTATACAGGAAGTAAACTCAAACAACCCTGGATAGCGCTTACTGTTGTTTCCTCTGCCAGAGCCTCTTATTGTTAGGCGAATCATACTTTATGGGTAGACGTTCTACCATCGGTGTTTCATAAATCCCTTCGAATATCTTTTAGGCAAAATTGAGTTCTGCCGCATCATTGCCTCTTTTGGAGCCATTCCTGCATGAGCAAAACGGCCAATTCCCAAGCTGCCGATATCCTTCACCAGGGGCGCAAGGCATTTGCCGTCGGCGTGGCCTACGCGGCCGCCCTGAGTGCCGTCATCAACGTGCTTCAGCTGATCGTCCCCCTCTTCATGCTGCAGGTCCATGACCGTGTCGTGAACAGCCAGAGCACGGACACGTTGATCATGCTGATCATCGTCTCCGCCATCGGCCTCGTCATCTACTGCATTCTGGATTACGTGCGCGCCCTCACCTACCAGGTGATGGCGAGCAAGCTGGTCAGAAAACTGAATCTCCCGGTTCTGGAAGCCGCGATCTCCGCCTCCGTGACGAAGGGCATCTCCAAGTCCGGGCAATCGATCCGCGACCTCAACGACATTCGCACGTTCATCGTCGGCAGCGCGATCAGCGTCCCGCTGGAAGCCTTCTGGGCTCCCATCTTCCTCGCAGTCCTGTTTGCCCTCCACTGGCTCTATGGCCTGGTGGCCCTGGTCTCGGCCACCATCATCATCTCCTTGAGCCTTCTGTCCGATTTCCTGACGCGCAGGGCCATGAAGCGCGCCAACGAATCGTCGTTGCAGAACATCAGCGAGATCGGCGGCACCCTTCGTCACGCCGAGGCGATCGAGGCCATGGGCATGCTCCCGGCCCTCTCGGAGCGGTGGCGGCATTCCCAACTGCACACGCAGGATCTTCTGGACGTCGTGACCCGCCGGAGCCGCGCCATGGCATCGTTCACCCGCACCTGCCGGTATGCCATGCAGATCGCCGTTCTGTCGGTCGGGGCCATTCTGGTCATCAAGCAGGAGGTCAGCCCGGGCTCGATGGTGGCGTCGAGCATCATCATGGGCCGCATGCTCCTGCCCTTCGATTCGATGGTCGACGGCTGGCGGCAATGGGTGCTCGCCATATCGGCCTGGAAGAACGTGAGCGATCTCATCGAGCACCAGGCTCCCAAGCGCGAGACGAAGCCGACGCCGCGCACGCAGGGCGATCTTACGGTCGACCGGCTGGTCTATGCTCCTCCCGGGTCCGACGTTCCCGTGCTCAAGGGCATCTCGTTCACCCTCGCGCCGGGCGAAGTGCTCGGCATCGTCGGCCCCTCGGCGGCCGGCAAGTCCACTCTCGCCCGCGCGCTGATCGGCGTGACCAAGCCCACGTCGGGCGGGGTCTATCTCGACGGCAACAACGTCTATCTCTGGGAGCGCGGCTCGTTCGGCGACATGGTCGGCTACCTGCCGCAGAGCGTCTCTCTCCTCGACGGGACCATCCGGGACAACATCGCCCGGATGCGCGATTCGGACCCGCGCCTCGTCCTGGAGGCCGCCCGCCTCGCCGACGTCCATGAAATGATCGGCCGCCTGCCGCTCGGATACGACACGCCGTTGGGCGACGGGGGTCTCGCCCTCTCCGGCGGCCAGCGCCAGCGGATCGGCCTAGCGCGGGCCATCTACGGCAAGCCGCGCCTGATCGTGCTCGACGAGCCCAATTCCAATCTCGACACGGACGGCGAGAGGGCTCTCGTGCGCACCATCGAGGCCCTGCGCGCCGACGGCGCCATCATCATCCTGATCGCGCACCGCCCCTCCGTCATGCAGGCCGCCGACAAGCTCATGGTTCTCCAGGAGGGCAGGATCAGCCAGTTCGGTCCGAGAACCTCCGTCGTGAGCACGATCACCCCCGGCGAGAAGCCGATTGCCGCCGTGAAAGGAAGCGCATGAAAAAGCGTTCTGAGATCATGGAACGGAAGCCGTCCATGCCGGCGACCTACGCGACCGTTCATGTCGAAGCGGCCAGAGACCGCCTCCCGCCGCGGGACCCGGGCGAGCCGTCCTATCGCGGGCCGGTGATCGCCGGGCTGGCGACGATCTTCCTCGGTCTCGGCGGTCTCACCACGTGGGCCTTCTCGGCGCATCTCGACAGTGCCGCGATCGCCACCGCCACCGTCGTGGTCGATTCCAAGCGCAAGACCATCAGCCATCTCGAAGGCGGCATCCTGAAGACCCTGCTCGCCCACGAGGGAGAGGTCGTGAAGGCTGGGCAGCCGCTGCTACGCCTCGACGACACGCGGCCGAAGGCCGAGCTCGAGCAGCTGCGTTCCAAGCGGCTCGGCCTTGAGGCGCGGCTCGTGCGGCTGCGCGCCGAACAGGCCGGGCTGAACGACCTCACCTTTCCCGATGCCCTGCTCCAGGCGGGCGGGCCGACGGCCGAGGACATCCTGAACGCCGAACGGAAGTACTTCACGGCGCGGCGCGAGATGTTCGAACGCCGCGTCGACATCCAACGCAAGACCATCGCCCAGCAGGTGGCGGAACTCGAGGCCGTGAGGTCTCAGACCGAGGCGAATACACGACAGGCGGAACTGCTCGATCGGGAGCTCAAGGCGATCGCGGGCCTCGTCGAGAAGGGCTATGCGCCGCGCCCGCGCCTCACGGAAATGCAGACGCGCGAAAGCCAGCTTCAGGGCAATGCCGGCGAATTGCTGTCGCGCAAGGCGAAGGCGGAACAGGCCAAGGCGGCGGCGGAGTTGGAAATCCTTTCGCTCGGCAACGACTTCCAGCAGCAGGTCGCGTCCGACATCCAGACCGCGCAGCTCGAACTCGCCGATACGGTCGGGCGGATCGACGCCGCGACCGACATTCTGCGACGTGTCGAGATCGTGTCTCCGGAGAGGGGCATCGTGACCAACATCCGCTCGCACACCCTGGGCAGCGTCATCGGCGCCGGCCAGCCGATTCTCGACATCGTGCCGGAGAACGAGCCGCTGATCGTCGAGGCCAAGATCGGACTGCGCGACGTCGATTCCGTTCGCGTCGGGGCGCCGGTCCAGATCCGGCTGACAGCCTACAACAGCCGCAGCACGCCACCGCTCGCGGGAAAGCTGACCTATCTGTCGGCCGACCAGCAGATGGACGACCGGAACAACTACGCCTATTTCGTCGCTCGCGCCGAGATCGCGCCCGAAAGCCTCAAGGCGAATTCCAAGGTCACCCTCTATCCCGGAATGCCGGCCGAAGTCCTGATCGTCAACCAACCCCGGCGCGCCATCGACTACCTGCTGGCACCGATCACCGAAAGTTTCGACCGCGCATTCCGTGAGGAATGAGCCGAAATCCTCCCGCGCCGTCCGCGCCCACCCGCGCCCACCCGCGCTTCCGGCGCGGGCGGCGTCGCGCACGATAGTTCGAATTTCGAAGCAAATCGAATTCATTCACAAAATACATTCAAACAAATCAAATACAATATTGACTGATATATACTAGTAACTTGTTGCTCATTGAAAATACTACTTTAGGATTTACAAGTACTCCTTATTGTTTTACTTAGTATTCGCCGGGACACTCTCGACACAGTCACCTCCCGGAAATCTCCTTGCGCAAATAGCGCTTCATTTTGGCTCGAACATGCAACCGGGTGCGTCGCGGCTTGCCCGGTGCTGACAACAAGGATGAGAGATATGGCGACTATTGGTGGTGGAGCCTCAAGCGACGTCTTGCACGGCACGCACGGTCCGGACGTAATTTTCGGTAACGGCGGCGACGACCTGATCTTCGGCGGCAACGACAGCGATGCCCTGTCCGGCGGCGCTGGAGCGGACACGATCTTCGGCGGCAACCACGACGACTGGATTTCCGGCGGCGCCAATGACGACGTTCTGTTCGGCGGCAACGGAGCCGACGTGATTCAAGGCGATGCCGGAAACGACATCCTGTTCGGCGGAAACGGCGACGACATTCTGCTCGGCGGCGCCGGCGACGATTATCTGCGCGGCGGCAACGGCAACGACGTCCTTCAGGGCGGCGACGGGAACGACGTTCTCGAAGGCGGTTCCGGTGACGACATCCTGAACGGCGGCGCAGGCGACGACATTCTGCGCGGCGGATCCGGTGACGACATCCTGAATGGTGGCGCAGGCGACGACATCCTCCAGGGTGGCGCCGGTCGCGACACCTTCGTCTTCAGCGGCGGCGGCGGCAACGACGTCATCCTCGACTTCAAGGCCGGTCAGGACATCCTGCAGATCTCCAAGGGGATCAACGGAACCGATATCGCTTCGGCGGAAGATCTCGCCAGCCGCGTTCATCAGGTGGGCCACAACACGATCGTCGATCTCGGCAACGGCGACACGGTCACCCTCGTGAACGTGAACGCCGACGACGTCAACAACAACCCGGGCGACTACTTCTCGGTTCACTGATCTGCCTCTTCGGCAAAGAGCGGATGTCGCGGAGCTTACTGCGGCATCCCACAAGGACAGATGGAGACAGACAGCGATGGCGGAGCTTGCCATGCTCACCTCACCAGCCGACCGTCTCGCTTCCCCACGGGTGGCCTCGCTCGGGCGCGACGCGGTTCTGCTCACCTGGGACCTGCCGCACGCCGA